>JBEKRL010000004.1:0-81874 GCA_049518775.1 Candidatus Dormibacteria bacterium
CAACATATTGGCGCCCAAAACCGACCTTGTCGTACCTAAATGGCTCCGATTCGAACTCAGCCCAGCCCCTCTCTGCCCCCCTCAAACCCGCTTTCAGCCCCTCCGGCTGTCAAAGTCGGGCTCAGACATGCTCATGAATTGCTGGAAAACGGTGGCTGGGGCTCTGGGGCACATCACCGGCCCAACAGCCGCAGCGTGCGAGCGACGCGGAGCAGCACTCATGGCGACGTCGACCCAGAGCGCCGTCCACGGCCGGTGGGGGAGAAGTCGAGGCAATGAGCCGCGGGTGGTGATCACCCGAAACTGAAGAATCGTCTAGCAAGGCCAGCCATGTCGCAGGCGCCTCCTCCTCAGAGAGCCAAGTCCCGCGGATGACGACCGGGGAGTCAGGCAGCGGACCGACCCAGCTACGGGGCGCGAGCCCGTGGAAGACAGGGGCCAGTGATAAGGTCCGAACCGATGGCAAGGGCATGGAGCAATTCCGGGCTCGACCTCCTTCTCGACCTCGACGGGGGCAAGGGCCACCGGCGCGAACTCGAAGGGGCACTCCGGGCGGCGATACGTGAGGGTAGACTCCGCCCCGGAACTCGACTTCCTCCCAGCCGTGCACTGGCGCGCGACATGGGCGTTGGCCGGGGCATGGTCGTGGAGGCCTACTCACAGTTGGTGGCTGAAGGCTATCTCGGTTCTCGGACCGGCTCGGGCACGGTGGTTGTTTGGGCCCCGGGCTCTAACCCCAGTCTCGAGCCTCTCCGCGAAACCGACGAGGGGCCGCCGATCAAATTCGACTGGCGGCCCGGCAGCCCTGATCTCTCGAGCTTCCCGCGTCGAGAGTGGCTTCGCAGTGTCCGACGCGTCTTGAGCACGGTGTCGAGTTCGGCGCTCGACTACGGCGATCCCCGCGGCAGCGAGGCGCTCCGCGTTTCCCTAGCCAGCTACCTGTCTCGAGCGCGCGGCGTCCGAGCGGATCCCCAATGCATAGTCCTCTGCAGCGGTTACAGTCAGGCCCTGGATCTGATCGGGCGAACGCTGCGCGACCAGGGAGCGAGGCGGGTCGCTGTGGAGGATCCGGGACTTCTGTGGCATAGGGCGATCCTGCAACACGCCGGGCTGGAGACTCATGCCGTCGCCATCGATGCAGACGGCATTCCGGTCTCCCAACTCACGCCCGAAGACGCCGCTGTCGTCGTCACGCCAGCACATCAGTACCCCATGGGTGTGGTGCTGGCACCGAGCCGCCGGTCCTCTCTAATCGACTGGGCGACGGGGAACGACACGCTTATCATCGAGGATGACTATGACGGCGAGTTTCGCTATGATCGCGACCCTGTCGGGGCGCTGCAAGAGCTCGATCCCAGCCGTGTCGCATATGTTGGAACCACGAGCAAGACCTTGGCTCCGGCCTTGCGTCTCTCCTGGATCGTTGCGCCCCAACGACTCTTGAGGCGGCTCGTCACGGCGAAGGTGCTGGCTGATCGCCAGGGAGCCATCCTCGATCAGATGGTGTTGAACGACCTGCTGGTGACAAGCGTCTTCGATCGGCACGTGCGTCGAATGAGAGCACAGTACCGACAACGACGGGACCAACTGATCGACGGTGTAACGTCGCGCATCCCCGGCGTCCATGTGGAGGGGATCGCAGCAGGACTTCATGTCGTGCTGCGTCTGCCTCAGGGAGCACCCTCGGAGGCGGCCATCATCGCAGCTGCGTTCGCGCGAGGCATAGCGGTCCAGGGAATGGGATTCTATTCGCAAGGAGCCGCGACGGCGGAGCAGGCGCTGGTCCTGGGGTACGGACGACCGCGCGGCCATACATACTCATCTGCCCTGGACGAGCTCATTCGTCTGCTCTCTGACCTGCTTGTCTCGTAGTCGCCTTGCCCCGGCTTCGTCGGAAAGACATGGTCGCGTGCCTAGGATTGGTGCAAATGGCGGGGCCGAGGTCGTGCTCGAGGAAAGCACAAAAGAGGCCACCGTGCAACCGACCCTCTGCACAGACCACGAGACACGATGACCCCCACCAGCATGCCACTCAACGCTCTGCTTGACTACGTCTCGACCTCGGACCACGACACTTTGCGAGAGATCCTGGAGCACACCCTGCAGGCCGTGATCGAGGTGGAGGCGGCTGGGGTGGTGGGAGCCCAGCCCCACGAGCGCAGCGAGGGACGGGTGCCGTGCCACAACGGGCACCGTCCCCGGATCCTGGACACCCGGTTGGGGCGGCTGGAGCTGGGGATCCGCAAGCTCGGCCAGGGGAGCTTCCTGCCCAGCTTGCCGGAACCCTGGTGTCGGATCGAGCGAGCCCTCTGGGCGCTGATCCAGGAGGCCTGGGTGCACGGGGTGAGCACCAGCAAGGTCGACGACCTGGTGGCGGCGATGGGGGCTACCGTGTCTCTAAGAGCGAGGTGAGCCGGATCTGCCGGGAGTTGGACCAGGAGCTGGCGCTGTTGTGGACCGGCCCCTGGACGGCGCCGCCCACCCCTACGTCTGGCTCGACGCCACCTACGGGATGGTGCGCCGGGGCGGCCGGATTGTGAGCCAGGCCGTGGTGGTGGCGATTGGGGTGCGGGAGACGGGCGAGAAGGAGGTCCTGAGGGTGACGGTTGGCGCCAGCGAGACCGAGGCCTTCTGGGTGGAGTCCTGCCGGTAGCTGGTGGCCCGAGGCCTGAACGGCGTGCAGCTGGTGATCTCGGATGCCCATGAGGGGTTGCGAGCGGCGCTGGCGCTGGTGAAGACGGTGTTCGCCCAGCCCACCCAGCAGGCCGCGAGCCAGGCGACCTCCTAAGCCGAAGTTCGGGAAACAGCTGAACTCAGCACGAGTTGGGGGAACCGCGCCGGTTCTGACTACGTTGCCCCAGAGCATCGTCAGCATGCTTCCGTGGGCGCGGGCTGTGCAACTTCGTCTGACTAGGTACCAGACGATCGTGGAACTCGGATCGAATTCGACCGGCCACCGAACTTCAGCCTAAGCAGCGGAGCTGCTCCAGCCCCGCTACGCCAAGGTGGCCAAACTCCTCCGGGATGCCGAAGCCGACATCCTGTTCCAGCTGGCCTTCCCCAGCGAGCACTGGCGCTCGATCCGCTCCACCAACGTCCTGGAGCGGGTGAACGCCGAGATTGACCGTAGGGCCAAGGTGGCGGGCATCTTCCCCGATTCAGCCTCTCTGCTGAGGCTGTCCACCGCGATTCCCCAAGACCCGCACGGCGAGTGGCAGGATGGCCGCTGCCACTACTCCCAACAGTCCATGGCCGACTGGACCCCAGCGCCGATGCCCGGCTCACCGACCCCTAGCCGCTGGGCTGGCTGCCTCATGGATCTGCCCCTGCGCCCGCCCGCTGTTACACGACTCCGCGGGACTTGACCTCAGATTTAGACGCCAGCAGGGGAAGTGGTCGGGAAGGGCGGATTCGAACCGCCGACCTCACGGTCCCGAACCGTGCACTCTAACCGGACTGAGCTACTTCCCGAGGTCGCCCAGTATAGCCAGGGGCTGAAGTCAGGGCGCGGGGTCCCAACCGTAGACTGAGATGCAAATGGCCATCTACCTCATTCGCCACGGGGAGACTCGGTGGGCCGTGGCGGGTCGCTTCACCGGCCGCACCGACCTCCCACTGACTTCCCGGGGCGAGGACCAGGCTAGAGGGGTAGGCGGCAGGCTTGCGGGCGTCGAGTTCGACCGGGTCCTCTGCAGTCCCCTGGAACGGGCGCGCCGCACAGCTGAGCTGGCCGATCTCCATCCGGCCGCGGAGGTCAACCCCAACCTCTGCGAGTTCGACTACGGCGACTACGAGGGATTGACCCGCCAGGAGATCCTGTCCCGCCGACCCGGCTGGGACCTCTGGCGTGACGGGTGCCCTGGTGGTGAGTCGCCGGGCACGGTGTCGCGCCGCGCCCGTCTGGTCCTCGAGGAGTTGGCACCAGAGCCGGACCGCAACTACGCCCTCTTCGCCCACGGGCACATCCTCCGGGTCGTCGCTGCCTCCTACCTCGGGGTGGGGATCGAGCTCAGCCGTCACCTGATGACCAGGGTGGCATCGATCTCGGTCCTCGGCCACGAGCACGAGGTCCCGGCGATCGAGGCCTGGGACCTTCCCTGAGAGGTCAGCCCAGCCACGACGCGACCGGTACGGTCTCGGTCCGATTGGAACTGTCGCAGCGGGTCGCCGCTGACCCCGGCCCAAAGGAAGTGGTACTCGGCGGCAACCGAAAGGCGCTGGGACCCGCCGGCCTGGTGGTGCCTGGGCTGAGGGTCAGGCTGCGGTGCCCGACATGCATCGGTGGCCAGGTGATCGCAAAGCTGCGGCGGCGCCGGTGCCACTGCAGCTTGGGCATCCCGCCAGAGGCTGAGCACGGTCTCCCACAGTGGCGCTGGCGCCTGGAGGGAGACTGGGTCCAGAGGCCGAAACCGAGGTGCGCCGGTCGTCTAGGACCGAGGCGGCCCGTTCGGAGTTGTCTCCGGCACCTCCTGGATCTCGGCTAGGAACTCCTCGTAGTCGTCAGGGGTGAGCCACTCCGACGTCCTCAGCCCTCCCATGCGCATCCAGACCCCGCTCATGACCACCGCTGCGATCAGCAGCGCCCATGCGACCGCGTCGGGGACACCGAAGGAGTGGGTCCGCGCCGGGAGCACGACCAGCAGCACCGCGACCAGCCCGTAGACCAGCCAGACCACCCGCTCGGTCCAGGTCAGCCGGGGCGGGGGAGGGATCTCCGGGATGACTGCGGGCGGGGCCTCCCAGTTGCTGCCGTCGCTCACGGCGGCATGGTAACGCCAGCCCAGGGGCGCCGGCTGGTTATCACCATCCGGTCGAATAGTGTAATCGGCGGTTGACAGATTGGAAGGCGCAGGTTATCTTTTGTGGATGACAGCTGATGAATCGATGCAGGACATTCTCCGGCGCGTGGCAGCGGGCGAGCTCTCTCCCGAAGAGGGGGCGACCCAGATAGAGGCGATCCAGAACCGCCGCGTGGCGGTGGCCGAGGCCCCGATTCGGAAGGTCCGGGTGGTGGGTGCTCTCCACCCGCTGCGGATCACCGGTGACGCCGAGGTGCGCGAGGCGGTGGTGAGTGGCCCACACGAGGCTCACAGGGAGGGCGACACCCTGGTGGTGAGGAGCTCGGCGCTGGGGGACGAGGACTCCGGCTTCTCCTTCCGCTGGCCGGGCCGGGCCGGGCCCCACAACTTCGGCGGAGGCCACCCTGAGCGGGCATTCCGCCCGCTCCAGATAAGGATGAACCCCGAGCTGGCTCTTGAGGTGGAGATGGCCGCCGGTTTGCTCTCGGTCCAGGGGGTCAAGGGACCGATCAAAGCTGAGATCCAGGCCGGGAGCGCCAAGCTGGAGGGATTCGCCAGTCCATTCGACATCAAGGTCACCTGGGGCACCGTGTCCGCCACCGGGCTGCTCACGGACGGCGAGTCCCGGGTGCAGTGTGAGGCCGGCACGGTCAAGGTGGGGCTGGAGAAGGGATCCAGCGTCAAGGTCGTGGCACGCAGCGTGCTGGGCCGGATCACCCTGCCCGGGGAGGTCGCCGGGATCGCCGAGGGCTGGACCATGGGCGGCGGGGATCGTGAGGCCACGGTGGGCTCGGGCCAGGGCAAGCTGGACGTGGAAACCACCACCGGCGCGGTCTGGGTGGAGGAGCTCTGAGCGTGGCGGGGCACCATGCCCCCGGAACCTGTCCGGTGTGTGGTGAGCACCTCCAGCTCACCAGGCTCTCCTGTCCGGACTGCGGCACGGAGCTGGCGGGGGACTTTGAGAGCTGCGAGTTCTGTGCCCTCGGCGGCTCCGACCGTGAGCTGCTCAAGCTATTCCTTGGCTCCAGGGGCAACCTGAAGGCAATGGAGCGTCAGCTGGGGTTGAGCTATCCCACGGTGCGCTCGCGGTTCGAGCAAGTGCTGGCCCGCCTGGGTCTGGAGCCGCGCGAGCCCCAACCCGAGTCGCCTCTGGAGGTCCTCCAAGCGCTGGCCAGAGGTGAGGTGGAGTTGGAACAGGCTCAGGCCAAGCTGCTCGGCTAGGGTTCTCCCGGCCGAGCCGCGGCCCGCGACGGAGGCGTCGCTGGCCCTGACGTCGCTCTGGCGCGTGCCTGTGACCTGCCCCCGGCACCGAGGGCTCCCCCGGTGGGACCGGCCCACCTCAAGCCCCCCTGGGCCCGCATCTGGGCGGCAGAGGAGCCTGGGCCCAGGCCTTGGCCTTCACATCCATCACCGCCGGGGCGACGGCGTCGGCCAGCTCCCTCGTGGTGGCGATGCGCACCGCCGGCCACCAGCTGAGGTCCCTGCCAAGTTCAGGTAGCTCCCCCAGCCGCTGCTTGGCCTCGCGGTCCGCCTGAGGCTCAGCGGGCCGGTCCGGTGGCGGAGGTGGTGGTCGCGGTCGGGCCGTTGCCGAGGATGGCGCCAGGCCCGCCCTGATCTCGTCAGGGCCCGAGGAGGCCGCCTTCCGCCGAACGTCGGGCCGTCTCCTCGGGCTTGCTCCGGCGACCTGGCTGCCGGGAGGGCCGAACCGGCCTGGTGCACCGCTCGGCGGCGGGCCAGGCTGTCCCCCGGGACGGCGGGAGGGGATCACAAGACTGCTGGGAAGGACCGCTCCCAACCCTTGGCCACCGAGATGCCACTGGGCAGCCGGACTTCCGCTCGCTCAGGCGCCGAGTGCTCCCGAACCGGAGGAGGGCGGTTCAGCACCGCGGTCGGGGAGCGCCGAGCCACAGCCTGGCGGCATCGCGGCCGCCACCTGCTCGAGGGCCAGCCGCAGCGCCTCGACCTGCTCGTCCTGGAGCGGCTTGGCGAAGTGGGAGTGCACGGAGCTGAGGTGAGAGGGCGCCGCCTCCTCGAGCCGCCGGCGCCCCTCGTCGGTGATCACCGCGAAGAAACCCCTGGCGTCGCTGGGGCAGGCCTCTCGGCGGACCAGCCCGCCAGTCTCGAGTCGCTCGACCAGTCTGGTCAGACCGCTGCGGCTGAGCAGGACCCGGTCGGCCAACTGCGACATTCGCAGAGCTCCTCCGTCGGCTTCCTGGAGCTGGACCAGCACGTCGTACTCGGCGAGCGGCAGGCGGTGGGCCGCCAGCAGCTCCCGCTCCAGGGCCCTGGTGACCACGGTGTGGGCCCTGAGGAAGGCCCGCCAGGCCTTCAGCTGGCTGGCCGAAAGCGGTCCTTCCTCGGCTGACGCCTGGGCAGATGGTTGCACTGGCAAGTACCCGTGTTATATGATTGCTCACGCAATTATCGCGCATCTGCGCATCGCCGCGAACAGGGAGGGCTCTTCATGAGCTGGAAACTGGACAATGCCCACACCTCGATCGAGTTTTCCGCCCGCCACATGATGGTGAGCACCGTCCGAGGAAATTTCACCGAGTTCTCAGGCGAGATCGAGCTCGACCCCGACGACCTCGCCAAGGGTCGCGCCACCGCCACCATGAAGGCGGCCAGCATCGAGACCCGCGAGGGGGCTCGGGACACGCACCTGCGCTCCGCCGACTTCTTCGATGTGGAGAAGTACCCGGAGATCACCTATCGCAGCACCCAGGTGGAGAGCCGCGGCGGTAACCACTATCGGGTCGTGGGGGATCTGACCATCAAGGACGTCACCCGTCCGGTGCAGCTGGACGTGGACTTCCTAGGCGTGGAGCACAGCCCCTACGGGTTCAGGGTGGCCGGCTTCGAGGCCACCGGCAAGATCAGCCGCAAGGACTTCGGCCTCACCTGGAACGTCGCCCTCGAGACCGGTGGCTTTATGGTCGGCGATGAGATCAAGATCCGGATCGACGCCGAGGTAGACGAGGTGGCCGAGGCCGCCGCATCCGCCTGACCCGAATCAACCCTGCCTGCCGGCGGGCTGGAGTGCATCCTGCGCACCAGCCCGCCGGCTGCTGGGCCGCCCCCGGCTGGATCGCCGCTCGCTGGCCCGATCGGCCTCGTCCGCGGCGCTGACCTCCTCGAAGGTGGCGCCGGGAGCGAGCCGCTCCGAGCAGAGGGTTCCCTGGAGGTGGTCGGATTCGTGCTGAACGATCCTCGCCAGCCACCCCTCGAAATCCCGCTGCACTCCCTTGCCCTGGACGTTGCGGTAGCGGACCGTGACCTGCTCCGCCCGGCGCACCAGCCCGCTGCGGTTGGGCATGGAGAGGCAACCCTCATTGGCGTCCACCTCGCCCCGGGCCGAGACCACCTCGGGGTTGCAGATCGCGAACCGCCGGCCCTCGTAGATGATCACCGCGACCTGGAGGTTGAGCCCCACCTGAGGCGCCGCCAAGCCCACTCCGTTCCACTCCTCGCAGCGGACGTACATCTCGTCGACAAGCCGACGGAGGGCGCTACCAAAGGTCCTCGCCGGAGCGCCCCGGTGGTGGAGGACGGCAGCTGGGTCAAGTACCAGCCGCAAGGGGGGTTTGGAGCTCACGGTCACATCTTCGCAGGAGCCAGATCGGGACCGCCGAGGAGGCGGGCGGCTGCGTCCCGGTCGGTCCCGGACAGCCCCGGCAGCTCGGAGATCGATATCAGCCGGGCCCCGTTCACACCAGAGCCGAACACCAGGTGGCAGGCATTCAGCGCCGCCAGCTCCTCGGGGCCGGGCGGGCAGACTGCCACCACCCCCCGAACCAGCCCCCAGCCGCCGGTCAGGCGCAGGCCGAGACCGGCCAGCTTGCGGCCCTCGACGGACAGGTCGCTGAAGCCCGGGCACCAGGCACCGTCCACCTGTCCCTGGCTCAACCGCACCCTGGAAGGGCGAAGCCGCTCTTCGAGGAAAGCGCGCAGCGAGTGGGTGAGACGGTCCAGTGGCCGAGGGCAGGGTTGAGGCATTCGGGCGACTGCCAGGAACCCGAGCCAGTTCTCGCCGCCGGGGCCGACCGTGCCGGCGATCGGACTGGTCCGGACTTCTCCGATCTCGCGGATCCGCCGAATCTGGGCCACCAGCTCGGGCTTGCGAGTGAGGCTGCTGCCCAGGGTGACCCCCGGGCGGCTCACCAAAAGCAGAAGGGAGATCTCCCCGGCCGCCGCGGTGAGGCCCGCCCGGGGCTGGGCTTGGACCACCGGGTCCTCCTCGTGGGCGAGCCCCACCACCTGGACCGGCCAGATGGGCGGCTCGGCATTGACCGGGCTCAACTGGGGCCGAAGGCGCCGGGTCGGAGGGAGCCTCGGGGCCGGCCAGGCCAGCGACCCACCCTCGCCAGCAGCCCGTTCAAGTCCCGAGTCCCCCGCCTGCGATCGGCGACTTGCCTGGGCTGGTCGCACCGGGCCCGCGACCACTCGCTGCCCGTCATCCGGCGTCCCGCCACCAGTCGGATGCTCGACCGGTCGGCCACGTGACGTGAGCGCTGGAGCCAGCCGGAGGTCCGGCAGGCTCCGAGGACCCCCCAGGGGACGCTGGGGACATCTGCGGCGAGGTCCGAGACCGGCTCATCGGAGCTAGGGCACCGAGGCACCCGTTCGCCTCAGGCACTGACCGGACGGGCTGGGACATGGCTTGAGGATATCCGCTGGGGTCGGAGCGGTGCCCCGAGGGACACCATCAACCGCTCGCCCGGCTCGACCAGTTCTCGAAGTGGGACCTCGTCTGCGCGACCCCTCGGGGCGCCGTCCATCGCGCCGGTGGGGAGGAGGCTGGTCACCGCATTGCGGGCTGTGGCTACGGTCCCCCTGGCCGGGGGCCTCGGTGAAGCGCGACTCCCTCCAGCCCCGGCTCCATTGAGACCCCATGCTCGGGCCGGGCGGCGGCGGGCACAGGTTCGGGAGCGGCTCGGTGCGGCTCGGTGCGGCTCGCAACGCTGCCGCACCGGGTTTGCTCTGAGCTCCGCCTGTCGGACGCGCCCGGTGGGGGCTCCGCAAGTACCTCTGCCTCGGTCAAATTCAATTGCACAACCGTCACTTCACCGTCGCTTGGCTCGGAGCTGCCCGATGGCAAGATCTCGCCATGGCGGCGATGGTGCGGGATCAGGGCGAGGTGGCCGTGTGGCCGGACGCGCAGGAGGTCACGCCGCGCCGGACGGCCAGAAATCGGAGGACCGATTCTCCGACCGCGGCCGAGCTCGCCATCCGAGACCTGCTTCGGCCCAATGCCATCCGCCTCATGGTTCAACCTTTCAACCGCCTTTGCGACAAGGCCATTCTGGGTTATGAGATCCGCTGGCGAATCCCCCGGTTGGACGTCCTGCCGTCGCGCGAGGAGATCTGGGCCGCGGCCGAGGCTGCCGGCCTGCTGAGCACTCTGGACGACACCCTGCTCCGGGCCGAGCTGGAGGTGGCCGCTCGGCTGAGCCCCGGGGCGGTGACGTTGGAGCTGCATCCCTGGCGCTGGCATCGGCGGGGGGTCGTCGGGCTGCTCTCGAGGGAGGTCAAAGCGAGCGGGGTCGACCCCGGTGGGATCGTCTGGCAACTGTTGGAGCAGGAGCACCTTGAGAGCGGCGTCATCTACGACATGTCCGCCCAGCTCCACGGGCGAGGCTTCAAGGTGGCGCTGGCCGGGCTGGGAGCCGTCCGGTCCCGGCTCTCGGACGCCGGCAAGGTCGAGCCTGACGTCATCCAGATGGCCCCGATCATGATCGAAGGAGTGGACCAGGACCGGGGTCAGCGTGCCATGGTCTCGGCTCTGGTCGGGTTCGCGCGCCAGATGGGCGCCTATCTTATTGCGGACGGGATCGCCGAGAAAGCGGAGCTCTCCACCCTCATCGACCTTGGGGTCCAGTTCGGCGATGGGCCCCTCCTCGGGGCCCCCTTCGACGCTGCTGGCGAGCTCCAGCCGCCCGGGCGGCTGCCGCTGCTCTCGCTTGACTCCCCGCCTCCCGTCGACGGTGACAAGCCGTCCAGTCAGGGGGCCGTCGCCAACTCCCGCCGCCGGGTCCGGAGCGTCCCCCTCCATTTCCAGCAGCTCGGAGTCGCCGAGGTCCTGACCCAGGCCGGCAGGGCCTTTCAGGCCGAGCACGATCTCCGCGCGATCGTTGAGCTGGCGGCCGACTATCTGGACCAGCTGGTCCCCTCGGACGGGATCGCCGTATATGAGGCGGACTGGGACTCGGGTCAGTTCCGGCCGATCCTGGCCCGCTCTTCCAAGGACCCCACCTATGCGGTGGGGGTGATGGCTCACCCCTTCAGGTTCGGCATGGGACTCACCGGTTGGGCCTTCGACCAGGGGACGCCTCAGCGAGTCAATGACGCCGAGGCCCATCCGGCCGCAGGCCACCTCCCCGGCACCGCCCCGCAGGACGAGTCGATGCTGCTGCTGCCGCTCACCTCCGGCGACCACCGGCTGGGGATGCTGGACGTGGTCCGCTTCCGCCGCGACGCCTTCGTCGCCAACGAACTCATCGTGGGCGGACTGGTTGCCTACATGGCAGCCGCCGCCTGGTACAACGCCCAGCTCTATGTCGAGCAGGTGCAGCACGCCATCACCGATCCCCTCACCGGGTTGTTCAACACCAGGTGGCTCCAGGACGCCGACGGCCGGGAGTTGGCCATGGCCGAGCGCAACGGTACCGAGATGGCCCTCCTGATGATCGACCTCGATGACTTCAAGCAGATCAACGACAGCTGCGGCCACGCCGTCGGCGACGATATCCTGCACAGCGTCGGCCGGGTCCTCCAGGGGGCGATCAGGACCGACGATGCCGCGGTCCGCTGCGGGGGAGACGAGTTCGTCCTGGTCCTCCGGGGTTCCAGCCGGGAGGGGTCTCGGCGGATCGCCCGCGAAGTCCGCAAGGGGCTTGCCGAGATCGCGCTTCCGGCTGCGAGCACCCTGCCTGTCGTCACCGCCTCGATAGGGATTGCCTATTTCCCCAGGCACGGTCGCACCATCGGCCAGCTGCTGGGGGTGGCGGATGGCGCCATGTACAGCGCCAAGCGCAGGGGCAAGGACCGAGTCCTGGCGGCCCGCTAGTCTTCGCTGACGCAGGCTGCCTTCTGACTGGCGCCGGGTGGAACCCGCGCTGGACCGCGATCTCGGGCACCTTGAGGGGACCTCGTGCCGGAGGCAGCCCGGCCGCGGCTGCGAACTCGGCGCCCGCCACCCAGACTGCGGCGGCGGCCGCCAACCCGGCAGAGGTACCGGCGGTCGCTCAGCCGGCGAGGCGTCACCCCATACGGCACCCGCCCGGCTGGGACATCAGCTCTCAACCCCCTCGATTTCGACGTCGGCTGGATGTCCGTAGAATTCCGACTTCCCGAATACCTTAGACAGCACCACGACGACGGCAGCCAGCACCAGCGTGACCACGAAGGTCAAGATGGTCTGGGCCGTCAGCCCGTGCAAGGTCTCCACCCCAATCCAGATGAGGACCAGTGCCCCGCCTACCGGCAGCAGGAGCCCGGTCACGAAGGACACGACGCTGGTGAGCACCACGCGCCGAAGCATCCACGCTGCGGTCAGGCCGGTGAGTGCGTAGTACACGACGAACATCAACCCGATGCTGCTGACGAGGTTGGTAAGCACAGTGCCGATGGTTCCCGTCGAGGACCACAGCGAGAACAGGAACATGGCAAACGAAGGAACTGACAGGATGATCATGGCTAGCCACGGAGTCTTCGTCCGGTTGTTCACGGCGGCGAATACCTTGGGCAGAACGCCATCGCGTCCCATGGAGAATGCGACCCGGCCGAAGGTGATTATCGTGGTCTGAATCCCGCCTATGAAACTTGAGCAGATCGCCAACGCCAGAATGTCGCCCCAGGGGTGGCCGGCAAGATGGGTTCCGACATCGGCGAGCCAGGTGCCGGAGTTGGCCCCCATCTGCTTCGGGGAGACCAGGGTCAGGTAGAACATCGAGAGAACGACGGAAGCGAGAAGGACGCCAACCAGGGCCCAGATCCCAGCCAGACCGGGGTTCCGGAACCGGTGAGTGGTCTCCTCGTTCACCACGACAGCCGTCTCCCAGCCGGAGTACCAGAACACCGTGATCAGCAGCCCGGAGAGAAGACCGCCTGTCCCCCCAGCGCCCGCGATGGTGAACCATTGTGGGCTGGGAGCCTTGGCGCCGACGGCGTGGGTGGTGAGCCCGTGAACCATGGCCCAAACACCGAACAGGGTGAAGACCGCCAGCTCACAGCTGGTGAGGACCCACTGGAAGCGCGCTGAAATCCTGATCCCGCTCACCACCAGAACAGTGATGGCAAGCAAGAACACGGTCCCCGTGATCATGACGATGAAGTGGTTGGAGGCGTACTTTGGGGAGAAGAGTGTGAGCAGCGTCGTCGAGGCCGGAATGATCGAGAAGGCGTTGGAGACGACGAAGGCGAGGATGATCAAAATCCCCACAAACGCCCCGAGATACGGGCTGATGATCCGACCGATCCAGGCGTAGGAGATCCCGACGTCCGGCCGCCACCGGTTCAGGTAGTAGAAGCCGAAGGCGATCCCGACGAGGGGAAGAAAGCCCACGAACAGGGCGAACAGCGCTCCGTACCCGGAGGCGCCGGCAAGTGACGCCAGGACCCCGGCCAGGCTGACCCCCGGCGCTGCGCTGGCGAACCCGAGGACGATGCCGGAGGTGGCGCCGATGGCATTCTCCCGAAGAGGGCGGTGGCGGGGCTGCTGGGCCTGGAACTCACCCCCGGGGCCGACCTCTGCTCCCTTGCTGTCCGAGACGCCCATGCTTCTTCCTCCCCGAGCGGTCGGCGAAATGGGAGCCATCATAGCCCCGGATGTCTGGGCAGTCAATAGACATCAGTTGACAGACAACAGCCTCTCTGAGTAGAGTCCCCCCCATGCCGTCGTCGTGGGTCAGGTCTGACTTCGGCTGGAACTGGAGAGCGGCGGGCGTCCGAGAGTCGGCCGGCGCGGGCCAAGGAGCCGCGCCGCCGCCCACGGGCGGTGCTGCCGCCGCACTCGACCGGTTGCGGAGACCGAGAGCCGAGGGACAGGGGCCACCACCTGCCGTGGCCTCTTGAGTCAGCGCGGCGCTGGGTGTCCCAGGCCGGTACGCCCGTCGCGGCGAGAAGAGCCGGGGTGCAGAACTGGGGCCGGACCGCGGCCCGGCCACGCCGGCCGCCCTGGGCCCGAGCCCAGGTGCCCCGACGGTACCGTCAAGACGCTCTCGTGATTTGGCAGTGCGACATAGACTGGAGGCATAGGACATGGCCGCCGAAGATCAAGACCCCATGGCAGAGAACCGCCCCGGCGATGTAGCTGGTCACGCCCCTCAACTGGTCTTCGGGCGCGGGATCCTGGCGCCGGCGATCGCGGATCTGCCGCGGCCGTATGCCTTGCTGGCCCAGCCGGAGCCGCTGGAGTTCGTTCCTCCCGAGGTCAGGGGTGAGGCGGCCTACGTCGGGTTGGTGACGTCGCTGGAGGAGGAGGTCCTCGAGCGCTGGGACCGCCTGGTCCCGCCTGTGGCTGCGGTGCTCGGGTTGGGGGGAGGCACGGCGATGGACTCGGCCAAGTACGTGGCGTGGCGCCGAGGCCTGGCACTGTTCGAGGCCCCGTCGGCGGTGAGCGTGGACGCCTCCGTCACCAACACCGTGGCCGTCCGCAGCGGCGGGCGGGTCGAGTACCGGGGCTTCGTCACCGCCGACCGCGTATTCGTGGACTTCGGCCTCGTCCAGACTGCTCCCGTCCAGATGAACCGTGCCGGGGTGGGGGACCTGCTCTCGATCCACACAGCGCTCTGGGACTGGCGCCTGGCTGATGAGCGCGGCCGGTCGCGGCTGGTTCCGGCCTTCGCCGAGCGGGCCGAGACGATCCTTGATCGGGTGGAGTCGCTCAGCGGAGAGATCCGGGATGTTTCCGACCGGGCCGTGGAAGCCATCGTGCGGGCCTACCTTGAGGTCAACGACATGGTGGCCGAACTCGGCCACGCCCAGGTCGAAGAGGGTTCCGAGCACTACTTCGTCTATTGCCTCGAGCGGGTGACTGGCCGTTCCTTCGTGCATGGCGAGGTTGTGTCGTTGGGAACCGTACTGATGGGGTTCCTGCAAGGCGGTCGCACCGACCGCCCGCTCAAGATCGCTGAGCGTGCCGGGGTGCGCTGGCGGGCCACCGAGCTCGGGATCTCACGCGAGGAGTTGATCGAGACGCTGCGACGCCTGCCCTCCTTCGTGCGTGAGTCCTCACTCTCCTACTCGGTCATCAACGAGGTCTCGTTCGACGAAGCATCGATAAATCACCTGGTGGAACTCGCATCGTGACTTCACCGCGGGGTGCGCTCCGGATCGTTCCCGATCCCATCGATCAGTTGCAGCCGGTGGTCAGTGACCCGCGGTCTCTGTCAGTCCAGATCGCTGAACGAATCCGTCAACTCATCTCCGACGGGGCCCTCGGCCCCGGCGAGCGGCTGCCCACTGAGGCGGGATTCGCGTCCCGGTTCAGGGTGGGAAGGACGACCGTCCGCGAGGCGCTGAAACTCCTCGAGAACGACGGGCTCATCCAGGTGAGGAGGGGGCGGGGCCGATTTGTTTCCGCAACGCCCTTGGTCCGACGTCCGCTCACCCGGCTGGAGGGAGTGACGGAGATGATGGAGGCGTGCGGGTACGACGTCACCAACCGCGTCGTGTCCGTCACCGTGGAACGGCCGACGCCGGAGGAGCGGGAGGTTCTTCAGCTTCCCGATGGCGCCGACGTGATTCGTCTGGAACGCATCCGCCTGCATCGCGGGGAGCCCTACATTCTCTCTCTCGACGTCATCCCGCGCTCCCACTTCGCCGAGGATATTGGCGCACTCGACTGGAGCGGGTCGCTCCTGGCTCTGCTTGAGGCTCGTGGCGCGATGCCCGCCTTTGCCGTGGCGCGGGTCTCTGCCGTGCAGTTGCCGCGGGCTCTCCTGCGTCGGCACAAACTGGCCAGCGGCGTCCCGTGGCTGCTGATGATTCAGACCAACACCACCGAGGAAGGGGTGCCCGTGATCTACTCTCACGACTATCACCGAGGCGACTGTTTCACGTTCGACGTCCTGCGCCGGGTGGAGAGGCGGCCATGATGGCGGAGAGCGGGCCCCCAGTGATCCTGGCCGAGGACGCGAGACGATGGCACGCCAAGATTGCAGGCGAGTTGCGGGCGGCATTCGAGGATGTTCTTGAGGTCGGCAAATTCACCATGGGCCGCCACCTCTCGGCCTTTGAGGGAGAGTTCGCCGCCTACAGTGGGGCGCGCGCCTGCGTCGGCACTTCGAGCGGGACCTCGGCGCTGCAGCTGGCGCTGCTGGCCCTTGGAGTTGGCCCGGGTGACGAGGTCATCACGGTGCCGAACACCTACGTTGCGACCGCGTTCGCCGTGACCTATGTGGGGGCGGTGCCGGTGTTCGTCGACGTCGACCCCATCACGTACAATCTCGACCCGCAGAGGATTGCGGAGGTCCGCACCGATCGCACCCGGGCGGTGTTGCCCGTGCACATGTACGGACAGGCCGCTGATGTCGACGCTATCCGCCACGTCGCCCCCGACCTGCCTATCCTGGAGGACGCAGCTCACGCCCATGGGGCGACGCTGGGGGAGCGGAGGGCTGGCAGTCTCGGGGATCTGGCTGCATTCTCGTTCTATCCGACCAAGGTCCTGGGCGCGCTCGGAGATGGCGGAGCCATCACCACCTCACGTGAGGATCTTGAGCAGCGAGCGCGCCAGCTCCGCTACATGGGACAGCGGGCGATCAAGCATGACCATGAGGCGCTCGGCTACCAGGAGCGGCTGGATGAAATGCAGGCGGCTTTCCTTCAGGTGAAGCTTCGTCAACTTGAGGACCAGATCGCCGGTCGCCGCCGGGTGGCGGCCGCCTACCGAGAGCTACTTGCGGGAACGCCGCTCACCCTGCCCGCACATGATGTGAGCGGTCGGCACGTGTACTACATGTTCACCGTGCTTGCCCCCTCCCGGGACGCCTTGGCACGACATCTGCTCGACCGCGGCATCACGACGCAGGTGATCTACCCGAGGCTGGTTCCTGAGCAGAAGGCTTACCGTGACTTGCCCTGGCGCGCCGGCGAGCTGCCGGTGGCGAAGAACCTTCCCTCTCGAATCCTCTGCTTGCCCATGTTCGCGGAGCTTTCAACGGCCGAGATCGAGCGGGTCGCAGAGGCAATCCGGGAATTCTACGGACCTAGCTGACGATGCGATTCGCGGTCCTTGGCGGCAACGCGGCGTCGACGCTGCAGCTCGTCGATGCCATCGCCGCCTGGCCGGGCGGCCAGGATCGCAGGCCTGAGATAGAGCTGATTCTCCACGGGCGGTCCTCCGAGCGGCTGGGCCTGATGGCGGCGGCGTGCCGTGCGCGGGCTGGACAGCTTGGCTTGGACCTTCGCGTGGTCGGCGAGGCCCAGCGCCCGGCGGCTCTGGACGGCGCGGACGTCGTCCTCAACCAGATACGCGTCGGCGGCCTGCAGGCGCGCTCCGTCGATGAATCGTTGGCCCACGACTTCGGCCTGCCTGGTGAGGAGACGTTGGGCCCGGGGGGCTTCGCCTGCGCGGTGCGCACGGTTCCTGCGCTGCGTCCGGTCTGGGGTGATGTCGCCCACTATGCGACGGGCAGCTTGGTGATCAACCTGACGAATCCCGCCGGGATCGTCCAGCAGGCTGCCAGGGCCGGGTTCGAGCTGGAGGTCGTAAGCGTCTGCGACAGCCCGGTGACCCTGCTCGACAGTGTCGCTGCGCGCCTGGGCCGGGGGAGCCAGGAGGTGCGATCACGGTACGTGGGGATGAACCACGTTGGCTGGTACCTGCCAGCGGACCTGGCCGAGCTGGACTCCCTGGGAGGCTTGGTCGAGGGGATTGACCCTGCACTTCCGCAGCTGCACGCAGGCCTGCCGAGCGCCTACCTGCGCTACTACGTGCATCCTGACCGTGTACTTAGGGCGCAGTTGGGTCGGCCCACCCGTGCCCAGGAGTTGATGCGCATCCAGGAGGAGGTGCTGGGGTCGCTGCGGGGCGGGCCGGGCTCGATCTCCACGCCCTGGAAGCGGAGGGCGGTTTGGTACTCGCTCGCGGTTGTGCCGCTGGTCGATGCCTGGTTCAACGGGTCGGAGGAGACGCTCATCGTCGGCCTGCCCAACCGAGGACGCATCCCCTGGCTCCACGACGATGTCGTGATCGAGGCTGCGATCGCGATCCGGGTTCCTCAACGCCTGGACGTCCTCCCGCTGCCTGCCGTCCCCGAGCTGCCGCGCGCGCTCCTGTCCCAGCAGGCGGCGTTCGAGACTCTGACGACCCGGGCGCTGCTTGGGGCCGCCACCGAGGAAGGGCTGACACGAGCCTTGCTGGCGAACCCCATGGTGCGAAGCGTCGACCAAGCGCGTGGGCTGGTGGATGCCATCCGCCGAAGCGTGGAAGCTGGCCCTGGGTGATGGACGGCTCGGCTGAGGTCCGCCATTCAGGGGTGCTGCTAGCTGCGGACGTCGGCGCTTCGAAGACTCTGGTTGCCTTGGTGGACCCTGGTCCCGGCGGTTGGACCTGGCTTGGCTCCCCGCTCCGCTTCGCGACACCTCAAGATCCAGCTGCCTTGGTCGAGCTGATCGCCCAGGCCGCTGAAGTGCGCGCCCGCGATGCCGGACGGTCGATCCGAGGCGCAGGGATAGCCATTCCCGGACCGCTCGATCCGGACCAGGGGATCGTTACCCATCTGCCGAATCTCGGCTGGCACAACGTCCCGTTCGCCAGGATGCTCACGGCTCGGCTTCACGTTCCCGTCGCCCTCAATGACGATGCTCGCATGGGCGCACTCGGGGAGTGGGCGGTCGGCGCCGGTCGAGGTACCAACATCCTCGTCTTCGTGGCGGTGAGCACGGGGATTGGCTCCGGCCTGGTGATCGACGGGCGCCCGTACGTCGGCGCCCATGGGTTCGCGGGCGAGTTTGGCCACATTGTCGTGGACCCCAACGGCCCTCGCTGTGGCTGCGGCCACCGAGGATGCGTCGAGGCCTATGCGGGTGGACTCGCCCTGGCGCGCGCCGCCTGCCGGGCGTGGCCGCGCCGTCGGCTCGAGGACGGGAGTCCATCTCCGCGAACCGCGAGCGATGTCTTCCGCCTGGCACGGCAGCACCATCCGGTGGCGGCCTCGCTCGTCGACCAGGCCACCGACGCCCTCGCCCTGGGGATCGGCGCCATCGCGGCCGTATTCGACCCCGGGTTGATCGTGATCGGTGGCTCGGTGGCAATGGGCGAGCGGCGCTGGCTCGCCTCGGTGGTGGCTCGCGCCCGCCAGCGCTGCATTGCGGATGCCGGCAGAGAGATACGGGTCGCCCCGCCGGGCCTGGGAGGCCTCTCCTCGCTGGCCGGGGCTGCCCAGCTTGCCATTGGCGTCGGCGGCGAGGGAGCAACTGTGCCGGTGACCTCGTCAGCAAACGGCCACGGCGATTCCGGATGACCTAGGTGGTGGGAGCAAGCAGGGGGCCGGTCTTCGCCGTGGGATCGGGGAGGACGAGGGTCTCCAACACCTGGCCGGTGCGGTATCTGTCAGGTAACGCGGCCGGGCCCTTGCTAGCGGGGCTGGGCCCGACCCGGTGATGCTAGCTCCACAGAGGATGCCGAGCCTGCGGCTGCCTCCGTGGCGGAACTCCTTCCCCGGCACGGATCCCCATCAATCCGGCACCTTCTGATCGTCCGACCCCGATTCCGGCTCGAACCTCCGCCGCTTGGGAGAGTCAGCCCCGGCTCTGGTGCGACCCGCCCTCGAGGCATCGGTGGACGGCCGCCAGCACCTTGAGAAGGGCCTGGAGCTCCTGAGTGTCGAAGCCGCAGAGGAGCTGGAGCGCCTCCTGGTGGTGGTATCCGGAGGCCGCCTCGGCGGCGGCGATCCCCTCAGGCGAGAGCGCCGCGTGGACCACCCGGCGGTCGGCATCGTCACGGGTGCGGATCGCCAGCCCATGCTCCTCCAGGCGGTCCAGAGCCGAGCTGGCGGAGGGCAGGCTGATCCCCAGCGCTTCCGCCAGCGCTCCCACCGTGGCGGGGCCGATCTCGTGCAGCACCATCACCATGTGCATCTGCCCGACCGGCAGCTCTCGGTGGGCCCAGCGGCCTGCGGGCCCCTGGCGCCACTGCCGGGCTGCGGTCTCCTCCAGGGCGGCGAGCGCCTCCGCCCGAAGCTGGGTGCGGGCGGTGTCGGTTTGGAGGGCCTCGGTCGAGCCAGCGGTGGGCATCGTCAGCCTCTCGGTGGGCCGGCCGCTACCAGCTGCTCTTCCCGGGCCGGCTCGGCGGGTGCCTCGGTTGACTCGGCCGGCGGTGCCTCGTGATGGGTGGTGCGCAGTGGCAGCTCCTTGAGGAAGAGGGTCGCCACCACCGCCAACACTGAGACCACCAACCCGATCCGGAATGACGAGACGATGCCCTGGGCCAGGGCCTCGTGGATCGCTCTCACGATGGCGCCGATGTAGGGATGGGCGACCGCGGGCAGGACGTGGGCCAGCTCGGCACCCAGGTTGCCCACCCCGGTGAGGCTGCTGTTAGAGCTGGACGAGAGGTGGCCGGCGAGCGACGCCGGCACTCCGGCTCGGGCCAGGTCCTTGGGGACCTCGGTGGTGACAGCCGCGGAGAGCGAGGTCCCGGCGATGGCGAGGCCGATGGTGCCGCCGATCTGACGAACGAAGGTCAGGGTGCTGGTGGCCACACCCAGCTGGTTGATGGGGACCGAGTTCTGCACCACCAGGATGTAGCCGGACATGGACGGCCCGATGCCGATCCCGAGCACGAACAGCCAGCTCCAGAGGGGAAGGTTGCCGGTGGTGGCGGTGAGCTGGGTCATCAGCAACAGTCCCACCGTGAGGATCGCCATCGAGCCGACCAAGAGGGCCTTGTACCTACCTGTGCGGGCGATCAGCAACCCGGCGCCGACGCTGGTCGCCATCAAGCCCAACAGCAGGGGCCAGAGCATGTAGCCGGAGGCAGTGGCGCTGATGCCCCGAACCGCCTGGTAGTAGCGGGGCATGAAGATCACCGCGATGAAGAAGGCGAAGGACATGAAGAAGATGGCCGCCTGCGAGGCCGCGTAGGTGCGGATCCGGAACAGGTGCAAGGGCAGGATCGGCTCCTTGGCCCGGCTCTCGATGTAGAGGAACACCAGTCCCAGCAGAGACCCCACCAGGATCAGCCCGCCGACCCGCCAGGAGAACCACGAGTAGGCGATCCCGGAGCTGCCCGAGAGGCCCTTTTCGGTGAGCCCGATCAGTATCGGCACCAGCGCCATGGAGAAGACCAGGGCGCCCAGGTAGTCGATCGAGGGGCTGGCCCCCTCCCGCTTGTGGTTGGGAAGCTGGGTGGCGATGACCGCCAGGGCGACGATCCCGATCGGGAGGTTGACGTAGAAGACCCAGTGCCAGCTGATGTTGTCGGTGATCCAGCCGCCCAGGAAGGGCCCCACCAAGAACGCGAGCCCGAAGACGGCCCCAAAGAAGCCCTGGTACTTGCCCCGCTCGCGGGGGGTGAAGAGGTCACCGATGACCGCCAGGGCGATCGGGAAGAGGGCGCCGGCGCCCAGGCCCTGAAGGCCCCGGAACAGGATCAGCTCGGTCATGTTCTGGGAGAGCCCGGAGAGGGCGGAGCCGACCAGGAACAGCCCGATGCCGATGATCAGAAGCAGCTTGCGTCCGAAGAGGTCGGAGAGCTTGCCGTAGATGGGCACGGTGATGGTGCTGGTCAGCAGGTACGCGGTCACCACCCACACGTAGAGGTTGTTCCCGCCTAGGTCGGTCACGATGGTGGGCAGGGCCGTCCCTACGACGGTCTGGTCCAGGGCGCTGAGGAAGAGCCCCAGCATCACCGCCGCCACGATGGCCAGCTTGGCGCGCTGGGAAAGGTGCATCACGGGTTGGGGCATGGACAACGGAGGACCTCGAGATGGCTGCTGATCGCTCGGCGGCCGGGCCGCGGCGATAGCAGAAGGTTAGCTTGTCGAGAATAATTCTGTCAAGTCTAACCTTTGCCGATCTCGGGCTCGGCGGGGAACCCGAGGTTGTCCACGTAGGCGGCCCTGACTGAAGCGGCCAGGGTCAGGCCGGCCGCCTTGGGGTGGGAATGCACCCGAAAACGCAGCCGAGCGCCCCTCATTGCCACCAGGTGGACCCCATCCGGCTGATCTCGGAACAGACGCTCCAGCACCCGGCCGACCAGCCTGGCCGCCGCGTCGCCCAGCCGGCGGTCCAGACCGCACTGGGACAGCGGCTCGCCCCAGGGGAGCCGGCCGGGGCCCCGGCCCGAGTCAAGCAGCCAGCTCCGGCTCGTCGGCAGGGCCTGGAGCAATCGCTCCAGGGCGGCCGGCGGCCGCCCCCCGTCCAGTGCCGAGCCCGGGAGCGGCTCGTAGCCATCCCGCCGGCCCCTCCGCGCCTCCAGGGCCCGCTGGGCTGAGCCCACCTCGGCCAAGCTGAGCTGGGCCACCGCGGCCAGTCCGTCCCAGCCCCGCTCCAGCGCGCCCATCGCCCGTCGGTCCTCGGCCCAGGCCGTGACCAGCGCCAGGGCGGGAGACGGGAGGCGGAGGTCGAGCAGAGCCTCCGAGTTGCGCCGCCTCGCCTCCTGCCGGTCTGCGGGACGGGGCTCCAAAGCCTGGTAGATCCCGCCCGGATGGGGCAGGTTGATCTCGTAGCCGGAGACGGAGAGCCTGCCCATGAGGCTGACGTCCGCCCGGTAGGGGAGTTCCTGGCGTCGGCCTGGGAAGGCGCTCGCCCATCGGGTCAGGGCTCGCTCCAGCTGCTGCAGCTTCCACTCCCCGTTCTCGTCCAGCTCCTCCTCGTCCGACCCCCGCGCCTCGGCGGGGCCCTCGAGCCCCACCATGGTCACGAGCCGGTGTCGCTCGACGAAGTCGGCTGCCCGCAGCGCCTCACGCAGGGCCGGATGGGGGGGCAGGTCTCCGATCAGCAACGGCGGCCTGGCGGCGTCCGCTGCTCGCCTCAGGAACCGCGAGAGCGACAGGTCCCAGTCGCCCCCGGGGATCGCGATGTGGAGGTCGCCGGGCCCGGTCCGGAGCAGCACCCCGACGAAGGGCCCAACACTCCATGCGGGTACCAGAGATGGCCGCCGCCGGCGGGCGACGGGCTGGGGTTCCGCTCTGAGCAGGAGGTCGTACGCGGCCCGGCGCTCCGGGGTGGCCACCAGCGACCAGGCCGTCTGGAGCTGAGTGAACAGGGCGGTGGCCCGGGACTGATCGAGCCGGGAGAGAGCCGGCCGCCGGACCTGGACGTCGGGATGGAGCTCTCGGGCCCGGGCTCGATAACTGCGGCGCAGCTCGGTCCAGCTGGCGGAGCGGGGCGCTCCCAGCACCGAGTAGACATCGAGCAGCGCGCGCTGCCTGGTCTTCACTTTGGGCGCGTGTCTAACTGCAGGCTGGGGACCAGTCCGCTGCGCTCGGGGGTGGAAGAGGGCCCGGGAGCAGGCTGGGGGCGGGGGAGAGCCTGCTCCGTTGCGGGGACACCTCGCCGGCGACCCGGAGCCTGCTGGTCGCCGCAGCCCCAGTTCCGCCGAGATCGGAGATCGGCCGCTGCGGCCAGCCGAGGGATGTCAGCAGTCGGCCGGCCTCGCCGGCCGGCCGCGCCGCCAGGCCCAGTGGCGCTCCCAGCCAGCCAGCGTGCCGACGTGGGAGCCTGGGGCTGGGCTGGGCCCTGGGCGCTGACCTCAGGTCTGGGCGTGGCCAGCCATCCGGGCCAGCTCGATCTCAGCCAGCTCCGGCTCCAGCTTGCGAAAGAGCGGCGCCGGTTCCCTAAGGCGTTGTCCCGCAGCCAGCCGGCTGGGGGCCCAGCTCACCTCCGGCGTGTCGTAGTCGCCAGTCAGCGCCAGGTGGGGGTCGTCCGCGGGGCCAACCAGTTCCAGGCGCGGCATCGGGGCGATCACCCCCTCGCCCCCCAGCATCTGGTGCAGACGCTGGCAGCTGAAGGGCAGGAAGGGGAGCAGCTGCACCTTGAGGTTGTCGATGCAGTTGAGAGCCACGTAGAGCACCGTCGCGGCGCGCTCCCGGTCGCTGGAGACCAGCCGCCAGGGCTCGTTGTCAGCGAGGTACTGGTTGACCAGGGCCGCCAGACCCATCGCCTCCGCCAAGGCGGCTTTGAAGCGGGCTGCGTCCAGCAGCCTGCCCACCGAATCGAAGCCGGCATCCACCTGTCCGATCAGTGCCTGGTCGGCCTCGGTCAGCTCCGCCGCCTGGGGCACCTCCCCAAACTGGCGCTTGGCAATGGCGAGGGTCCGATTGACCAGGTTGCCCCAGGTGGCCACCAGCTCGTCGTTGTTGCGGCGGATGAACTCGGCCCAGGTGAAGTCGGTGTCCTGGGTCTCGGGCCCGGCGGCGGTCAGGTAGTAGCGGAGCGAGTCCGGGTCGTAGCGGCTGAGGAAGTCGCGGACCTCGATGGAAATGCCCCGGCTGTTGGAGAATTTCTGGCCCTCCTGGGTCAGGAACTCGCTGCTGACTAGGTTCTCCGGCAGTACCAGCGGCAGGTTGGGTGGCCCGCCCCCCAACTCCCCGCCGCTGCCATAGCCGAGGAGCATGCTGGGCCAGATCACGCTGTGGAAGATGATGTTGTCCTTGCCCATGAAGTAGAAGTGGCTGGCCTCCGGGTTCTGCCACCAAGCCCGCCAGGCCTCGGGCTCACCCCGGCCCAGGGCCCACTCCACACTGGCCGAGAGGTAGCCCACCACGGCGTCGAACCAGACGTAGATCAGCTTGTCATCCCGCTCGGCGAACTCCGGCAAGGGAATGCGAACCCCCCAGTCGATGTCCCTGGTGACCGCCCTGGGCTTGAGGTCGGCCACCACGTTGAGCGAGAAACTGCGCACGTTGCTGCGCCAGCCCGACTTGGACCCGATCCAGTCGGCGAGAGCCCCCGCGAAGGCGGGCAGATCCAGGAAGAAGTGCTCGGACTCCCGGAAGACCGGCGGCTCCCCGTCGATCCTCGAGCGGGGCTCGATCAGTTCGGTAGGGTCCAGCAGCCGGCCGCAGCTGTCGCACTGGTCGCCACGGGCGCCCTCGTAACCGCAGTGGGGGCAGGTACCCTCGATGTAACGGTCGGGCAGGGCCCGCCCGTTGGCGGCCGAGAAGGCGCCATGCTGGGCTTGGCGCAGGAGGTAGCCCCGGTCGTGCAGGGTCTTGAAGACGTCTTGGACCACTCGGGCGTGGTTGGCGGTGGTGGTCCTGGTGAAGAGGTCGTAGCTGAGCCCGAGCCGGAGCAGGTCCTCGGCGATGACCTGGTTGTAGCGGTCGGCGATCTGGCGCGGGCTGATACCCTCCCGGTCGGCCGCGACCAGGATGGGGGTGCCGTGCTCGTCGGTACCGCTCACCATCAGCACCATCGCTCCCCGCAGCCGCTGATACCTGGCGAAGATGTCGGAGGGAACGCCGAACCCGGCGACGTGACCGATGTGGCGAGGCCCGCTGGCGTAGGGCCAGGCCACCGCGACCAGCACGTGAGCCGTGCCTGGGCGAGATGCACTCAAGATCGGATCGATGGTAGCCGGTCGACTGTGAGTGAGGTGGAACAATGGCACCCATGAACAGGGACTCACGGGTGCTCTTGGTCATTGCCGACAGCTCCCGGAGCGGCGGGCCCGAGCATGTTCTGACCCTGGCCAGAGAGCTCTCAGCTGCCGGGTGGGCAGCACTGGTGGCCTGTCCGCCGGGCGAGCTCGTCGACCGCTGCGGCGGCGCGGGGATCGCCGTTGCCACCATCTCGGTGGGAGGCAGGAGCTGGGCTACGGCTCCGATCCAGCTCCGCCAGCTGGCCCGGCAGTGGCGCGCGTCCGTCGTCCACAGCCACGGGCTGAGGGCTGGGGCCCTCCTCCGTCGGGCCCGGGCTCAGGCCCCCATGATCCACACCCACCACCTCGACGGATGGTTCGCCTCCGGTGCGGTCAGGCTCATGGTCCACCGCCACGAACTGCGCGCCCTGGGTCGGGCATCCAAGCTGCAGATCGCGGTCTCCAATGCGGTCGCCGCGTTCCTGATCGACGAGGTGGGGACCGACTCGCGCCGGGTCCGGGTGGTACCCAACGGCATCGACCCGCTTCCATTGGTGCCCCGCGCCGCGCCGTCCGGACACCGCGTCGGCGTGCTGGCCAGCCTCACCCTCTCCAAGGGGATCGACACCGCGATTCTGGCGCTGGCCACCCCGGCCGGCCAGACCCTCTCCCTCTTCGTGGGGGGGACCGGGCCTGAGCTCTCGAGCCTGGCGGACCTCGCCTACACCGTCGGGGTAGCGGACCGCGTCAACTTCGTGGGGGAGGTTCGGGACCGGGAGAGGTTCTTCTCTGGCTGCGATCTGGCCTGGGTCCCATCGAGGGCCGAGCCGTTCGGCCTTTCCGCCTGCGAGGCGATGAGTTCAGGGTTGCCGGTGGTGGCCAGCCGGGTGGGCGGCCTGACGGAGATCCTGGATCCACCCCATGCCGGGCTGGTTGTCGGGGCCGGCAATCCCGCCGCCCTAGCCGCAGTCAGCTTGGCCCTGCTGGGCGACCCCGATCGGTACGCGGCCCTGAGCGCCGCCGGGGCGGAGCGCGCTCGCCAGCGCTTCTCGGCCGCTCGGATGGCGGCTCTCACCAGGGGGGTATACCGCGAGGTGATGGGCGTCCAATAGAACAGCTCTGGGCCGGGGCGGCTGGAGCAGGGTGAGAATCACGGGCTCGGTCCAGGGCCGTGCCTCCCACTGCAACTTTGTGGTTGCAGTGGGAGGCGAAAACGTGCCCTCTTTGGGCTGCAACTCTCCCCAGTCGCAGGGGCGTGCCTACGAGCGACGACCGCATTGAGCAGCAGGTCATCATCAATGCCAGCGCGGATCGGGTCTGGGACCTTTTGAGCCGGCCCGGCTGGTGGGCGCCGACCGAGGCCGACGCTCCGGTCGATCGAACGCCAGGCCACCAAGTCGTGCGGGAGAGCAAGGATTGGGGGCGATTCGCGGTCGAGGTTGTCGACATCAAGCCTCTGACCTATGTCGCCTTCCGGTGGGCGAGCCAGTTCTCGGGTGAGGAGCTCGGCTCAGGCAGGGCGACCCTGGTCGAGTTCCAGGTCGAGCCCACCAGCGGCGGGATCAGGGTGGCTGTGTTGGAAAGTGGGTTCGCGCCGTTGGATGCGCCGGAATCGGTACGCCGGGCGGCCCTCGACGGCAACGCCGGCGGGTGGGCCGAGGAGTTGCGCGGGCTCCGGGAGCGGGCCGAGCGGTTCCCGAGCCCCTGAGCCCGCACGCCGAAGCCGAGGTCGCTCAGGTCTTTGTGGCTCTCGCCGATCCCACTCGGCGCCGGCTGCCGCGCGGACACTGGAGAGGTGATGCCTTAGGACATGGTCACCTCGTTTCCGGGCCGGCGATGACGGCGTCCAGCTCGAACTGAGCAAGGGCGAACAACGTGCAGCAGGCAGAGGCCGACGGGCGACTCAGCCCGCCCGGCTCCAGCTCAGCCGGCCGGCTGCGCTGACAACCCCTTCGCGGGCTCGAGCTAGGTGTCGGGGTCCGGGGGTCCCAGGCCGCTGCCAACGAAGGCACTCAGAACATCCACGAGGATGTCCCTCTGGGATGCATCCAGCTCCTGCCCGAGACGCCTCAGGGAGCGTCTCCGCCAGCCGCGATACACCTCCAGGGCGCGGGCCGCCCGTGGGGTTGGCGCCAGCCAGACGGTGCGCCGGTCCTGGGGATCGTCCCGGCGCTCAACCAGCCCCTGGCGGATCATCCGGTTGGCCATGGCGGTCGCCGCCGCTCCGGTGATCCCCATCGACGCCGCAAACCGCCGCATGGGCATGCCTTCCGGAGGCAGGCAGCCAACCGCTTCGAGCTGGCGCCAGGTGACCGATCCGAGCTGGCGGCTGACATTGTGCGGAAGGGGCCTGTCCAGGACCGACCGGAGCTGCGGCTGGAGCTTCAGCATCCGTTCCACGAAGTCGTCAACTGGTGCAGTGTCCCTATCCCCAGGCCCATCGCCCGGCTGAAGGTTCACGCAGTGAATTATGTGACTGTCAGAGTCACCGGGCAGTTCCCGGCCGGTTTCGTCGGGGATGGCGGAGATCTGCGCCCCGCGCCTTCGCTGCGGTGCGGGGGCAGCTGCGGTGGTGCCCGCCGTCCGCCGGGCGGCCCGCTGATCGCGATGAAACCGAGTCGGGAGACGGCCCGTTTAACCGGACGTGCCTCTCAGCGCCGACCGCTCCCGTTTGGCCGATGGCCTGGACCGCTGTCATGAGGCGGCGGTGCTCCTGAACACCGCGCTGACCGACCTGTCAGACGCCGAGGCCAGGGAGCTCGCCCTCGACGCCGTGGCGGCGGTGGCCCGGCTGGAGCGGCGGCTTCAGCTCCTCGCGGAGGCCTTCCGAATCGCCGAGAGCTTCCTCGCCGCCGACCAGTTCCTGGTGTCGGGCGCCGACACGGACGAGCAGGAGCCGGTGGCCTCGGTCCTGGGCCGACCCGCCCGCATCGGAAGCTCCGACTAGCGCTCGCCCCTGGCCGCCTACTCCTTGGAGGACGGGTAGTAGGGGTTGGTGCCCTCGGCGTGATCGGTGGTATCGACCACCTCGACGATCTCCTCGAAGCGCTCCAGGATGGCGGTCCGCACTCCCTGGGACAAGGTGGTCTCGGCGAGGCCGCAGCCCTGGCAGCCGCCCCCCATCTGCACGTAGGCGACGCCATCGGCGATGTCGAGCAGACCGATGTAGCCGCCGTGGCCGGCCACCGCCGGGTTGATCTCCTGATCGAGCATGCGCTGGACCGCCTGGGCCAGGGGATCCTCATCGGGGTCGTAACCGGTCTCCAGACTGAGCGCTCCGGAGATCGGGTCGGCCTCCACGCGGGAGCCGACCACATGGCGGGTGATGACCCGAGGAGCCACGAAGAAGATGTCGGGTGCCCCCTCCACCAGCACCTCCTCCGGCTTCAGCCCGCCCGCCTCAACCAGATCGAAGTTGAAGGTCAGCCGCTCGCCCTGGAGTAACCCCGGGGTCACCGAGACCCATGCCTCGGGGTGCCCCTGGCGCGCTCGGAAGCTCCGGATCCGGGCCGCGGCCCGCTCACTCAGCTGAAGCCGGGGCACGTCCCCCCTGGTCTTGGTCTCCACTTGTCCCAGTCTGACGCGACGGGCTGGAGAGTGCCTGTGGCGCGCCGCTCGGTGGGCGGGGGATCCGCGATCCAGCCCGGTCATCGATGCGGTCGAGGCAGCGGCCGTCCGCGGAGGCCTGAGGCCGCTTGTCGTCGCCTGGCAGGACTCGACCCCGCCCACCGGGCGGGGGCTGGAGGGACTAGCCGGGCGTGACCGTCACTTCGTCCGCCGGCCGGCCGGCCGACGCGTCCGCGCCCCGCCAGGCGAAGGCCGAGCTCCTCGACCAGCTGACGCTGGGGGTGTTGGAGCTCACGTCATCCGCGGCCTGGGCCCGGTGGCTGCAGGTGAGCCGCCGCTTCCACCGCTACAGCTTCCCGAACCAGATCCTGATCCTGAGCCAGCGCCCAGATGCCACCTGGGTGGCCGGGTATCGGGCCTGGGTCCGGCTGGGCCGGCAGGTGCGCCAGGGGGAGAGGGCGATTCGAATCCTGGCTCCGTGCCTGGTCGTCCCGGAACCGGCGGAGGGAGAGGGGCCGCCGTCCCCCACCCTGCTCGGGTTCCGAGTTGCCCACGTGTTCGACCTGGCCCAGACCGCCGGAGAGGAGCTTCCCCAGCCGGTGCGGACCCTCACCGGGCCGGGTTCGCCGGACCAGCTCGGCAAGCTGGCCCGGCACGCCGTGGATCTGGGGTTCGACCTTCAGTTCAAGGCTCTCCGGGGCGCCAGGCACGGGGACTGCTCCCACGCCCTGCGGCGGATCCGGGTCAGCAGCGAGCTGGCCCCGGCCCACCAGCTGAAGACGCTGGCCCACGAACTGGCCCATGCGATCCTCCACGGGCCCGAGTTCCAGGGCTCCAGGGCACTGGCGGAGCTGGAGGCCGAGAGCGTCGCCTATGTGGTCTGCCAGGCGTTGGGGGTGGAGAGCCGAGACTACAGCTTCGGCTACCTGGCCACCTGGTCGGGAGGCGGTCCGGAGGCGGCACGGCTGGTGATCGCCGCCGGAGGGCGAATACTGAAGGCCGCCTCCTCGATCCTGGATGCGAAGGACGACCAACCGGCACCCTGAGGGGACCCAAGCCCCCGTCGCGGCCACTCCAGCGCGGGCGCGCTCCGACCCGGCCTTGACAAAATGAGCCGCCACTCATAGGGTCGGAGGCGGAATCAGGGGGTGATCAGGGGTGTCCAGCAGCAACTTCGACGTCTTGTTCCCGGAGGTGGAGGTTGAGGTCTCCGACCCAGGCCTTGCTGCCTTCCGCGACCAGGATGCCATGCGGGTCAAGTCACGCCTCATCGAGCTCGTCCTGGTGCGGCGCTTGGAGCTGGGGCTGACCCAGGAGCAGCTGTCACAGCGCTCGGGCGTGGCCCAGACGGAGATCAGCCGGATAGAGCGGGGCCGAAAGACCCCCAACCTGGACACCTACGCGCGGCTGGCCGCGGCGCTCAACTTGGATCTGATCGCGAGGAGACCACAACGGGTGGCCAGCCGGCGGCGGCCGCGCGTCTGAGGCCGGTCGCCGCTCTCACACGAGACTTGAGCATCCTCAGCTCGGTGCCAGCGCCTGCGAACAACCCGCGCCGGCGCGCATTCCCAGCGCGTTCCTCGTCGCGATGCGTCGGGCGACCGTCGCCGCCGGGATGAGGCAAACCGCAGCGGCTGGCGCGACCATCCGTCCGGGTGGTCTCCACGCCCTCACCGAGAGTGAGGAGGATCCTCATGCCGATCGGCCGTCTCCGCCGGGACGACGGAGTCGGGACCACGACGCCATTCCCAGGGGGTCTGGTTCAGGGGCCGGCAGCTGCGGTCAGGGCAGCCCGCCTCTTGGCGGCCGGCACCATCGCTTGGACAAGGCTCAGGCTACAGTTTGGCTCTGAAGCAGCGCGAAGGGCGAGACGGCAACCCGATGAAGGCGCTCCATGTTGCCGATGGCAGCGAATGGCGCGCGTGGTTGGTGAGCAACGCCAAGACCTCCGAGGGGGTCTGGCTGCTCTACTACAAGAAGAGTTCGGGAAAGCAGCGGATTCCCTATGAGGACGCCCTCGACGAAGCTCTCTGCTTCGGCTGGATTGACAGCAAGATCAGAAAGGTCGACGAAGCCAGCTACGCGCAGCGGTTCACGCCCCGCAAACCCAGCAGTCGCTGGTCAGCCTCGAACGTTCGGCGCATGGAGAGACTGATCCGAGACGGGAGGATGACCCAGGCCGGGATGGATGCCTTCGCGTCTCACCAGACCCGGAGGGCCCCACCCCTGCCAACCCAGCTCCCGCGAGGCCAGGAGGATAGATTTAAGGCGCAGACTGCGGCGTGGGGCAACTTCGAGCGCCTCTCTCCCTCGTACCGGCGCCTGGCCATCGCCTGGGTCGCCGGCGCCAAGAAGGAAGAGACTCAGATCAAACGCCTCAATCAGCTCGTCGAGTCCTCAGCAGCCAACAAACGCCTCGAGTTCATGTAGCCGATCTCACGCTGGGTCCCCTTGGAATCCGGCGGCAGGGGGCCGGGGCTCAGTCACTCCAGGGGGCCGGGCTCAGCGGTCGATCTCAGCTCTGGAGCAGACGGCGAACCTCGCGGGCGATCTCCAGGTCCTCTCGGCTCTCTATGACCATGGTCGAGGCCGGCGCGTCCGCCGCACCGATCTGCCGGTCCCCTATCCCGGATCGGTTGCCCTCGGGGTCGATGTGGATGCCCAGAAAGCCCAGACCGTCGCAGCACTCGCCCCGGATTCGCGGGGAATTCTCCCCCACCCCGCCGGCGAACACCAGAGCGTCGAGCCCGCCCATGGCCGAGGCCATGGCTGCCACCCCGGCGCGCAGGCGGTGCAGATAGACGCCGATCGCCAGAGCGGCGGCGGGGTCACCGGAATCGCGCCTGCTCAGAAGCACCCGGATGTCGGCGCTGCCGCCCAGGCCGAGCAGCCCGGATCGGTACTCAAGGGTTGCCGCGAGTTCGGCGGGAGCCATCCCCACGTGCTCCTCGAGCCAGAGCACCAGGCCGGGATCGACGTTGCCACATCGCGTCGCCATCACCAGGCCTTCGAGTGGCGTGAACCCCATCGTGGTGTCGACGGAACGGCCATCTGCGACCGCACACAGGGAAGCTCCGGCCCCAAGGTGGCAGGTGACCAGGCGAAGCCCCTTCGCCGGGCGCCCGAGGATGGCGGCAGCCTGTCGGGAGAGGTAGGCGTGTGATAGCCCGTGAAAGCCGTAGCGGCGCAGATTCCAGCGCTCGCGCCACGCCCGGGGCAGGGCATAAGAGGCCGCCGCGTCGGGCATGGTGACGTGAAAGGCAGTGTCGAAGCAGGCCACCGCCGGCACTCCGGGGAGGGCCGCCTTGGCGGCATCGACACCGGCAATCGACTTCGGCTGATGGAGGGGAGCGAGTTCCGTCAGGGCCCTCAGCCGCCGCTCGACCTCCGGCCCGAGCCGCACTGCAGCGGTGAACTCGGTGCCGCCGTGCACGATCCGGTGTCCGACCGCGTCGATGGGACCCAGACCGCGGATCTCCTCCTCCACCGCCGAGAGGGCGGCCGCTTCATCGAACGCCGCCAGGTCCTTGGCCGCGGAGACGGTGTCGTCCGTCTCCACTACTCGAAGCTTGAGGCTGCTCGATCCGGCGTTGACAACTAGGACACGCACTGTCTCTCCGCGGCCGGCCCCTTCCCGGCGCGAAAGTCGAGAGGGCCTACACCCTGCTCGCGAAAGTGGAGGCGGCAGTCGAGCCCCCCGTCGATAGTCGTCTGACGGAGATGACCCTGCCCGGCGAGCGACCTCGGCCTGCCACCGGCGGCGTCGATGATGAGGTCGCAACGGTCGAGGTCGTTCGCTAGCACTGGGTCAAACCGAGCGTGGTGGTGCATTCTTCCCGGCAACCGCTGACCTGGGGGTTGAGCCGTCGCCGCCTCGAATTGGGCCGACGAGGAGGGAATGGTAGTGCATGCCGGCGCATGACGGGTCTCCGGGGGGCACCGCTTCCGGTTACCTGGGCGCCCTGCCTGCGGTGAGGGAATGATTCTCACCGCGGAGGTAGGAGTCGATCGGGAGTCGGTGCCCGCTTGCCCGGGGCACGCCGCCGAGGCCTGGGCGTGCACCTCGTGGGGCCATGGGAGCGTCACCACCGCACGTCTGAAGGCCAGGCCGCAGCCGCCCGTTGTCCCCGCTGATCTGGGTAATCTTGCCCCGCGTGTCCGCCAGGTCCGTCCGAGGATTCCAGCCGCTGGCGGGAGTCGACGAGGAACCAGGGCCTCACCACCGCCTCCGGGACAATCCCCAAGCCGCGCATCACAAGGTGTTCAACGCTGGAGGTCAGGTGAGCTGGGCAGCGCCATTAGGCCCGGCCCAACGGCGCTGCCCGCAACGATCAGGATTCTCGCGTCACCTCAGCTTGTTGGTATTGCCGCTATGTCTCCGAGGCGCGGGTGGCGGCTGCTTCCTTCCGCACGCTGCCCACGGAGAGGACGAAGTAGACAAGGCCGCCGACGAGAATGCCGACCACCCAGCTGAAGTCAGCACCTCCGGTAGCCTTGGAAAGCGGGCCCGTAAAGGAGGGCACGTAGAAGGCGGCATCGATCCACAGCATCGCGGCCACCATTCCCAGCGCCTGAGCGACAAGCGCCTTCCAGTTCACACCGCCGTTCCGCCAGTACAGTCCGCCAATCCTCGACACCAGCGAGCCGGTGTCGTAGCGGCCACGGCGGAGCAGGTAGTCGACCATCAAGATCCCGAACCAGGGTCCGAGCCAGACCACGATGTAGTCCAGGAAGCCCGACAGGTCGGTGTAGAACTTGCCCTTGAAGATCACCAGGGCGGTGACGGCCCCGGCCACGATGGTGTCGATGACGACCGCTCCCCAGCGCTTGATCGGCAGCCCCAAGGCCTGAAGCGTCACCGACGACGAGTACATGTCGATCGAGTTGATGGCGAACAGCTGGGGGAGGACCAGGATGAGGAAGGGCCAGAAGAACCAACTCGCGAACGAGGATGGCACGCCGGTCACAGCGGTCACGCTCGGGCTCACAATGAAAGCCAGCGCTCCCAGAATCTCCAGCAGGATCGCGGGGATGGCGCCGCCCAGGGTGGCGGCCCAGAACGTCCTGGCCTTGGGTGTCGAGCGGGGCAGGTAGCGCGAGTAGTCGGCGGCATTCTCGGTCCAGCCCAGGCCACCAGCCGAGACGATCAGCACTACGGCAGTGGTCCACAGCGCCCACGAGCCTGACTGATGGAAGTGGGAAAGGTTGACATGGGGGATGACCAGCACCGCCATGATCACGAAGAGCACGATGAAGACGTAGGACAGGTAGCGCAGGAGCCTGGTGATCATCGCGTGGCCGAGGAACGGCACTATGAACTGAATCAGGACGGCCGCGACTATCAGGATGGCCTTGAGCCCGGTCCCGACCCCGATGCCGCCCTTGACGAACATCGCCACGGCCACCAGCACGACAAGCACGATGCCCTCGATCTCAAAGCCCACCTGGGTGAGCCAGTTGAAGAACGAGACCACTCGGTTGCCGTTGATCCCGAAGGGGGCTCTGGAGACCATGAAGGCCGTGGTGCCGGTCTCTGGCCCGGGCAGGCTGGCCCAGCCCAGGAATGAGTAGAAGAGGTTGCCAACCAGGATGGCGAGCACCGCCTGGCCGAATGAGAGTCCGAATGAAATCGCCAGAGCTCCGTAGACCAGGAACTCAACGTTCCAAATCGCCCCGGCCCAGAGCCAGAACAGCCCTGAGGGCTTCATCTTCCTGTCCGCGTCGGGGATCAGATCGATGCCGCGCTGCTCGACCTTGAGCGCCGAGTACTCCTCCGTCGCCGGGACGGGCGCGCCCTGCCCTACATTGGTCGGATAGTTCCTTGCCAAGGCATCCCCCCTGTGATCTGGGCCGTTGGACTCGCCGGAAGTTCCCGCCACTATAAGGCTAGCCGGCGGTTCCCGGCTGGGGTCGGTTGGACCCCAGCCGGGGCGGGGTTGGGAGCTGCCCCCGGTCAGCGGCGGGGTAGCCGCGAACAGGCGTCTGCGGCGGTAGCAGCAGCGGGTGAAGCTGGCCGCCTGGACCCGGGTCAATGGCGTCCGCCCTAAGACCGCCGTTCGTGGGGGGAAGGCACGCTCCCGGCGCCGGCACGCACGGTCGGTCCGCGGCCCATCCTGGTGGAGACCGGGCCGCCCGGAGTCCCCGGGGCCGTCGCGATCTGCGCCCGCGCCTCCTCCCCCGACCGACCGGCAGATATCGAGTGCCAGGTGGGTCGGCTGGCGGAATCGGCGGCCTCGCACTCGTTACCGGTGAGCCGGACCTTCGCCGAGGTGGGCTCGGGGTTGAACGGATCTCGCCCCAGGCTGCGGCGGCTGCTGCCGGATCGGACGGTCAGGACGATCGTAACCGAGCATCTCACCAGCCTTCGCGCCCGGCTCTACGGGAGGTGCTCAGCCTGCACCAGAGCGGCTCGAGCCCTGGGGGCCGACGCGCCGGCCGGCCGGTGGAGGTCGCCTGAATGGCGAGAGCCCGCCGCGCGTGCGATATACGCCGACGGGGCGGATGACGGACCGGGAGCTCTCCCGGCAGCTCGCGGTGAAGCACGAACCGGGGTCACCCCAAGGCTCGCGCCCGGGGCCGGGGTCCTCGATCACGGCAGAGCTCCTGTCCCGATGGGCCCGGTGATCAGGAATGGTGGCCGCTCCCCCACCGTCGCCGGGCCGCGTCGGCGTCCCCGGGCCAGAGCGATCGAGGGCCGATCGCGTCTCCAGGATCAAGAGCCCGAGCTGCGCCTGGTGAGAGCCGACCCGGTTCCCGAGGAGCCTGAAGCACCTGGCCTCCACCCCAAGTGGCATCGTCGGTCTTCCGCGTTCCGGCCTCACGCATCACTGCGTCGATGGTGGCCGGCCCTTCAACTCGGGTACTGGCAGAAGCCCCGCACGATGAACCGCCCGTCGCCGCGCCGGCCGACGTATTGGCCCCGGTCCAGCACCACCGAACCCCGCAGAAGCACCGTTTCCACCCGCCCCGAGATCTCCATGCCCTCGTAGCAGGAGTAGTCCACTGCCATGTGATGGGTGCTGGCGGAGATCGTGCTCCGCGCAGAGGGGTCGTAGATCACCACGTCGGCGTCGGCCCCTGGCCGCAGGCTGCCCTTACGGGGATACATGCCGAACATCTTGGCCGGCGAGGTCGAGGTCACGTCGACCCAGCGGGTGAGGCTGAGCATGCCTCGCACCACCCCTTGGTGGATCAGGTTCATGCGGTGCTCCACCCCGGGCAGCCCGTTGGGAATCTTGGAGAAGTCACCGCGGCCCAGGTCCTTCTGCCCCTGGAAGCGGAAGGGACAGTGGTCGGTGGCGACCACCGACAGGTCGCCGCCGTGGAGGCCGCGCCAGAGGGCCAGCTGATCGTGGCTCGACCTCAGCGGCGGGGAGCAGACGAATTTGGCACCTTCGAATCCGTCCCTGGCCAGATCGTCCTCGGAGAGGAAGAGGTATTGGGGGCAGGTCTCCGCGAAGACCGGCTGGCCCCGGTCGCGGGCCCCCACCACCTCCGCCAGCGCCGCCGCCGCCGAGACGTGCACGATGTACAGGGAGGCTCCGGCCACCCTGGCCAGCTGGATCGCCCGATGGGTGGCCTCCCCCTCCAGGACCGCCGGCCTGGTCGAGGAGTGGAAACGGGGAGCCACCTCACCGCGGGCCAGGGCCTGGGCCACCAGCAGCTCGGTCGCGATCCCGTTCTCGGCGTGAATCTGGATCAGGGCCCGGTTGTGGGCGCCGTGCTGGAGCGCAGCCAGGATCTGGCCATCCGTGGAATAGGAGACACCGGGATAGGCCATGTAGAGCTTGAAGCTGGTCACTCCCTCATCGACCAGCTGGTCCATCTCGCGCAGGGAGGACTCGTTGACATCGGCGAAGCCCATGTGAAAGCCGTAGTCGGCAGCGCAGTTGCCCTCCGCCTTGAGCCGCCAGCTCTCCAGCGCGTCATGCAGCGACCCACCCCGGATCTGGCTGGCGAAGTCCACGATGGTCGTGGTACCCCCCCAGATGGCCGCCCTGGTGCCGGTCTCAAAGGAGTCGGAGGCGACCGTGCCCGCGACCGGCAGCTCCATGTGGGTGTGGGCGTCCACCCCGCCCGGCAGCACGTACCTGCCCGCCGCCTCCAGGACTCGGTCCGCCGACTCTGCGAAGGCCTGGCTCAGCTCCGACCGGGCGGCGGCCAGGCCGACGACCCGCTGGTCTTCGATCAGCACGTCCGCCGGCTCGGCCGAGTCCGCAGTCAGGACGGTGCCACCCCGGATGATCAGGCGCGCCACCTCAGCTCATCTCCCGGCTCGCTCGGCCAGCGCCGGGGCAGCCCCTGAGACCTGGCTGCGGTTCGACCGGCTCGGCATCAGGGCCGCCGGTGGCGCTTGTCGAATCGGCGCCCTCCCGGCCCGCGGCCGGTGAGGCTCCGGAAAATGCCACCCGTCGCGCTGGCGCCGCCCCGAGGTGCCGCGGCCATCAGTCCCTGGTGATTCGCGTGCCGGTCTCGCCCCGCAGCGCTCGCTCGATGTTGGCAGGGTTGGTCACGATCGCCTCCTTGCCACCGGCGTCGAGATAGTTGAGCACGGCCTGGATCTTCGGAGCCATGCTGCCGGCGGCGAAGTGGGTCCCCTGTTGCAGGTACTCGCGGGCCTGCGCCGCCGTCAGATGATCGACGTCGTGCTGCTCCGGGGTACCGAAGTACAGCGCCACCTTCTCCACCGCGGTGGAGATCAGCAGCAGGTCCGCCCCCAGTTTTGCCGCCAGCAGGGCGGAGGCGAGGTCCTTGTCAATGACCGCCGCGACCCCTCGCAGCTGCCCTTCGTCGTCGGCGACCACGGGGATCCCCCCGCCGCCCACGGTGATGACGATCGTGCCACTCTCGACCAGCCGCCGGATCGCGGGCAGCTCCACGATGCGCTTCGGGAGTGGGGACGCGACCACACGGCGCCAGCCCCGGTTGGCATCCTCGATCAGGGCCCAACCGTCCGCCCGCCGGCGCTCGGCCATCGCCTCGTCCATGAAGGAGCCTATGGGCTTGCTGGGGTGGGAGAAGGCCGGGTCGTCAGCCGCCACCACGGTCTGGCAGATGACAGTGACCGCCTCGCGGTCGATCCCCAGATCCAGAAACTCGTTGTGGAGGTTCTGCTGAAGTTCGTAGCCGATGGCGCCTTGGGAGTCGGCCCCGCACACGTCGAGCGGCACCTCATGGAGCTCGTGCGCAGCGAGCTCGGAGCGCCGGAGGATGAAGCCCACCTGGGGGCCGTTGCCATGACTCACGACCACCGTCCAGCCCGCCTTCACCATCGCCGCGATGTGGTGGCTGGTCTCCTTGGCGGCGAGGTTCTGGTCCTCAACCGATTGGTGTGCCTTGTCGATGATCAGCGAGTTGCCCCCGATCGCCACCACCGCGGTTCGCTCGGCCCTGGCCGCGCTCATCGCATCGTCAGGGCCATCACGGCCTTCTGCCCGTGGAGGCGGTTCTCGGCCTGGTCATAGACCGCGGAGTGGGGCCCGTCGATGACCCCGTCGGTCACCTCGACGTTGCGTGCCGCCGGCAGGGGGTGCATGAAGATGGCATCCTCGCTCGCGGTGGCCATGTGGGCTTCGTCGGTCATCCAGGACCGGTACTTGTTGATGAGGCGGGTCTCCTCGGCCTCGTCCGAGGTGGTGACCATCGCTCCCCAGCTCTTGGCATACACCACGTCGGTACCCCGGAAGCCGGCCTCGAAGTCGTCCATCAGCTCGAAGCCGACATGGGCCCGCCGCGCGTTCTCCTTCATCTGCTCGACTATCTCGGGCATCAGAGCGAACTCCGGCGGGTGGACCAGGCGCACGTTCATGCCGAAACGCGGCAGCAGCAGCGCCAGGCTCTGCGGCGCACTCACCGGCTTCAGGTAGGTCGGATCGTGCGCCCAGCTCACCGTGGCGGTCCGGCCCCGGAGGTCCTTGAAGCGCTCGAGGATCGTCATCAGGTCCGCCAGGGCCTGGTGGGGGTGGTAGACCTCGCACTGCATATTGAGCACCGGGACGCGGCTCGCCTCGGCGACGTCCCGGATGTAGCGGTTGCCCACGCCCCAGTCCACGTTGCGGATCGCGATCCCGTCGTTGTAGCGGCCGAGGATCTCCCCGATCTCCTTCGCCGTGTCGCCATGCGCGATCTGAGTGGTCCGGGATTCGATGAACTGCGCATGTCCTCCGAGCTGCGCCATTCCGGCCTCGAAGGACGCCCGGGTCCGGGTCGAGGAGAAGAAGAAGAGCATGGCCAGCACCTTGTCGCGCAGGAGCGGATGGGGGATCCCCAGCGCGCGCTCCCGCTTCAGAATGAAAGCCACGTCGAGCAGGGTCTCGATCTCGCCCAGGGTCCACTCCTGCAGGTCGATCATGTCGCGCCCGCGCAGGTCTGTCTGCATGGCCGTCAGTCCACCGCGCCGAGGACGAGTGCGAGCAGAGCCATGCGCATCACCACCCCGTTGAAGGCCTCGACCCAGTAGCGGGCGTGGCGAGTGGCGTCGACCTCGACCGGCAGCTCGTCCATCCGGGGCAGCGAGTGCACCACGATCGCCCCACCCTTGCCCTTGGTCCGCAGCAGCTCCCGGGTGACCCGGTAGGCGGCGGGAGTGCGACCCTTGTCCTCGGTCGCCTCGACGCGCGACTGGGTGTAGTCGGGCTGCACCACGGGCTCCATGTAGATGACATCGGCGCCCTCGATGCAGGCCTCGACGCTCTCCATCTCCTGGTAGCGGACGCTGCGCTCATCGAGCTCGGCCTTGAACTCCGGGAGCAGCGACATGTCCGGCGGGGAGACCACGAACGCCTCCATGTCGAACTGGGACATCGCGTAGAGGATGGAGTGCATCGTGCGCATCCGCATGTCGCCGACCAGCAGAACCTTCAAGCCATCGAGGGTGCCCTTGTCCTGCCAGATGGTGTACAGGTCGGTGAGCACCTGGGTGGGGTGCTCGCCCCATCCGTCCCCGCAGTTGATGACCGGTACCGAGGCCCATTTTGCCGCCTCGTGCGGCGCACCCTGCTGGAAGTGGCGCATGGCGATGACATCGCCGTAGTACTCGAGCATGTGCACCGTGTCCTTGATCGACTCCTGATAGAAGTCGCCCGCCCTGGTCATCTTGGCATCGGAGAAGCCGAGGACGTGGCCGCCGAGACGGTGCATTGCTGCCTCGGTGGCCAGCCGGGTGCGGGTGCTCGGTTGGTAGAAGGCGGTGAGCAGAGTCTTGTGCTGGAGCAGGTCACCGTTGCGCCGCTCGGCTGCATACGGCTTGAGTTCGTCGGCCACCCGGAAGGTCTGGAAGTACTCCTCTCGCTCCATGTCCTTCAGGGACAGAATGTCGCGGCCGAGAAAGCTCCTCATGCCTGTTCTCCCTTCCAACTCCTGCTCATATACATCTCCTTCTGCTGCCACTTCGCCGGCAGCTGGCGGGCACCTCGGTGCACGGGCCTTGAGCTGGCCCTGGCGCACGGAAAGCCCGGCGCCGCAGCCATCATAGCTCGGGCGCCGCAAAGGGGGTGGACCTGTGGGTCAGGCGGTCGCCGGGGCGCCGACCTGGGCGTTGAACTCGGCGATGAGCTCATCCCAGGCTCCTACCTGTTCCATGAGCCCATCCCAGAATGCCTGGCGCCGACGCACCTCGAAGGCCTCGAGCGACACTCCCTGCTGTTCCACCCAGGTGAAGTAGCCAAGGTTGAAGATCCGGGTCCGGTCCTGGTGCCGAAGCTCCAGCAGCTCGGAGTGCTCGGCATCCTGCAGATCTCGCGCCAGGGCGGCCAGGGCAGCTGGTTCGTCCAGGCCCTCAGGGAAGTCACGCCGGACCCGGGCCTGACGCTGGTCGGCGTACATCGCCGCCCCGTCGGTGGCCAGGGTCAGGACCAGGTCCTCTGGACCCAGCTCAAAGTGGCGGGCCACCGCCACGGCAGCCACCACGTTGGCCAGCGCCGACAGGCCGAAGTGGGCCATCCCCGCCAGCAGCGATTGCTCCAGACCGGGGGCCTGCTGCAGAGCCGCCAGCCCTTCCTTGGTGTGGAAGATGGCATCCAGCCGGTCGGTGTTGCGGTCCGACACCGCCACCACCACGTCGGTGTTCATGACGTTGTGGATGAGGGGAATGTGCTTGTCACCGATGCCCTGGATGTTGTGGTCCCCGAAACCGTTGCGCAACATGGTGGCGCACTCCACCGGTTCCGCGGCCACGGTTCGCGTCCCCAATCGCTGCTTCAGGTGGTCGCCAGCGCCGAGGGAGCCCGATGAGCCGGTGGTGGCGACGAAGGCGAAGGGCTGCAGCTGGGGTCGCTGGACCCGCAGGTGCTCCACCAGCCGCTCCAGGGCCCGCCCGGTGCAGAGGCGGTGGACCACATAGTTGGGGTACTCGGCGAACTGGTTGAGGATCACGTTGCGCTCGTCCTCGGCCAGTTCCTGGCAACGCTCGTAAATCTCCCGCACGTTGCTCTCACCACCGGGCGTGGTGATGACGTCGCTGGGTTCCGCGACCCAGCGACGCAGCCACTCGAAGCGCTCGGTGCTCATGTCCTCGGGGAGTACCGCGACGCCCCGGCATCCCAGCATCCGGGAGATCGCCACCCCGCCGCGGCAGAAGTTCCCGGTCGACGGCCAGACCGCGCGCTGCGAGGTGGGGTCGAAGCCACCGCTGACCAGACGCGGTGCCAGGCAGGCGTACGCAGCCAGCACCTTGTGGGCCCCGATCATGGGGAAGCGGTCCGCCAGGGCGACCACGATGGTCGCGGGGACGCCGGTCAGTTCCGGCGGGAGCACAAGGTGGCTGGGCACGGGGACCAGGCTCCGCCGGTCGGCTCCGTTGTACCAGTGAACCCGGTAGAGGTTGCGGGGGTCGGGGGCGTCGGGGTCGATGCCGATCAGCTGGGAGAGGAGCTGAACGTCAAGGCTGCTGGGGTCAGCGAGCTCTGCGAAGGTCGGTAGGACGATGGCGAGTTCACGGCAGCGCGCGACCGCCTGCCGGTATGCGGTCGGATCGGTGATGCCCCCTGCTGTCTCCACCATCACTCACCTCTCTCATCGACCGGTGATCCAAAGTCGTGGCCTCGGGGCCCAGTGCGCGGGCAGGATACCATCCCGCCACGACGCTTCCGGCGAGTGCCAGCCCAGCTTGATTCGATCTCAGCCAGCATGGGCGCGGTCCGTCCCAGGGGCGGATGTGAAACTCCGCTTCCATGAGTGGCTTACCGTCGTTGTCGCCTTGGCAAGCGTTTTGTGACGCCCTGCTCGCCCGGGAGCGGGGCCGCTCAGGAACCGGGACCGTGCCTGCCGTCAGTGCTCCTGCGGTGGCGGTGGCGCTGCCGCGGCCGTCCGGAGACACGCACAGGCGAGGGGCTCAAACCAATTCCAGGATTGGCTCTCCCGGTTGGCTGTCCCGCACCTCTCCGATCAGCACCGCGGAGGGCAGCAACTCGACGAGGTGGGCAGCGCGGTCGGCCCCGAGCGTGATCACCAGTCCTCCGCTGGTCTGAGCGTCGCAGGCCAGGATGAGCAGGGCATCGGGGACGTCAGCCGCGATTCGAGTAACGGTTCGGGCCAGCTCCAGATTGCGCCTGGTTCCTCCCGGGATGCGTCCCTGCGCGACCAGGTCGAGGGCACCCGGCAGCAGGGGAAGGTCTGCGGCTCTAACTGTGACTTGAACTGACGAAGCCCGGGCGAGGTTGTGGAGGTGGCCCAGGAGCCCGAAGCCGGTCACATCGGTGGCGGCGTTGGCGCCGGCCTCGACCATGGCCTGGGCCGCCGCCCGGTTGAGCTGGCGCATGGTGGCGACCGCACCTGCCAGGACCGTCGCTGCCACCTGCTGAGCCTTGTGAGCGTTGAGGATCACCCCCGTTCCCAACGGTTTGGTGAGGAAGACCAGGTCTCCGGCGCGAGCGGTGGCGTTGGTGATCATCCGGCGGGGATCGACCGAGCCCAGCACCGCGCATCCGAAGATCGGCTCGGGACTGCGGATGGAGTGGCCACCGGCGATCGCGCAGCCGGCTTCGGCCGCCACCTCCGCGCCCCCCTCGAGGATCTGCCGGAGGATCTGCCCGTCGAGGTTGGCCAGGTCGAAGCCCACCAGGTTCAGGAGCAGGAGGGGAGTGCCACCCATCGCGTAGATGTCGGAGAGGGCGTTGGCGGTGGCGATGCGACCGTAGTCGCGGGGATCGTCGACTGGGGGCGGGAAGAAGTCGGTGGTGGCGACCACGGCCAGGCTGTCGCCAACCCGGTATACGGCTGCATCGTCCATGGTCTCGGCCGAGACCAGCAGGTCGCCGCTCGCCGGGGAGGCGATCCCGGCCAGGATGGAGGCCAGGTCGGCCTGGGCGATCTTGGCGGAACACCCGCCCTGCCCGGTGAGCTCTGTCAGTCGCACGGATCCCGCCACGCCATCTCCTTCACCCTCGCACAGGACGGCACCCGCAGCCGTGGCCCAACCGGCTACAGCACCGGCCAGCGTGGGCCGGGGTCGATTCCGGTGGACCGGTAGAGCCGCCCAGCTCGCTCCCGGGCCTGAGCCACCGCTCTCTCCTCGTCGATGGTGAGCAACCGCCCATCCCGGACCAGCCACCTGCCATCGACCATCACCGAGTCCACGTCAGCCCCGGTGGAGGCGTAGACCAGCGAGGAGACCGGGTTGAGGCCGGGCGCCATGTGGGCGCGCTCACGGTCGACGACCACCAGGTCAGCCTTCTTGCCCACCTCGAGCGAACCGATCTCGTGCTCCCAGCGCAGCGCCTTGGCTCCATTGATCGTGGCCATCTCCAGCACCGTCTCCGCGGGCACGACGGTGGGGTCCCGTGAGACCGCCTTGTGAACCAGGGCCGCCAGCTTCATCTCCGCGAGGAGGTCGTAGGTGTTGTTGCTGGGACCTCCGTCGCAGCCGAGGGCCACGTTCACCCCGGCTGCCAGCAGCTTGGGGACCGGGCAGACCCCCGAGCCCAGCTTGGAGTTGGAGGAGGGGTTGTGGGACACGCTGGTGCCGGTCTCGGCCAGGATGCGAATGTCCTGGTCATCGATCCACACCATGTGCACCAGGACCACGTCAGGACCCACCAGGCCCACGCTGCGGGCGAACTCCACGGGAGACATCTGGTACGTCTGGCGCAGGAACTGGCGGTCCGCCTCGATCTCGGCCAGGTGCATGGTGATCTCCATGCCCCGGCTCCGGGCCTCGGACACCATCTCCCGGTAGAGCTCGGGAGACACCCCCCCCGGGGTCCGGGGGCCGAAACCGACGTGGATCCGGCCGTCGGCCGCCCCGTCCCAGCGGTCGAACATGTCGAGCGTGGTCAGCAGGCTCTCCTCGCGGGTCTCGCGCAGCCCCATCGGCATGGCGTTGTCCTGGGTTGCGTAGGTGGCGATGTCCATCACCTTCTTGGTCAGGCAGGCGCGGATGCCGGTGTCGACGACCACTTGGGCCACTCCGTCGAAGCCGTACCGATGCGCCAGGCCCGACTCCAGAAACGTGGTGGTGCCGGACCTCAACATCTCGGCGATGCAGAGGCGGGCGCTGACCACGCCATCCTCGTGGTCATAACTGCCCTGCAGCACCCACACCCGCTCGCAGAGCCATTGGACCAGCGCCATGTCGTCAGCGCAATCGCGGATCATCGCCTGCGCTTCGTGGACGTGGGTGTCGACCAGCCCGGGGATGATCAGCTTGCCGGCGAGGTCGATCTGCTCCTCGTCAGGATAGGCGCGCAGAACCTCGTCGGCCGGGCCCACCGCCGCGATGCGGTCCGCCCGCGCCACCAGCGCGCCGCGGCGAAAGATCCTGCGCCCGGGATCCACCGTGATGATCGTCGCCCCGTTCAAGAGCATGCCCGACCTCCTGGCCGATTCGACCCGGGCGCGCGGATGGGCCCGGGGACGCCCCTGCCGCTGGTCAATCCATGACCGCCCGGTGCCACAGGGCACCGGCGCGCTCCCGGCTGCGGGCGGCGATCTCCTCCTCGTCGAGGCCGACCAGCTCCCGCCGTCGCATCAGCCACCGCCCCGCCACCATCGTGTCGGAGACCTGGCAGCCATCCGCTCCGGCGACGATATGTCCGCCCACGTTGCTGGCGGTGAGCGGCGTGGGCGCCCGGTAATCCAGGAGCACCAGGTCCGCTGGTCCTCCCACCCGCAGCTGCCCCAGCGGCCCCAGTTGGGGGACGAAGGGAGCGAAGAGCGAGTCGCAGATCCGCCCGCCGCCGGAGAAGGCGAGCGCCACCACCTCATCCGGCGGCAGCAGCCGGGGATCCCGGCCGGTCAGCCGGGCCTGTGACTGAGCGGCGCGCATCTCCTCGAACATGTTCATGCTGACGCCGTCGGTGCCCAGCCCGATCGTCACCCCGGCCTGGCGGAGCGCGGTGATGGGGGCGCTGCCCACCGCGTTGCCCATGTTGGAGCGGGGGTTGTGCGCGACCGCCACCCCGGCCTGGGCCAGCTCGGCGATCTCGCGGCCGTCGACGTGGACGCAGTGGGCGGCGAGCGACCCGGGGCCCAGCACGCCGTGGGCTACCAGGTGCGGTACGACGCGACTGGCGAAGCGACGCTGACAGTCCTCCTGATCGACCGGGCCCTCGGCGACATGCACGTGGCAGCCCACCCCCTGCGCCGCGCCCAGGTCAGCGCAGGCGGACAGGGTCGCGGGGCTCAGGGTGAATGAGGCATGCAGCCCCACGGCCGCGGCCAGGCGGCCCCCCGGAGCGGCGGTTGGGGAGCGCAGGGAACTAATGAAACGCGCGTTCTCACGGATCCCCGCCTCGGTGTCGGCCGTGCCGTTGCGCTCCGACACCTCGTAGGCGAGGCACGCGCGCAGCCCCGAGGCCTCCACCGCGGTGGCGATCACGTCCAGGCTGCCGTCCACGCAGGATGGGCTGGCATGGTGGTCGACCAGGGTGGTGACGCCGTGCCGAATCGCGTCGACCAGACTCACCTCGGCGCTGGAGGCGATGTCCGCCGGGGTGAGGAGGCGGTCCAAGCGCCACCACAGCCCTTCCAGGATCTCCTGGAAATCCCGCGGCGGGTCCCCGGGAAGGGCCATGCCGCGGGCGAACGCGGAGTACAGATGGGTGTGCGTGCAGAGCATCCCCGGCAGGCACAGGCCGCCCTCCGCATCCACCAGCTCGGCCTCCGGATGTTCGGCCGTCAGTGAGCTCGAACCGATGGCCCCGATCCGGCCATCCGCCACCAGGATCGCCCCGGTCTCCACCAGGGGGGCGCGCTCGTCCATGGTCACCACGGTGGCATTGGCGATGCAGATCGGCTTCACCGCGGCCCCCTGGGGATCGTGACCGGAGATCGCAGGGGTGGCGGAGGAGCGGGCCAGCGGGTGTCGACCTGGTCGCAGGAAGATGCGGCAGACCGCGCCGGCCGCCCCTCCCCCTCCCGGCTGGAAGCGGTTGGCGCTGCCCTTGTCCAGGCTGCAGCGGGCGGCGCCCCGCGATGGAGCCGGACGGGCTCCACCGCCTCCTGGCGGCGTATGTCGCGGTCCGAACTCATGGCGCCGGGTTCGCCTGACCGCCGGCCCCGGAACCGGGGGTGACACCCTCAAGGCCGCCGGCGAAGAGGTCGATCATGGCCCGAACGTCCGGACCCAGCGGGTACAGCACCGGGCAGGTGCAGCCGCTGGCGACGTACTCGGCAACCTTGGCCCGGCACTCGTCGGGCGTCCCGGAGGCGCTGAGCATCTGCACCACGTCATCGGGCACCAGGTGGGCGGCCTCCACCACCTCCGCATGGGTGGCCGGCCAGTGCAGCACCGCGGCGATGCGGTCGAGCAGGTCCTGGGGTACGCCCGACGCCTTCATGAGATGGGGCTGCTGGCCCAGGTACTGGGTGATCAGCAGGCGCGCCGCATCCAGCGCCACCCGGCGGTCCCGGTCCAAGGAGCAGATGACCAGCTGGGGACGGTCGACGTCCACGACCCCGCGGCCGGCCCGCGCCGCCCCTTGTTGCAACTGCTCCAGCGCCTGGCGGGTGTAGCCGGGTGACACCAGATAGTTGAGCAGGACCCCATCAGCTATCTCCCCCGCCAGCTCCATCATCCGCGGCCCGGTGGCGCCGATGTAGATCGGTACCGCCTTGGGTCGCCGCTCCTGATGCACGTAGTCCAGCTCCACCGCGTCGAGGTGGACGAACTCTCCCTGGAAGGTCACCGACCCGCCCGCCAGCAGAGCTCGGACCGTGGTCACCGTCTCTCTCATGGCGACCACCGGCCGGGAGCGCTGGATGCCGACGCGGCTGGCCAGGGGGTCCCACCAGTCACCGATCCCGAGCATGACCCGACCCGGCGCCAGGTCGTCCAGGGTGGAGAAGGTGGAAGCCAGCAGCGCGGTGTTGCGCGTCCACCGGTTGACCACGCCGCTGCCCACCAGGATCCGCTCGGTCGCGGTGAGGAACGCGGCCATGGGTACCGTCGCCTCCCGGGCCAGCCGGCTCTCGGCCTGCCATACCGCGGAGAAGCCATTGGCTTCGGCGTACTGGGCCAGGGTGATCCCCTGGCGCACGGAGTGGGCGTCCTGAAGGTAGAGGGCGACGGGGACGGTCACGACCGCTTCCCCCTACGCGGGCGCTGGCCCGGCCGGCGGCGGCCGCCGAGTGGCTCTGGGGATCCGTGGTGGTGCCCGCCGGCACCACCGAGAGATTGGGTGTCTGATCTCATGAAATGCACCTTCTTGGGACGCGCCGACGGTTCCGGTCGCCAATTGTGCGGATGGGTCGCACCGTCCTTGCTTCTCCTAGTTCCCCGGGCTGTCTCCGACCACCGCCCGGTAGCCGGCCGGATCGGTGGCCCCCTCGGTGTTCACGATCAGCACCCGCGCCTTCCGGCCCAGGCCCAGCGCCAGGCGGGCCTGCCGCTGCTCTGCCAGAGCCAGCAGTCCCGCCACGCCCGCGGCGCCTGACTCCCCGGATTCGACGCCGGCGGCCGCCAGATCGCGCATCGCCTTCCGGGCCCACTCATCATCGATGGCGCAGAAGACGGTGGCGAGCGCCTGGACGTAGGGCCAGGCCACCAGGGACGGTGTTCCGCAGTTCAAACCGGCCATGATCGAGTCCTGGGTGGCATCGACACTGGTGCGCCGGCCCGCGCGTGCCGAGGCCAGGCAGCAGGCGGCGGTCAGGGGCTCGACGACGGCCATTCGAGGCGGCCGGGGGACGCTCAGGTAGTACCTGGCGGCCGCCCCGGCCAGGGCCCCGACGCCCGCCTGGATCAGCACCACGTCCACCGGTCCGGGAAGCTGGTCGGCGCACTCCGCAAAGATGGTCTGGTAGCCATCCATGACCCAGCCGGGGACGGTCACGTCCGTCCCGATGGCCACGTCGACCACCAGCAGCCATCCCTGGCTCGCGGCGGCGGCGGTGGCGGCCTCCACCGCCTGGTCGAAGGTGCCCGGTTCCACCCGCACCAGCGCGCCCTCGCCCTCGAGGGCCTCGATCCGGGCGGGTACGGTCTCGTCGGGGACATACACGACCGCGTTCAGGCCGAGCTCGCGAGCCATGTGAGCCACGCCTCGGCCGTGGTTGCCGTCGGTGGCGGTGACCAGGGTGAGGTCGCCCATGCCGGCGGCCGCCGCCTGCAGCTGGGCCCAGCCCGATCCGGCGAAGGGCAGGCCCGCTCGTCCCAGGATCAACCGGTTGACGGCCCAGGAGCCACCCAGGATCTTGAAGGAGGGGAGGCCGAGGCGCTCGCTCTCGTCCTTGATCCAGAGCTCGCCAACTCCGAGCTCCTCCGCAAGCTTGGGGAGGAGGTGCACGGGCGTGGGCGCGTAGCCCGGGATGGTGCGGTGGAAGGGCCTCGGATCCTGGACACCCTCGACGGGCTCGCTCGGACGCGGTCCCGCGTCCAGCACCAGCACCTCCGGGGGGGTGGCCGCAGGACTCATGCGCGCGCGCTCCCCGGCTCCACCTGAAGCGGAGCCTCCTCAGCCTGCCCAGCCTCCGGGCTCACCGGCCGGCCGCCCCCGCCACCCTTCGTCCCTCCCCCGGAGCGCTGGGCCGCTCGCGTAGGTCCGGTGGGCGCGCCGAGAAGCCATGCCCTGTCCAGGCCACCGGATCAAGATGGCCGTCCGCACCCACTGCCGCGGCTGTCAACCGCACCCGCTACCCGTCCTCGCCGGCGGGCGCCGCGGCCGCGCTCTGGAGCGCAGCCCACACCCGCGGTGGGGTGAGCGGGATCTGGCGGATGCGGACGCCAGTGGCATCAGCCACCGCATTCGCCACCGCCGGGGCCACCCCGTCCAACGGGATCTCGGCGACCGCCTTGGCCCCGTAGGGACCGAAGGGGTCATGGGTCTCGACCAGATAGGTATCCATCGAGGGCATGTCCTGGGCGCCGAAGATCCGGTACTCGGCCAGATCGGTGGTCAGCAGTCGGCCGGCGCCGTCGTAGAGCATCTCCTCGCTGACGGCGTAGCCGAGCGCCTGGGTGACGCCGCCGTCCACTTGGCCCTCGGCGGTGGCCGGGTTGATGGCGCGCCCGCAGTCGACCGCGGACACCACCCGCAGGACCGTCACCGCCCCGGTCTCGGTGTCGACCTCGACCTCAACGAACTGGGCCGCGAACGGCGGCGGCGAGTTGTTGCTCATGTAGGAGGCGGTGGCCATGATCTGATGCTGGTCCTCGACGTGCAGGGAGTGCAGCGCGACCTCTGAGACACTGACCCCCGGCCCTTCCGGGCTGCTCACGATCCGGTTGGCGCACTGCAGCCGGTCCGGGGCAGTGCCGAGCATGGCGCCGGCCACCGCGAGGATCTGCGTCCGCGCCCGTTCCGCCGCCAGCTTCACCGCTCCGCCGGAGATGTAGGTGGTGCTGGAGGCGTAGGCCCCGGTGTCGAAGGGGGTGAAGTCGGTGTCGGAGGAATGGATGATGATGTCCTCGAGCGGGACCCCGAGAACCTCGGCGGCGATCTGGGCCAGCACCGTGTCGGATCCGGTGCCGAGATCGGTCGCCCCCACCAGCAGGTTGAAGGACCCGTCGTCGTTGAGCTTGATGCTGGCGGCACCCATGTCCAGGCCGGCGATGGCGGTCCCGTGCATGGCGATCGCCATGCCGATCCCGCGTCGGAGGGGCCCGCGATCGGCTCCCTTCCGCCTGCGCTCCCAGCCGATCGCCGCCGCCCCCTTCTCCATGCAGTCCACCAGCCCACAGCTCTCGATGATCTGAGGCAGGCCCTCCTTGCCCTCGCCGAGCGCCTCCGCCAGGATGTTCTGGTCCCCCACGCGCACGCAGTTCTGGAGGCGCAGGACCAGCGGATCCATTCCCAGGCGGCGCGCCACCTCATCGATCTGGCTCTCCAGGGCGAAGAAACCCTGGGGCGCGCCGTAGCCCCGAAAAGCACCGGCGGGGGGAAGGTTGGTGTACACGACGTCGGCCACGAAGCGCACGTTGGGGACTCGGTAGATGGGAAGCGACTTGGAGCCGGTGTTGCCCTGCACGGTGAGGGCGTGAGTCCCGTAGGCGCCGGTGTTGCCGAGGACGTACATGTCGTTGGCCACGATGGTGCCGTCGCGGTTGGCCCCGGTGCGCAGGCGGATGCGCTGCGGGTGGCGCGAGCGGCTGCTGCGGAACTCCTCAGCCCTGGTGTACTCGAGCCGCACCGGCCGGTTGGTCGCCATGGTCAGGTGGGCGCAGATGTCCTCGATCAGCACCTCCTGCTTGACCCCGAAGCCACCGCCGATCCGTGGCTTGATGACCCTGATCCGCCGCGGTGGCAGGCCGATCACGGGCGCGATGATGCGGCGGACGTGGTAGGGCACCTGGGTGCTGGTGCGCACCACCATGCGCTCATCCTCATCCCAGTAGGTGATGACGATGTGATTCTCCAGGGGAGTCTGCTGTACCTGGGGCACCAGGTACTCCGCCTCGACCACCAGGTCGGCCTCCGCCAGCGCCTTCTCCACATCCCCCACCTCGGCCTCGATGCGGGCGGCGAGGTTCCGGTCTCGGTCCTCGATGTGATAGGCCTCCGGCTCGGGATGGATGCAGGGCGCCCCGGGCCGCATCGCCTCTTGCGGATCCAGGACTGCGGGCAGGATCTCGTAGTCCACCTCTATCAGCTGGAGCGCCCGCTCGGCGATCTCCTCGGTGTCGGCGGCGACCGCGGCGACGCGATCTCCGACGAACCGGACCACCGAGTCCAGGCTGAACTGGTCATGAGGGCCCGGTTCGGGCCAGGACTGGCCCGCAGAGGTGTACACGACGCGGGGCAGGTCCGCGTAGGTGAGCACGGCGTGGACGCCGGGCAGGCCCCGGGCGGCGCTGACGTCGATTCGGCGCAGGCGCGCGTGGGCATGGGGGCTGGTCAACAGCTTGGCGTGGAGCAGGCCCCGGAGCTCGACGTCGTCCACGAAGCTGGGACTGCCCGCGGTCAGCTTGGGGGCGTCGACCTTGCGCTCGCGCTTTCCCACCACCTGCAGCTGCTCGGCCGGACGGGCCGGGGGCGCGCCCGACTCCGGCTGCCGGTTGCGGCCCTGTCGGTCGCCCGGCCCGGTGGAGCCGTCATCCCCGTCATCCCCGCCGTCCGGCTGCCGCGGATCGGCGATACGGGGAGCCCACGGGTGCCCCGCATCCAGTGGCCTGAGGGCACCTGGCGGCCCCGCGCCGGGAGCATCTCCCCGCATCACCGCCGCCGCCTGGAGAATCGCCTCAACCGGCTTGAGGTAGCCGGTGCACCGGCAGAGGTTGCCTGACAGGGCGTCCCGGACCTCGGCCTCGGAGGGGTTGGGCTCGCGGTCCAGCAGGGCCTTGGCCCCGAGGACCATCCCGGGGATGCAGAAGCCGCACTGCACCGAGCCGTTGTCCACCAGAGCTTGCTGGATCGGGGTCAGCCCCGTGGACCGTCCCAGGCCCTCGACCGTGGTCAACCGGCGCCCCTGGGCCTGGGCCGCCAGCATGACGCAGGTCACGCGCGGCACCCCGTCGACGAGGACGGTGCACACACCGCACTCCCCGGTCTCGCATCCGTGCTTGACACTGAAGACGCCGGCGGAGCGCAGAGCCTTTAGCAGGGAGGTGTTGGGGGCGACCTCGAGCTCCAGGGAGCTGCCATTGAGCTCGCAGCGGAGCTTCATCCGGCGGCCCCGCGGGAGGGGTCCGCGCGGTCGGTGGCGGCGCGTTGGGCGGCTTGGCGGATGGCCCGCCGCAGGAGCACGCGGCTCACCGCCCCCCGGTAGCGCCTCGAGGCCCGGAAGTCGTCGCCAGGCAGCACCGCCTCAAGGCCCCGGTCCAGCGCCCGGTCCACCGCGGCGGCGGCGAGGTCGGTCCCGCGCAGCTCCGCCTCTACCCCCGCAAGCCGGACCGGTGCCCATCCGGCCCCGCCCAGCGCCAGCCGCACGACACAGCCACCGCCGGCGCAGGGCTCCACCACGGCCACCGCGTGGAGCAGCGCCGGGTCGCTGGCTGTGCGCGCCACCCGCAGGAAGGAGGCCCCGCGCCCGGGTCCGACGGCGGACCCCGACGGGGCTCGGCCGGTGACCAGGCCGGTTTGATCCGGATGGGGGACCTGGACCTGGAGGAGGATGCCCGGCGTCGGGAGCCCGTCCCTGCAGTCCGCCATTGCCAGCTCGTGCTCCCGGCCTTCCAGGCCCATAACTCTCACCCTGGCCTCAAGCGCCAGCAGCACCACCGCCAGGTCGGCTCGGGAGGCGCTCCCCAGCGCCAAGGTCCCCCCGAGGGTGGCGGCGTTGCGCAGCATTCGGGTGGCGGAGCTCTGCGCGGCGGCCGCGATCACCCCCCACCACAGGGCCCGGCTGGTGCGGTCCTCGGCCAGAGCCTGCAGGGTCGTCGTGGCCCCGATCACCAGGCCGTCGGGGTCGAAGCGGATGAAGTCGAGGCCGAGGCCGCCGAGGTCCACGACGGCCTCCACTCCGGCGGCCGGGCCGCCGCTGAGAGCCGTGGCACCGCCGAGTGGCACCGTGCGAGGCCGCACCCGAGACAGGAGCCTCAGGGCCTGCGCCATCTGGATGGGGCGGTCGTACTCGAGCAGGTCGGCGAGCATCCGCTCCACTATGCCTGAATCGGGATCAGGCGGCCGGCCTCAACGTCGACCAGCCCCTGGTCGGTCAACTTCAACGCCGGGATCACCGACAGGCAGAGGAAGCTGAGGGTCGAGCAAGGGTGCGCCAGCCGGCAGCCCAGCGCCGCGGCGGCCTGATCCAGCGCCCCCAGCTGGGCCACGAGCACCGCCGCCGGGGCGTTCGACACCAGGCCCGCGACGGGCAGGGGGACGGTGGCCAGCACCCGGCCGCCGGCCGCCACCGCGAAGCCGCCCTTGGCCTGGATCACCGCCTCCATGGCCAGCAGCATGTCGGCGTCGTCGACCCCCACCGCCAGCAGGTTGTGGGCGTCGTGGGCCACCGTGGAGGCGATCGCCCCCTGGCGCAGGCCCATCCCCCGTACCAGGCCCAGGCCCGCACGCCCGCTCCCGTGGTGGCGATCCACCACGATCATCTTGCAGAGGTCGCGCGCCGGGTCGGCCACCACCTGGCCGTCGCACCAGGGGGCCTCCTCGGTGAGGTGCCGGGTGGTGACCGTCCCGTCCTCCACCCCGATGACGGCGGCCGGCCCGGGCCGGCCCCGGATCATCAGCATCTCGGCCGTGAGCGGCGCCACCCGCAGCCCCTGCCAGGTCGGAGGCGGATCGCTGGCGGGGACAGCGAAGAGCGGCCGGCCCTGGTCCGCCACCAGGACCCCATCCTTGTAGACGGACTGGACCTGGAAGCGCTCCAGGTCCTCCACCACCACCAGGTCCGCCACGTACCCGGGTGCCACCACCCCGCGATCCCGGAGCCCGAAATACTGGGCGGTGTTCAGGGTCGCCATCCGCACCGCCTCGATGGGATCGAGCCCGGCCGCGATCGCCTCCCGCACCACTGAGTCGATGTGGCCCCGGGTCATGAGGTCAACGGGGTCGCGATCGTCGGTGGCGAACAGGGCCCGGGGCGGATGCAGCTCCTGGATGACCGGCAACAGGGCGTGGAGGTTGCGGGTGGCGGATCCCTCGCGCACCATCAGCCACATCCCCAGACGCAAGCGCTCCCGGGCCTCCTCCGGGGTAGTGCACTCGTGGTCGGACATGGGGCCGGCGGTCGCATAGGCGCAGAGGTCACGGCCGCTGAGTCCCGGCGCATGCCCATCGACCACTCCCCCCTGCGCGCGCACCGCCTCAATCTTGGCGAGCACGTCGGAATCGCCCGCCAGCACCCCGGAAATGTCCATCATCTCGGCCAAGCCGAGTACCTTGGGGTGCTCCAGGAGCGGCACCAGGTCCGCCGCACTGAGTGGTCTTAGCGGGGTCTCGAAGGGCGAGGCCGGCACGCAGGACGAGAGCATCACGTAGGTGGAGAGGGGCACGTCGCGGCCCGAATCGAGCACGTAGCGGATCCCGTCGATGCCCAGGACGTTGGCGAATTCGTGAGGATCCAGGACGACCGTGGTGGTCCCGTGGGGCACCACCATCTGGGCGAACTCGGCCAGCACCATCATCGTGCTCTCCAGATGCATGTGCGCGTCGATCAGCCCGGGTACCAGGAAGCGTCCCTCCAGCTCGACCTCGCGGATCGCCCGGTAGCCCGGTCCCAGTGCCACCACCCGGCCCTCGGCCACCACCACATCGGTGGGCTCGACTCTCCCAGTACACACGTTGACCAGGTTGGCGCCTCGCAACAAGAGATCGGCGGGTTCGTGTCCGCGGGCGACCGCAATGCGATGACCGAGACCCATCATCGGCGCCTCCTTGCAGTCGGACGGTCACTTCTGGCCAGAATCGACCAGTGCCACTCCGGCGGCACAGGCGTTCGTCGTGGGTGACCCCTCGGTTGAAGCCGATCAGTATAATTCTGGGATGTCTGCCAGAGGATCGCGGGCTGCCTCCGGGAATTGGTGGGGCGCCCTCGGGTCGGCCAGCATCACGCGGGGCTGGTGGCCCTGGCGGGTGGCGTCGGCAGGGCCGCCTTGGCGTCGGTCGCGACTCACAAGGTGGCCATGACTTGACGGCTGCGGTCGGCGAGATCTATCTCGACCGAGGCCGGGCGGCAGCACCAGTTTCCCCAACCACCGTGCTGGTGGGGGTGCGCGGTGCGGGGGAGATGGCCACCGGGGTCATCCACCGCCTGCGCCGGTCGGGGTTCCCCGTGGTGGCTGCGGAGATGGAGCAGCCGACGGTCGTTCGCCGCTCGGTGGCCTTCGCCAGCGCGGTCTGGGAGGGCCGCGTGGAGGTGGAGGGAGTCACCGCGGTGAGGGTCGACGACGGTGAGGGTGCGGCGGCGGCGTTGGGCTTGGGGCAGGTGGCCATCCTCGTGGACCCCAGCGCGGAGCTGCTGCTGGGGCTTCGCCCCCAGGTGCTGGTGGACGCCATCCTCGCCAAGCGCAATTGCGGCACCCGGCGGGCCGACGCTCCGCTGGTGATCGGGCTCGGCCCGGGGTTCACCGCCGGGGACGATGTCGACGCCGTGGTCGAGACCAATCGGGGCCATCACCTCGGCCGTGTCCTGCTTCGGGGCAGCGCCCAGCCCAACACCGGGGTCCCCGCGCCTGTCGGCGGGCACAGCGCTGACCGGGTCCTGCGGGCGCCGCGCCCGGGCCGCCTGCTGGGGTGCCAGCGCATCGGCGATGAGGTGGCGGCCGGCACCGTGGTGGCAAGCGTGGATGGAGAGCCGGTGGTTTCGAGCATCGCGGGGACGCTGCGGGGCCTCCTGCATGACGGGGTGGAGGTCAGCAGCAACATGAAGGTCGGCGACGTCGACCCCCGCGCCGTCCCCGAATACTGCTTCACGATCTCCGACAAGGCCCGCGCCCTGGGGGGGGCGGTGCTGGAGGCAATCCTGATGCTCTATCCTCTCGCCGCCCAGCGCCCGGCCGGCGAGGTCGATGCCCTGACGGTGGCCGGCGGCGGGTGGCCAGGAACATGTTGAGAATCGACGCCTACCACCGGCCTGCCACGCTCGACCTGGCGCTGGCACTGATGACGGAGGGCCGGACCGTCGTGGCGGGCGGGACCGACCTCCTGGTCAATCCTCGCTACCTGGTTGGGGTCACCGAGGTGGTGGACCTCGGTGACCTGCCGCTGGACTTCGTGGAGGTGGAACCGGACCTGATCCGCATCGGCGCCAATGCCACCATGGCCAGGGTGGCCGCCTCGCCGGAGGTTCGTGCCCTGGCTGACGGCATCGTCAGCCGGGGAGCGGCGGTCTGTGGGTCGCCCAACATCCGCAACATGGCGACCCTGGTCGGCAACGTGGCCTCCGCGCTTCCGTCCTCCGACACTCCGCCACCCCTCCTGGTCCTGGGGGCCCGGGTGGTGCTGCGGAGCCGCAGCGCCACCCGCCGGTTGGCGCTGGAGGAGTTCTTCCTCGGACCGGCGGTCAGCGCGCGTCGCCCGGATGAGCTGGTCGAGAGTGTGGAGATTCCCCGTCCGCGGCCCGGCACCAGGGGTGGCTTCTACAAGGTGAAGCGCACCGCCGACGACATCGCCATCGTCAACAGCGCGGCCTGCCTGTGTGTCGAAGAGGGGCGGATAGCCTTCGCCCGAGTGGTGGTGGGAGCGGTGGCGCCCGTCCCGCTGCGGATTGCGGCTGCGGAGCAGCACCTGCTCGGTCGGCAGCCAAGCGAAGAGGTGCTCGCGGAGGCCGGCCGCCTCGCGGCCGCCGCCGCCCGGCCCATCACCGACCAGCGGGCGACGGCGGAGCATCGACGCCATCTGGCCGGGGTCTGCGCGACTCGTGCCCTGCGCCAGGCGGCGGGGCTGGATCCCCACGGCGCGGAGCTGGAGCATGCCTGAGCCGACCCCGGTCACCATCGAGTGCACGGTCAACGGCCGGCTGCACCGCTGGCAGTCGCCGCCCGGGGCCACCCTGCTGGAGGCCCTCCGGGAGGCCCACGTGCGGGGGCCCAAGCTGGTGTGTGGCACCGGCGACTGCTGCGCCTGTGGAGTCATGCTCAACGGGCGTTCGGTGAACTCCTGCTGCACCCTGGCGGCCCAGGCCGCGGGGGCGACCGTGCTCACCGTGGAGGGTTTGGCCGAGGATGGCCAGCTTCATCCCCTCCAGGCTGCCTTCCTGGAGACCGGCGCGGCCCAATGCGGCTTCTGCACCCCCGGCCTCCTCATCCGCGCCTACGCGCTCCTGCAGGCCCAGCCCGATCCCGACGAGGCGGCGGTGCGGGTCGCCCTCGGTGGCAACATCTGCCGCTGCACCGGCTACGTCAAGCCGGTGGAGGCCGTGTTGGAGGCAGCCAGGCGGATGCGGGCGGCGGCGGCGGATGCCACCCGCCAGGGGTCGGTCGAGCCCGGACTGCCCGCCTCGGACTCCGCCCTCCGATGAGCACCCGCACGCCACCACGCAGCGCCCCGCCGGGCGCGCCGGGCGTCGCCCCGCCCCTGCGCGTGGTCGGCAGGGGGCTGCCCCGGGTCGACGGGCGGGCCCTGGTCACGGGCAGCCCCGTGTACACGGCGGACATGGACGTGCCGGACATGCTCCACGGCAAGATCCTGCACTCGCCGCTGGCCCATGCCCGGATCGTGGCCATCGACACCGGCGCCGCTCGGGCCCTGCCGGGGGTTCGCGCGGTGCTGACCCACTTAGACGTGCCCGCGATCCTTCACGCCACCGCCGGCCAACCCTTCCCGGAGCTATCGCCCTACGACACCCGACTGCTCGATCCCCACCTGCGTTATGTCGGGGACTGGGTCGCCCTGGTGGCGGCCGAGAGCGAGGCCATCGCGGAGGCGGCGCTGGCGCTGATCAAGGTGACCTACCAGGAGCTGCCGGCAGTGTTCGACCCCGTCGAGGCGATGCGCGACGGCGCCCCTAAGCTCCACGAGCCCGACGTCGCCCACCCGCTCTTCGAGCGGTCGCCCGGGCCCACCTATGACGCGCGGCACAACATCGCCGGCCACGAGGAGATCTGGCGCGGGGCCGACTTCGCGACCACCATGGCCGCGGCCGACCACATCGTCACCGGGACCTACCACACTCCGCGGATCGCCCACTGCGCGCTGGAGCCCCACGTGGCGATCGCCCACGCCGACGGATACGACCGGCTCAACGTTTGGAGCAGCACCCAGGTCCCATACCACACCCGCCGTCAGCTGGCCCGGGTCCTCCAGTGGCCGGTCTCGCGCATCCGCGTGATCAAGCTGCGCGTGGGCGGCGGCTTCGGCGGTAAGCAGGAGATGGTGCTCGAGCCCGCGGTCGCGGTCCTGGCGATGGCCACCGGACGACCGGTGCGGATCCTCTACAGTCGCCAGGAGGAGTTCGCCGCCAGCCGGGTCCGGCACCCGATGACCATTCACATGCGCTCTGGGGTGGCCAGCGACGGGACCCTTCTCGCCCTGGAGATGCGCGTCATCTCTGACACCGGGGCCTACGGGGGGCACGGTCTGACGGTGGCCCAAGGGGCTGGTCACAAGACGCTCTGTCTCTACCGGGCCCGCGCCTATCACTTCGTGGCCGACGCGGTCTACACCAACTCGCCGGTGTCGGGAGCGATGCGCGGCTACGGGGCACCCCAGGGGTACTTCGCACTGGAGTCGCACATGGACGAGATCGCGGCCAGGCTGGGGCTGGACCCCCTCGACTTCCGCCGCCGCAACCATGTCCGCCGGGGCGACTACGACCCCATCAATCTGGACTCCTCCTCAGGAGTGCCGCGGTCACAGCGGCACTTTCGCTCCTGTGCCCTGCCGGAGTGCCTCACCCGGGGCGCCGAGGCGATCGGCTGGGACCTGCCGTTCGATCGTGGTCAGGGGGTCGTGCGGCGCGGCCGTGGCCTGGCCACCGCCATGCAGGGCAGCGGCGTCGCCGGTTCAGAGCTGGGCGGGGCCAGCATCAAGATGAACGAGGACGGCTCCTTCAACGTGATGACCGGGGCCACCGACATCGGCCAGGGCAGTGACACCGTCCTGGCTCAGATCGCGGCCGAGACCCTCGGCGTCGGGCTGGACAAGATCATCATGCACTCGTCCGACACTGACATCGACGTGTTCGACTACGGCTCCTACGCCTCCTCCACCACCTTCGTCACCGGCACCGGGGTGCGGCTGGCCGCCGAGGCGGTCCGGGACCAGATCCTGGCGGTGGCGGCCCGGATGACGGGGTGCCCCGCCGCCGACCTGCACCTGGAGGATGGGCGTGTCCACGCCGCCGGTGGGCCCCTCGGGCTCACCCTGGCCGAGGTGGCGCTAGAGACCCTCTACGGTTCCCGGCGACAGCAGATCATGGCCAGCGGGCACGCCTCCTGCCATGACTCGCCTCCACCCTTCCACGCCCAGTTCGTGGAGATTGCCGTCGACTGCGAGACGGGCCAGATCCGGGTTGAACGCTCCGTCAATGCCATCGACATGGGTCGGGCCATCAACCCCCGCCTTGCCAGCGGCCAGGTGGAGGGGGCGATCGCGATGGGGCTGGGATTCGCGCTCAGCGAGGAGCTGCTGATGGACGAGCGCGGGCAGGTCCGCAATCCCGCCTTCGTCGATTACAAGGTGCTCTCCTGCCTCGACATGCCCGCCATGACCACCATCCTGGTGGACGACCCCGAGCCCACCGGTCCCTTCGGGGCGAAGTCCTGCGGCGAGGTCCCGATCAACACCCCGGCTCCGGCCGTGGCCAACGCCCTCTTTGATGCGCTGGGCATCCGGGTGCGCAGTCTGCCGATCACCGCCGAGAAGGTGCTGGCCGCCCTCCGGGCCAGGGACTCTGCGCCGACCGGGCCGGTCGCTCACCCCGGTGGCCCCTTCGCTCCGCAGGACGGCGCGGGGCACCAGTCGGTGCCCCGGTGCTCCGGCCCGGGATCGTGACCAGCCCGCACCCGGATGGTGCTGCCGTCTTCGCCGTCCTCGGTGAGTTGCTGGCCCGGGGGGAGGCGGTGGCCCTGGCCACTATCGTCGGGCAGCGCGGCTCGACGCCGCGCGAGATCGGAACCAAGATGTTGGTCCGCTCGAACGGGGCCATCGTCGGCACCGTGGGCGGTGGAGCGGCCGAGGCGGAGGTCTGCCGGCAGGCGGCGGTGGTGCTGGAGAGCGGTCGGTCCCAGCTCCTCACCCTCGACTTCAACGGCACCCTGGAGCAGCCGGGGCTGGGCATCTGCGGGGGCAGCGTCGACGTGTTCATCGAGTCCTGGAGCAGCTGTCCCCCCCAGGCCGCGCCCGGCCCAGAGGCGGTCGGTGGGGCCGCGGAGGTTGTCCGCGCCGCAGTGGGCGCCCTGGAGGAGGGCCGTCCCGTCACCCTGGTCACGGTGATTGACGCCGAGGGCCGCTGGGCGGCCGCTGCCGGCGCGCGGATCCTTTTCGGCGACCGCGGGCCAGTCAGTGCGGTCACCGCCCCGGAGGAGCTGATGGCCCAGGCGGCGCTGGCCACAGTCGGCCCGCGGCCCGGGCCGACGGCAGGGACCTGGGTCCGGACGCTTACCGCGGGGGACGGCGTCGCGCAGGCCCGGGTCCTGGTCGAGCCGCTGCGCCCGCCGGAGGCGCTCCTCATCATGGGTGGCGGGCACATCGCCCAGCCCTTGGCCGCGATCGCCACCATCTGCGGCCTCGCCGTGACCGTTGTCGACGACCGCCCGGGCCTTGCCACCCCGGCCCGCTTCCCAACGGCTCGAGCCGTGACGGCCGATGCGGCCAGCTTCCTGGCCCAGCGCCTCCCCGGGGCCGAGACCCATGTGGTGTTCGTGAGCCGGGGGCCAGCGCAGGACATGGCCGGGCTGCGGGCTCTCCTGAACTCCGCCGCCGGCGGTTACGTGGGGCTGATCGGCAGTGAACGCCGGGTCTGGTCCGTGCTCACGGCGCTCCGCGCCGAGGGCGTGCCAGCGGAACAGTTGGCCCGGGTCCACGGGCCGGTGGGGCTCGCCCTCGGCGGCACGTCACCGGCGGAGATCGCCCTGGAGATCATGGCCGAGATGCTGGGGTGGCGGCACCAGAGCACCGGTCAGGAGCGGTCGGCCCGCCTGCGCCGGCGCCTCCTCACTCCGGTGGCGCCGGCCTCAGGCTGATCACCTGCGATTCGGGACGGACGACCACCGCCGGGCAGTGGGCGTGGGTCGCGCAATGCTGGGAGACCGACCCCAGCAGGAGGCCGACAACCCCTCCGTGCCCCCGCGAGCCGACCACCCGCCGCGAGGCCCGTTCGCTGGCATCGGTCAGGAGCTGGGCGACTGAGCCCTCGACCGTCCTGCCCTCGATCTGAACCGCGGGGTGCTCCTGGGAAGCCGCGGCGATTTCCGTCGCCAGGACCTTCTGGTGGTAGTCGGTCAGCTCTTCCACGTCGGCGGGGTCGAAGAGGAAGCCGGGAGCTGCCGTGCCCAGGGTAGGGATGAGGTAGGAGCTGATCGCCAGGACCCGCTGGCCGCGGACCTCCGCCTCTCGGCCCGCCCACTCCAGGGCCTTGCGCGAGGCCTCTGAGCCGTCGACTCCGACCACGATCGGAAGGGGCTGGCTCTCCGTTTCCGAGATGGTGTTCGGAGTTCTGGTCATCGGACCCGGTGGCTTTATGCGGCGGTCGGGACGATGGCTGAGACGTCTTGTGCAACCGCCTCCACCATCAGCCTCAGCTGGCGGCGCGGCAAAGATGTGACCCTGGCGCGCACCTCAGTTGGGGGGCGCTCCCTAGCGGCAGCGCCGATCCCGGCCGGTCTGGAAGGGGAGAGGGCGGCGCTACCATGGGCGGCCAGGACATGAGCGCAGGTACGGGAAGGGCGGACGCGAATCCGCAATCACCGCCCGCCGAGGACTTGGAGGCCGCCCTGATCGAGGCCGGGGTGCTGCTGGCCTCGGAGCTCACCCTCCCCGCAGTCCTGCGCCGGCTGGTTGAGATAGCGGTCCGGATCACCCACGCTCGCTACGGGGCCATGGGGGTGACCGGTCCCCACGGTGAACTCGTGGAGCTCATCACCGTCGGGCTCACCGACCAGGAGCGAGCCGCCATCGGTCCCGCCCCCCGGGGGCTGGGGATCCTGGGAGCTCTGCTCCACGATCCCCACCCGCTGCGGCTGAGCCGGCTTCAGGACGACCCCCGCTCGGTGGGCTTTCCTCCCCATCACCCCCCCATGACCTCCTTTCTGGGGGCCCCAGTCCGCGCCCGGGGCCAACTGGTGGGCAACCTGTACCTGACCGATAAGGAGGGCGGTCGGCCCTTCGACGGCGCCGACGAGGGCGCGGTGGCCACCCTGGCGACCCAGGCCGCAGTCGCCATCGCCAACGCCCAGACCTACCGGGAGCTGCGTCAGCGAGAGCGCTGGTTGGGGGCCCTCCACGAGATCACCGCGGCGCTGCTGGCCGGTGAGCCGCAGCAGACTCTGATGAACTCGATCGTGCGCAGCGCTCGGGAGGTGAGCGGAGCCGACCTGGCCGCGATCGCGCTGGCGGTGGGCGGGGGGTCGAGCGAGCTGCGCGTCGCCGCCGCCGACGGTGCCGGGGCGGACCGCATCCTGGGCACCCCCGCGATGGCGTCGCGTACCACCTTCCACAGCGTGCTGGGCACGGGGCGTCCGTTGATCGTCCGGCCCTCGCCGGGCGACCGCTTCACCCAGTCTCTGCAGGGCGCCGGCATCCCGGTCGGGGTCCTGATGGTCGTCCCCCTGCTCATCCGCGAGCGCGCCAGCGGGGCGATCGTCCTGATCCGCTCCGCCCCGGATGCCAACTTCAACTCCGAGGACCTCAGCCTGCTCGAGAGCTTCGCCAGCCAGGCGACCCTGGCGCTCGACTACGCCGCCGTCCAGGTCCAGTCCCGGCGCCTGGCGGTGATCGAGGAGCGCCATCGAATCGCCCGTGACCTCCACGACGAGCCGGTCCAAGCTCTGATCTACCTGGCCCGGCGGCTGGAGGCGATGGCACTGGAGGCGGCCGCCACCGGGACCGCCGCCACCCAGTTGGAGGACACCATGCAGCTGGCCGTGGCGGTGGCTGACGGCCTGCGGCAGCTCACCGAGGGGCTGCGGTCCGAGATTCTCGAGTACGAGGGTCTGCCGGCCGCCCTGGGTGACTTGGCCGAGCGCTTCAGCGCCCGGGTGGGGATCCCGGCCGAGGTGTCGATTCGAGATGAGCTCCAGCGCTCGACGCCGGAGGTGGAGCGCGGCCTGCTCCGGGTGGCTCAGGAGGCGCTCAGCAACGTCGAGCGGCACGCCCAGGCCCGGCGGGTCCGGCTGGACCTGGCCGTGCGAGCCGGCCAGCTCAGTCTCCGGGTGGCTGACGACGGGGTCGGGTTCCTCGTCTCCGGAGAAGGCGCGGTCAGGCCGGGACTGGGGACGATCGGCATGCGCGAGCGGATGGAGCTGATGGGCGGCCGGCTCCTGATCTGGTCCCGACCACGCCGCGGAACCCTGGTGGTGGCCAGGCTCCCCAACGACGTGTACCAGCGGGCCGGTGGCAACCACGCCGGTGGCAATAGGTGATTTCTCGGAGCCCCGGGCCGGACGAAGCGGGTAGCCTCGACCCCGTGACGGGTGCGGGCGTGACCACCATCGTGCTGGCGGAGGACCACGCCCTGGTGCGTGAGGGCACCAGGCAGATCCTCTCGGCACAGAGCGACCTCAGGGTCGTGGGGGAGGCCGCCAGGGGCGACGAGGCGGTGCGGGTGGTCCTGGAACTGCGTCCGGACGTGGTCCTGATGGACATGCGCATGCCGGGGATGAACGGGATCGAGGCGACGCGCCAGATTCTGGCCCGGGCACCGGCCACCAAGGTCGTCATCGTCAGCGCCCATGAGGACGCCGACTACGTTCGCGAGGCGCTGGCCGTGGGAGCGGCCGGCTACATCCTCAAGACGGCGCCGGCCCGGGAGCTGGTGGAGGGCATCCGTGCGGTGGCCGTGGGTTCGCTGGTGCTCTCGCCCAGCCTCTCCCGGCGTCTGGCCCAGTCCCGCGACGAGCCCGCCAGGGCCAGCGACCGGCTGAGCGCCCGGGAGCTGGCGGTGCTTCGTGAGATCGCCCTGGGTCACGGGAACAAGGAGATCGCCCGCGACCTGGGCATCAGCCTGCGCACGGTCGAGGGCCATCTCCACAACATCTTCGAGAAGTTGCGGGTCACCTCCAGGACCGAGGCGGTGGTGTACGCGGCCAACCGCGGGATCGTCTCCATCGAGTCGACCGAGGCCAGATGAGCCTCCCGTCGGCTCGTTCCGGCAGGTACCGGACGGAGTTGGTGCGACTCGTGGCCTAGGGGACGGCGGCCGAGTGGCTGCGATCTTTCGGGCGATCGAAGCCGAGCGGAGTCAGCTGGCCGAGCTGCTCAACGACGAGCCGGTCCAGACCCTGGCCCACATCTCCCGGGTCCTGCAAAGCCTGGATGACATCCCGGACGCAGCGGCCCCGGCGGCTGCGGCCTTCGATCCTCGACGACCTGCGGTTGGGGGCCGCACTCCGCCAGCTGGCCGGGGATTTCGCCGTGGCCTCGACACTCACCGTCCGGGCCGACCCGGGGGCTGTGACGGGGACCGGGCTCGCCGAGGCGGATCTCGCGCTGTTCCGGGTGGCTCAGGAGTCCCTGCGGAACACCGAGGTCCATGCTGCGGCGACCGAGGTCGACTTGCGGCTGCGCCGGCGGGGCGCCCGGGTGAGCCTCACTGTGGGTGACAACGGCATCGGTCTGGCGGCGTGTTCCCAGATGGCTGGCTCCGGCACTGGCTTCCCGGACATGTGGGAGCGGATGCGGTCGGTCGGGGGCAACCTGACGGTGCGCTCGAGGCCGAGCGTGGGGACGGTGGTGCTGGCCACGGTGCCAAGCTCGGCTCCGCCCCGCCCTTAGGGATCGGGTCGGGTCGGCTCAGCGCCGGCGGCCGAAGCCTTCGAGGGCTGGCCCCGGCCTGGCTAGGCTCTGGCGCCGATGGGTGCGAACGCTCGGCGGTCCCGAGGAGTTCAGGGCCCCTCCCTGCGCTCACCGCCCCCGGGCGTGGTCTCGGTGGCGGAAGGCCGCCGGCGGGACTGCCGTCGAGCGCCTAGCGGACCCGCTTGGCGCCCACCAGGGCAGGCAGCTGCGCCTGGGTCACCCGGACGCGAACGTCGACCGCGCGAGACCCACTGGCGCCGGCGATGACCGGGTTGGCTTCGATCTCCGCGATGGCGCTGTGGGCCTCGGCCATGGCCGCCAGCCTGACGATGACGTCGCAGAGTGCCTTGAGGTCCACCTTGGCGGCACCCCGGAACCCGTCGAGCAGGGGGAATGTGCTCAGCTTCCGGAGCATCTCCTCGGCTTCGCCAGGCCCGATCGGCGCCAGCCGGACGGTCATGTCGCGGACCAGCTCAACTGCCGTCCCCCCGGCCGCGACCACGACCACGGTCCCGTAGGCGGGGTCGTTGGTCGCCCCGACCAGGACCTCGACTCCGGTCGGCGCTTGCTCCTGGAGCAGGAATCGCGTCACCGGAGTCGCGGTGCCCGCGAGCCGCGCCTGCATCTGCCGGGCGGCCAGCTCCACCTCAGGCCCTGCCTCCAGCCCGACCACCACAGCCCCCAGCTCACTCTTGTGCAGGATGCCCGGGCCGACTCCCTTCAGCACCACCTTGGCGCCCAGGTCCAGCGAGGCTTGAGCCGCCTGCTCGGGGGTCTCAACCTCGGCCGAGCGCAGAACCGGAATTCCGTAGGCCCGCATGATCGAGTCGGTCTCGGCACTGTCGAGCCACGCGCGCTTCTCCAGTAGACAGTGAGCCACCGTGGTCGCCACCGCCACCGGATCGACCCCGGCCGGGACCGCGGGCTCGCTCCGGGGACGCTTGCGCCACTCCGCCAGCCGGCAGGTGCCGGCCAGGGCCCGGACGGCGTTCTCGGGGAGTAGGAAAGTGGGGATGCTCACATGGTCCGACTTCACATGCCCCGTGATCCCCGAGTTGGCCATGAACACCCCGATGATCGGGATCGGCTGCTTGAACCTGGCCACTGCGTCCGCCAGAGCCTGGGCCACGTCCTCGGCCCGGGTCAACATGGGAGGGATGAAGATGACCACGATGGCGTCCACGTTCTCGTCGGCGGCCACCATGTCGATCACCGCGCCGTAGTCCTCGGCGGAGGCCGAGGCGATCATGTCAATCGGGTTGCGGACGGAGGCGTGGGGGGAGGAGAGTCGCGCGGCCAGCTGGGTCTGGGTGGCAGCGGCCAGCTCGGCGACCTGGAGGCCATTCGACTCGCAGGCATCGGCGCAGAGGATCCCGGGACCGCCCGCGTTGGTGATGATGGCGACACGGTTCCCCTGGGGAAGCGGCTGGGTCGACAGCAGCGCCATGAGGTCGAACATTTCGCCCAGGCTGTGGGCTCGGAGCGCTCCGGTCTTCTCGAAGAGGGCGTCGACGGCGGCATCGGAGGCCGACACCAGGGCGGCGGTGTGGGAGGCCGCGGCTCGTTGCGCAGCGACGCCGATCGCGCTCTTGACCACCACGATCGGCTTGGTCCGGGAGACCCGCTCGGCGATCTGGGCGAACTTGCGGGCGTTGCCGAACGATTCCAGGTAGAGCGCGATCACCTCGGTGCGCGGGTCCCCATCCCAGAAGCTCAGCAGGTCGTTTCCACTGATGTCGGCCTTGTTGCCCACCGAGATGAAGGCGCTGAGCCCGAGGCCGAGCCGGCGAGTGGCGTCTATCACTGCCAGCCCCAGGGCACCGCTCTGGGAGAGGAACCCGATCTGGCCCCGATCTGGTGGCACCGGCGCGAAGGTCGCGTTGAGGCCGACCTCTGGGCTGGTGTTGATGATGCCCATGCAATTCGGCCCCACGATGCGCATCCCTGAAGAGGAGCAGATCTCGAGGAGCTCATCCTGGAGGCCCCGCCCCCGCTCACTCTCCTCGGCAAACCCGGCGGAGATCACCACCAGGGATCGGACCTCCTTGGCGGCGCATTCTCGTGCCACGGCGATCACCGCCGACACCGGGACCGTCACCACGGCCAGATCCACAGGGCCCTCGATGTCGGTGACGTGCCGGTAGGAGCGGACCGATTGAATGAACTCGGCCTCGGGGTGGACGGGATAGACCGGGCCCTGGAATTCGCCCTCCAGAAGGTTGTGGAAGATCGTGCCGCCGATCGTGCGGCGCTGACGCCCGGCGCCGATCACCGCCACCGATTTGGGGTTGAGGAGCATCCGGACAGCCGAGGCCGAGGCCTGCTCCTCGCGCTCCTCGAAGCGGTGCATGGCCTCGGGGGTCAGCTCGGTGGGGAACTCCAGTCTCACCAAGCCCGGCTGTGAGTAGGTGTGAATCGCGAATCCACTGTGCGCGAACACGTCCAGCATGGCCGCGTTCTCCGGCTGGACGGCGGCTTCGAATACCTCGACCCCCATCGAGCAGGCGACCTGGGCCAACTGGCCCAGCAGTAGGGATCCGATTCCCTTGCCCTGAAGGGAGTCGGCCACCGTGAAGGCGGCCTCCGCGCGGACGCCAGCGGTGCGGATGAAGATGCCGTGCCCGACCACCCGGGGGGGCTGTCCCTGGATCGCGACCAGGCCCACCGAGTTGCGTCCGTCAACCCTGCCCAGCATCTGGGCCGCCTCAGGCAGGGCCACTCCGGCGGCGAGGAAACGGAACGCGAGCGACCTCGGCGACAGCGTGTGCAGGAACTCCAGGACCAGCTCGACGTCGTCGGGTTGCTGCTCGCGGAGCCTGAGCACGGACCCGTCCTTGAGGACCACGTCGCTGTCCGGGATCAGGGAATTCTCCACCATGCTCAACTGTGACCCGGTGCCGGACTCACCGACACGGGTGCTTTCCTCCGGCCGGGGCGCGTGACTACCGCCAGCGCTGCGAACGCTACCACACCTCCCGCCGGCGTCCGGCCATCAGCATCGAGCGGCCACGGCCATCGGAGCCTCCCTCCCGGACGTGGAGGTCACGACCCCGCCGGCCGGCCTTCTCCCGTGCGTCCCGAGGCCCGTGAGTGAAAGCTCGGCCCCCCGGTAGGTGCAAGCGACGTGGCGGGCGAGTGCTCGCAGCACCAACCTTGGACCATGGCGACGGGTCTCAGGCATCAACACGGGATGCGGCCTCCGGCTGCGGAAGCTGGTATCAGCGCCGGGGCGCAGGACGGCTCGCCCCGGCGAGGTAAGCGTGGTGGCCAGGCGCCGCAGGGACCGGAGGCCTGTCTCTGGCCGGGGAGGTGGGCCGTCCGATGACTGGCTGGAGAAACCAGGGTCACCCGGGAGGGTGCATACCGCTGGTGGAGCTGGGCCGGCCCGCCCCGGGAGGTTCCCGTGATTGCGGGGAATCTCGGGAGGCATCGCTGTGAGCGAGGGCAACCGAGGCAAGATCGTGGTCGGGGTGGACGGGTCGGAAGGGGGCCGCCTGGCCCTGCGGTGGGCGATCGGTGAGGCGGGCCTACGCCACGCCGAGGTGGTGGTGGTGCATGCGATCCAGCCTTGTCTCACGGCGACCGGGCTTCCCACCTATCCGGCGGCGGAGGTGCGATTCCCCTTCGATGTCGAGGACGCCGCCCGACAGCTCATCAACCGGGAGCTGGGAGTGGTGCGGCCGGAGGCTGACGGGGTCGCGGTCAGTCGGACGGTGGTCGATAGTGCCCCGGCGCGGGGACTTCTGGAGCAGAGCCAGGGCGCCCTGATGCTGGTGGTCGGCTTGCGCGGGATGGGAGGTTTCCCCGGCCTGGCGATGGGCTCGGTGGCCCATCAGTGCGTCCAGCATGCGGGCTGTCCTGTGGTGGTGGTGGGACCGGAGAGCGCTCCCGCGCGGGCCGCCGCGGGCTGAGTCCACCGCGGGTTCCCGTGGGGGCGTTGAGCGCGTAGCCGGGGACTGGCGGTGGCTGAGCCCGGCGAGGTCGATGCGGCGCCCCCACTCCGGTCGGCCGGTCGATGCGTTGGTCCCATGGCGGCCGAGAACGCTCGGGTCCGTCACCCCGGGGAGACGCGGCCGGGGGCCGTGCTTTCCGCTTCGGTCCTCAGCCCTCCTGCAGTACGGCGGCGAAGACATTGGCCTGCTCGCCGGGATAGGCCCGGATCCGGGGCAGCTCCCAGGGCTGGGTGGCGCTCTCATGCCAGGGGGCCCCGGGCAGCCAGTCGTCCTCGAGCCCGCCTACGTATCCAAGCGGTCCGAGCTCGGAGAAGAGCTCGGTCTCGCCCGGGCCCACCTGGGTCCCCGACTTATACGGCCACAGGCCGCTGTAAGCGATGAACTGGATCGGCGCGTTGGTGATCGCCTCCAGCAGGCTGGCGGTGGAGCCGGCCAGGCGGTCGATCTCAGCTGGGTTGCGGCCCCACAGGCTGGTGGCGTCGTTGTAGGTGTGGTCCTCCACCTGGAACCCTTCGCTGCTGAGGGTGGCCAGGTCCCCGGAGGTCATGTACTGCTCCGCCCCGTTGGTGACGCCGATGAGGCCGCTGCAGGGGAAGAAGACGCCGGTGTAGCCCGCTGCCTTGAGGATCGGGACGGCGTCCTGGTACTCGTTGATGAACCCGTCGTCGAAGGTCAGCACCACCGTCTCGGCGGGCAGGGGCAGGCCGTAGTCGAGGTGGTCGAAGAGCCGGGTCAGGGAGATGCTGGCGTACCCTCTCTCGACCAGGTAGCTGACCTCGGCCTGGAACTGCGCGGGCGGCACGGTGAGCTCATAGTCAAGGTGGTAGCTGTACTCACTCGTGTAGTCGTTTCGGACCGGCGGAGGTCCCACCAGGTAGTACATGAGGATCGGGACCGACGCCGTATAGGTCGTGGGGCTGGCGGGGTTGATGATCGGGGCGTCCAGTGAGGCGGGGCCTTCCCCAACCACCAACAGGGCCCAGCCCACGGCACCGTCCCGCAGGGTCTGGGGCGCCACCCAGATCTGGGTCCGGGCGATGACCATCTGGGCAGCCTGGTAGTCGGTGGAGACCTCGACAGGCTGCATCGCCCCTGGGTCGGCGAAGCCGAGCTCCACCGGGACCGCGTAGGCGCCGGTGACCGATGCGTCGGGGTCCTCGGGGCTGGTCCAGCGGGCCCCGGACCTCACAGCCCCCAAGGTGAAGGAGGAGACCGTGGCCGCTCCGGTGAACTTGGCCGCCAGCATCTGGTCCCCGGACTGCTGCGACGGCCACTGGTTCTGGGCGACCGGCGCCAGCTCCTGCCACTGGGCGGCGTAGTCAGCCCGCCGGAACTGGGTCATGAAGGTCGCGGCCAGCACGTGGACCATCCCCAGGTCGGAGGTGCCTGAGCTCGCCGGCGAGATCACCGGGCTCACCTCCGGAACCGGCCGGGACCTGGTGGGGCCAGCATGGCCCGCCCCCATGAGGACCGCGATCAACAGCACCGGCAGGACGGAGGGGACCTTGGGGATGGTCATGAGGCACTCCGGTCAACCGGGACGGGAACTCCCGAGTCCAGCCAGGCAACATTCTGCCCCAGTGCACCAGGGCGAGGCCGGTACGACATGGGGCCGCCCGACGCCGTTGGGCTGGTATCGGCCCCAGCGCCGGCTTCGCGAGCTGCCTGGCCCGTCCCGATCATCGCCCAGGATCCCCGATTCCATGGAGCTCCCGGAGCATCTAGACTCGAACTCGGAATGGAATTGCGCAGTCTGGGGAAGACCCACCTCAAGGTGACCGCCATCGGCCTGGGGCTGGCCGCGATCGGCCGTCCCGCCTACATCAACCTGGGCCGGCAGGATGATCTGCCGCCGGGTAGGACGCTCGACGAGATGGAGGCCAGGGCCCATGAGCTGCTCGACGAGGCGTTCCGGCTTGGAGTCCGCTACTTCGACGCCGCCCGCTCCTACGGGTTGGCGGAGCAGTTCCTCAGCTCGTGGCTGAGCCGGCGCGACCCACTTCCGGAGCCTGTCACCTGCGGGTCGAAGTGGGGCTACGCATACGTCGGCGCCTGGCGGATGGACGCGCCGGTCCACGAGGTCAAGGACCACTCGCTCGCCACCCTCCAGCGCCAGTACCGGGAGAGCTCTGAGCTCCTCGGCGAGCACCTCCAGCTGTACGAGGTGCACTCGGCCACCCTGGAGAGCGGGATTCTGGAGAACCGCGAGGTGCTCTCAGAACTGCTCCGCCTCTCGAGAAGTGGGTTGACGATCGGGCTCTCGGTCAGCGGCCCACGGCAAGCCGAGGTGATCCATCGCGCCCTGGCGGTGGAGGTGGATGGCCGCAATCCGTTCTCGGTGGTTCAGGCCACGTGGAACCTTCTTGAGACCTCTGCCGGGGCGGCTCTCGGCGAGGCGCACGAAGCCGGCTGGGGGGTGCTGGTCAAGGAGGGCCTGGCCAACGGTCGGCTGCTGGTCGCCGGGGAGCCACGGCTGGACCCCCTGCGCCGGGTGGCGTCGGCCCATGGTCTAGGAGCGGACGCGATCGCGCTCGGCGCCATCCTGGCCCAGCCCTGGGCCGACGTGGCTCTCTCGGGCGCGGTGACCGTCGGGCAGCTTCGGAGCAACACCGAGGCTGCCACGCTCAGGATCTCGCCGGAGGAGCAGGCGCCGCTCTCGCAGCTGGCTCAGCCGGCGTCGGAGTACTGGTCGGAGCGACAGGCCCTGCCCTGGAGTTGAGCCGGGCTCTCGCACTGGGAGCAAGAGCGTCGGGCCCGGCTGGGGCGGGCGAGGTAGCGACCCCCGCGCCGGTCGTGGCTAGCGCTGCCTGAGCCGGACCTCGAGGGCGTCGCGGGCGGCGTCACCGATGAAGTTGAAAGCCACCACGGTGGCGACGATGCAGACGCCGGCCGGCCAGATCTGCCACCAATATCCGGCGAAGATGTAGTCCTGCGCATTCGAGAGCATCCCCCCCCAATTGGCTGCGGGTGGGGGAATCCCGAGGCCAAGGTAGCTGAGAGCCGCCACCATGAGGATGGCGTCCGCGACCTGGAAGGTGGCGTTGACCATGATCGTTCCTGCGACGTTGGGAATGATGTGTCGGAACACCGTTCGGCGTCCGCTGCCTCCCATCACCTTCACCGCCTGGACGTATTCGCGGGTCCGCAGGCTGAGTGCCTCGCCGCGCACCAGACGGGCCGGTTCCAGCCAGGAGACGATGGCGATCACGATGATCAGGAGACCGACCGACGGCCGGAACATCGTCGCCAGGAGCAGCAGGAGGAAGAGCGGGGGAATGGCCATGACGGTGTCGACGACCCTCATCATCACGTCATCGATCAGGCCACCGGCGAAGCCGGCCACCGAACCCCAGAGGACCCCGATGCTGGTCGCCAGCACGGCGGCGGCCAGCCCTATCTCAAGTGAGGTCTGGCCCCCCAACATGAGTCGGCCCAGCAGGTCGTAACCGACGGTGTCGGTGCCGAGCACGTGTCTCGCACTGGGACCCTGGTTCTCGATCACGAGGTTGGTGCTCACCTGATTGGTGTGGTAGATCAGAGGCCCCACCCAGCTGAAGAGGATGAAGAAGACGACGACCCCGACTCCCAAGACCGCCAGCTTGTTCTCGGTGAAGACCGCCAGCGCGGTCTGCCAGGTGCTGCCGCTGCTGACGGCCTCTCCGCCCGCGGGGGTCCCTGGCTCGAACGAGGTGGGTTCGTGCAGGCGGACGCTCTCAATCATCCCCGAACCCCGTCGTCAGCAAGGGCAAACTCCAACTCATCGCCGGTCACGAGTACCGCACCCGCGGGTCGAGGACCGCATACAGGATGTCGGCCAGGAGCGAGCCCAAGACCACCATGACCCCGACGATCAGGACCGTCCCCAGCATGACGGGGAAGTCCTCCACCTCCATCGCCTGCCAGAACAGGTAGCCCATGCCGGGATAGTTGAACAGGGCTTCCACGATGAGCGCACCGCTCAGGATCCAGGGCAGCGACAGCCCGACCAGCGTGGCAATTGGGACGAGCGCGTTGCGCACTACGTGCTTGACCAGAACCTGGAGATTGGGCACGCCCTTGGCGTGGGCGGTGCGGACATAGTCCTGGATAATGGTGTCCATCACGGCCGACCGCATATATCGGCTGAATAGCGCGATCGTCACCAGACAGAGAGTGGCCACTGGCAGCACCATGTTCGAGACCTGCCCCCAGAGCGGCAAGGCGGGGTTGGGGCCGGTCGGGGGAAACAGGGGGAGCGTGATACTGAACACGATGATCAGGATCATGCCGAGAAAGAACGTTGGCATCGAGTAGAAGAGGAACGACACCCCGGTGAGGACGTAGTCGTCGACATGGTTGCGCCGGACCGCTTCGTACACGCCCAAGGGCACCGCCACCACCAGCGCCAGCACCGTCGCCGTTCCCGCCAGCGCCATGGTGCGGGGCACGTTCTGCTCCAGCAGCGAGGTAACGGTCTGATTCTGCTTGTAGGAGAAACCAAGGTTGCCGTGCAACACCTGGACCACCCAGGCGATGTATTGGACGGGGAGCGGCTTGAGCAGGCCGTACTCGCGGTCGAAGGCGAGGATCTGCGGCTTGGTGGCTCGAGGACCGATCACGGCGCGCGCGGGCCCACCCGGGAGGAGGTGGAGAAGAACGAAGACGAGCAGTGACACGCCGAAGACCACGATGATCGCTTGGCCCACGCGCCGGATCAGATACGCCGTCATGCGCGCGACTCCTAAGTCAGCCCCGGTGCTGGCCCCGACCACGAGGCCGATCGCGCCGGAGGGCATCCGACGGCGTCACTCGATCGACGATGGACGGGGACTCTTGAGACGTCGGCGGCCCCGGCCGCGAGCCCGTGCACGGACCATGCCCTCCTGACATGGCCGGCAGTATATGTCTGGGGATGACCCGGTCAGGCGCGAGGGGCCGACGTCCTCCAGACCGGACGGTTGATGGCCTGCGCCCCCTTGACATGGCGGCGAGTATAATCTAGACTACGTCGGTTGTGGAAGCACGTTCCGTCTGGCGGAATTCCCAACCAGGGCATGGGAATCGCCCGAGCTCGGACCGCCGGGTTGGGGCGTTTGCTGCGAGGGCCAGGTGGCGTGGCGCAGCGGTCGAGCTCGTGAGTCGGTGCGCACTGCCTTCCCGGCTTGCGTGATGCCCGGCCTGGGTGTGGGTCATGCGGTCCCGGAGATCGGGGCAGCAGCTCGTCGGGCCGGCGGCGCTGGGGGAGAACGCCGGCTGCGGGCGCAGAGCCGCTCAGCGTCTGGCGCCGGGTACCCGGCCATGATTACGGCTGGCGCACCCAGTGACGATGTTCCCGTCGATCGGGCGCGCGCCCAGCGCCACCGCGACTTGGCATGGCCGCCATCCCCCCGGCCAGGTGGCTGAGGTCATGCCCATGCGCCCGAGCAGAGAGCCACGCGGCCGTAGTTCCCTCGTCGGTTGGCTGCTCGGCACCCTTCCTCGGCTCGGCCCCACGCCAGCCAATGACCGGTACAGTCCCTAGTGAGGAGGAGCCCCTTGACACTTCTGAAACTCGTCGCGGGCCCGACTTGGCGAAAGATGCTCATCGCTGCGCTGATCGTTGGCTTCATGGTGCCTCTCATGACGGAGGCCACCGCGGCTTCGGCCTCCTCCTCCGGAGGCATCGCAACCTTTGCCGAGCCGGCGGGTGCGCCGCCCAACTACATCTTTCCGATGCTGCCACCAGCGGTCTGCATCGTCGACAACCAGCAACAGTTTCAGTACCTCATGTACCGGCCGCTCTACTGGTACGGTGGGCAGGGGAACCTGAAACTCAATCCCAACCTGAGCCTTGCCGATCCGCCGGTGTACAACAGCACCGACACCACGGTCACCGTTCAGCTCAAGTCCTGGCGCTGGTCAGATGGGGTCCCCATCACCGCCAGCGACATCATCTTCTGGATGGACATGCTCGTCGCCAACAAGGATAACTGGTGCGCATACGTGCCGGGGGGGTTCCCCGACAACGTGACTTCGTACCAGGCCGTGGGCACCAACACCGTCGTCTTTCATCTCAACGCGTCATACAACCCAGATTGGTTCACCGCCAACGAGCTGACCCAGATCATCCCGGCTCCCCAACAGGCCTGGGATCGCACCTCCCTGTCCAAGCCGGTTGGTGACTACGCCAGCACCCCCGCGGGGGCTGTCGCCGTCTACAATTTCCTCAACGGACAGTCCGCCGACCCGGGGGCATTTGCCAGCAACCCCCTCTGGCAGGTGGTTGACGGGCCCTGGCGGCTGGCGGAGATGACCAATCTGGGATTCGCGAAGTTCGTGCCCAACCGCGATTACTCGGGCTCGCCAAAGCCCCGTCTCTCGGCGTTCGAGGAGATTCCCTTCACGAGCACGACGGCCGAGTTCCTGGCCCTGAGGTCGGGTCGGGTGGACTATGGGTACCTGCCCATCAATGACCTGTCCGAGAAGAGCGCCGTGACGCGGAATGGCTATTCGACCTCTTCGTGGCTGCAGTTCGGCATCAACTACTTCCCGGAGAACTTCAACAATCCCACGGTGGGGCCGATGTTCCGGCAACTGTACATACGGCAGGCGATGGCAAGCCTGATCAACGAACCGGAGTTCATACGCCGGATCTACCATGGGTTCGCCGTTCCCGACTATGGGCCTGTGCCCACGGACGTGCCCAATGACTACGCGACCAGCCAGGACAAGACCAATCCCTATCCGTATGATCCGAACCATGCCAAATCGTTGCTGAAGGACAATGGGTGGACGGTGCGACCGAATGGCACGTCGACCTGCGCGCGTCCGGGCACGGGGACGGGTGAGTGCGGTGCCGGCATCAAGGCGGGTGCGGACCTCTCGTTCAATCTTCAGTATGCCGCTGGGAATCCACCGCTGATCTCGGAGATGGAGGCGTTGAAGTCGGCCTTCGGTGAGGCGGGGATCACTCTGAACCTGAGTTCGGCTCCGCTGAACACGGTGTTTGCGACCGCTGTTCCATGCACTCCGTCACAAGCCGCCTGCTCGTGGGAGATGGCGAACTGGGGCTATGGTTGGATCTTCACCCCCACCAGCTACCCGTCGGGGGAGGAGCTCTTCGAGACCGGGGCCACGACGAACGCGGGAAGCTACTCGGATCCGGTCAATGATCAGAACACCAACCGCAGTCTGACCGAGGGCCTGAGCGCGCTCTACACCTACGAGAACTACCTGGTGAAGCAGCTTCCGGTCATTTGGCTGCCGCTGCCAGTCTACCAGATCTCGGAAGTTGCCCACGACCTGCGCGGCATTTCCCCGCAGGATCCCTTTGACCAGATTTATCCGGAGAACTGGTACTTCAGCAAGAGTTGACCGGGGCATGAGCTTCGACTGCCGAGCGGCGGAGGGCCCCGACCGGGACGTGCACCGGTCGGGCCGCGGGCAGGGCGGCTGCCGCCGGGGGGAGGGTGCCGTGCCGTGGCCCAGGCGCGACTCGGCGGGTGGGGCCCACGGGGCTGCGCTGGCCGGCCCGGGTCCGCCGACCCCTCGGCTCGGTCCTCCGGGCCGGTGCGGTGTGCTCTTCGGGGCTGCGAAGCGAGGCGTGACGCCTACCGACGGCTCTGCGCGCGAGGGGAGGCGCTGGTCGCATTCGCGGTGGTGGGGTCCGCCGGGAGGGGGCCGGAACAGCTGGGGGCTGGAGGGGCGCGCCGTCGGCCCCAAGGCCACCTCACCAGCGCCGTGCTTCTACGTGTCGAGCTGAAGGGAGGCGCAGATTGGACTTCACGGGCCGGACGATCGTGGTGGCGGGAGGGGCTACCGGTATCGGGAGGGCAACGGTTGAGCTGCTGGGACAGCGCGGTGCCCAGGTTGCCATCATCGATCGGAACCTGGCTCGTGCCCAGGAGGTGGCTGACCTGGCAGGTGGGCGGGCCTACCTTGCTGACGTGAGCGATGAGGCGCAGGTGGTGGCAGCCTTCGCGACAATCGACCGAGACTTCGGTCCGCTTCACGGGCTCTACTCAAACGCCGGCATTATCCGCGTCGAGGGCAGTATCCACGAGGAGACTGTGGAGGCCTGGGACGCCATCATCAGCGTCAATTTGCGCGGCACGTTCCTCACCGTGCGCGAGGCCATCAAGCGCTTCGTGGCCCAGCGGGCACCTGCCGCCATCGTCTGCACGTCATCGGCAGTGGCCAAGCTCGCCATCCCGGGCGATGGCAGCGCCTACACCGCGTCCAAGGGGGGGATTGAGGCGCTCGTCCGACAGGTCGCCGTTGACTATGCGCGCCTTCGCATCCGGATCAACGCCGTTGCCCCTGGCGCCATCGAAACCCCTCTGATGTGGGAAACCACGCCCGCTGCCGAGGTTGACGCCATGCGCAGAGTCATCGATGGCCAGGTGCCACTGGGAAGAATCGGCCTGCCCATCGACATCGCCCACTGCGTCGCCTGGCTACTGTCGGATGAGGCCGCGTACGTCACCGGTGCCACGGTGCTCGTCGATGGCGGTGCGGGAGCCAAGATGGTGCTGTCGGTTTGATCAGGTCGACTGCACGCCATGCCTCGCGGCGAGAGCTGAGACGTCGGGAAGGGGTCATCTTCCGTTCGGCGGGGCGATCCCGTCGTCCGGCCAGGGCGACCCGCGCTCGGCCTGCTCCGGCGACCGGGGTCCATGATGCGCGGGGCGCGAGTGGCGAACGCTGACGTGGGGCAGCCGAGGGAGCCGTTTCCAGATCGTTGGCGTCGGGCTGGGTCGACCCTGCGGGGCCTCGGCGCGCTAGCGCTGATTGCGTCAGATGTGGCTACTGTCCGGTGGCTCACTGGTCGGGAGTCCGAGATAGAGTGGGGTCCGCCCTACCCCCTCTCGGCCGGCACCTTGGTGGTGCTCCGACCTGACGGCATCGGATGGATCCTGTGCCCGGCTGGCGAGGAGGTGGCGGGCCCTGCCATTCGTGGGGTCACGGTCGACCCGTACGAGGGCTACAGCCTGGGGCCGCTCCAAGCCCACGAGAACTGCCACCAAGTGCTCGGCCGCCGGGTCTCCGAGGCACTGGCCGAGCCGGGGGGAACCAAGCTCGGCGACCCCCGCGTTGCCATCGAGGCGCATGCGCTCCCGATGGCGCTGGCGCCCCGCGTCGCGTGGGTGGACGCGAGCGAAGCGCTGCAGGCGCTTCGAATCACGAAGGATCCCAGTGAGATAGAGCTGCTGGAGCGTTCCGCACGGGTCGCCTCCGCTGGTCAGCGGGCCTTTCGGAGTTCCGCCGCGCCAGGCATCCCGGAAGTCGAGCTCTTCTCGATCATTCACACGGCGATGGAGATGGAGGCGGGCGCCCGCGTCCCGGTGTTCGCGGACCTGGTTTCCGGACCCCGCTTGCCTCTCGTCGGTGCGCCTCCGACCCAGCGTCGTATCGGCGCCGGGGAGCTGGTGCTCTGCGACCTAGCGCCACGCGTGGGGGGGTACTGGTCCGACTCGTGCACGACCGTCTGCGTTGGCCGCCCGACCCCTGAGATGGTCCGTCTGCACGATGCTTGTCGGCAGGCCCTCGACCTCGGCGTTTCCCTGGCACGCCCGGGGGTCCTGGCTGGCGACATCGATGCGCGTTTGCGTGGGACCCTGCGAAGTGCGGGATACGAGTATCCGCATCACAGCGGCCACGGGATTGGCACCAACTTCCACGAGGCTCCCCGCATCGTGCCGGGCTCCACGGTGCCGCTCGAGGCCGGAATGGTCCTCGCGCTTGAACCGGCGGGATTCGGTAACGGGATCGGATGCCGTCTTGAGCTCCTCATGGAGGTTATGCCCGCGGGTGGTCGCGTGCTGACGGAGTATGAGGTTGGTCTTGAGTGCGACTAGGCTCTCGGAGCAGGTGGGTCGAGGTACGGATGTCCGGTTCAAGGGTTCAGGGAAGCAGCGCAGACGGTCCAGAGCCGGGCGTCCGAAGGCGAGATGCGCCGCCGCCAGGTGCGGGCGTCGGTCCCGGCTCCGCCGGGGTGCCTGGGGGAATGCCCAACCGGTCCCCCGAATCGAGCCTCCATCCGAGGCCCTGGGGCTGCTTCCTGCTCGCCCGACGGGGCCGAGGACGATGAAGCAACTCCGGCTGTCCGTGGCACCTTCCGCGAGAACGCTGCCGGAGTCGCGTCGCCGGCCGGCATCGTTGGAAACGGCTTATAATCATGGCAACTCGGTAGCAGCCAGCCCGCGTCCCCGCGCTGACGCGGCCGGCGCGGGGTGGGCTCGAAATCAGATCTCGGCCGGGGAAGGGAATGGAGATCAACGGCAGGGACTCGCCGCCGCTGGGGCGGCCTGCCCCTTGGGCGGTGCGGACGACGGGCCAAGTCGGGGACCGACTGACGGCTATCCTGAAGATGGGGAGGTGTCATGAGCGCACGCTTTGACCCGCAGGGGCGGCATGTTCGCCCACCCGCAGTCATGACAAGTAGGCGGCAGACCGCGGGCGAGGCGGTCGATCGGATCCGGGCGGACCAGGGCGCGCTGCGGCCGGTCGGCCGCGCACTCTGAGGGCTGGGAGGTGCGCATCACCGGAGTCGACTGCCACGTACTGCTGGTCCACGACGTCCGGACTGACGCCGCCAGCTCGGCGCAGGATGATTTTGTTGTGGAGATCCACACCGATGAGGGCATCACCGGGATCGGTGAATCTGATCTGAATCCCTGGATTGCGCGTGCCTGCCTGGAGGCGCCCTCCACGCACAACATGGGAATGTCGCTGCGCGAGATGCTGATCGGCGAGGACCCGCTCGACCCGCCGCGCCTCTGGGACAAGCTCTACGTCGGGTCCGCCATGAACGGCCGTCGCGGCGCTGTGGTCCACACGATGGGTGCCATTGACATTGCCCTCTGGGACATTGCCGGCAAGGCAGCCGGGAAGCCGATCTACGAGCTGCTGGGAGGCGCGGTTCGCGATCAGATCGTGCCCTACGCGTCGCTGCAGCCCGACGTTCGTGGGTTCGAAAGCTACCGCGACTCCGTGGTCCGGTGGGCGGTGCGCGCGAAGGAGGACTACGGTTTCCGGGCCGCCAAGCTTGAGATTGTCTTCGACGGGCCATACGCCCACCTGGGAACGCGCGAGCCCGACAGCCGGGTCATCGAGGTGGTCGACGCTGTGCGTCAGGCGGTGGGCGGGGATATGACCCTGATGGTCGATGTTGCCTACGCGTGGAACGACCCAGAGCGTGCCATTCGGACCATCAGGGCGCTGCGAGACTACGACCTGTTCTTCTTCGAGACGCCGCTTTGGTCGGATGATCTGCCGGGCTACGCGCGACTCCACGACGCGGACGTGGGCACGCGCATCGCGGCGGGCGAGTGGCTTGCGACTCGGTACGAGTTCATCGAGCTGATGGAGCGCGGCAAGGTCGAGGTGGTCCAGCCGGACATCGGGCGCGTGGGGGGGCTGTCCGAGGCACGCCGAGTCGCTGAACTGGCGGCCGAGCGGGGACGGATCGTGGTGCCGCACGCGTGGAAGACGGCCGTGTCGATAGCGGCCGCGGCTCACTTCGCGGCCGCGACGGAAGGCTGCGCGTTCATCGAGTTCCTCCCCAAGGAGCTGACGGACTCGGCACTGCGGAGCCAGCTCACGGTCGGGGAGCTCGAGATGCGTGATGGCGTGGTCTCACTGCCGACGGCAGCCGGCCTCGGTGTTGAGCTTGACCGGGAGGCTCTGGCGCGCTTTGAAGTGGATAGCTAGCCTGACCCCGATCGACGCTCGGGGAGGTTGTGGCCGTGGACGACTTGTTCGGTCGGCGGCGGAGCCGTGACACCGGGCGCTCCTTGGGCGATGCCAGGGGCGGATCCTGACGTGGCCGAGATGGGAGAGGCCGGGGCGCGGGGCGACGCCGCTTCGTCTGCCAAGGACGGGAGGTGGCCAGTCGTGGAGACACCCCGGGTGGTAATGACCTGCCCGGGGCTCACCAGCGTGTGCGCGAACGCCAGGGTGCGAGCGGCCCTGGCGGTGCCGAACTGGCCAAGGGGTCGGTCGGCGCCGGGGGCGGATGCCGACCCGTGGCAGGGCGGGGCGCCATGACGGCGCTTCAGCTGCGTCCTCAGGAGGAGTGCCGCTACGACGTGGTCGCGCTTGGTGAAGTGATGCTGCGGCTGGATCCGGGTGAGGGCCGTATCCGAACCGCCCGGGAGTTCCAGGTCTGGGAAGGCGGCGGCGAGTACAACGTTGCCCGCGGCCTGAGCCGGTGCTTCCGGCAGCGCGCCGCGGTCGTAACAGGGCTTGCCGACAACGAGGTTGGCCGGCTGCTTGAAGGATTGATCCTCCAGGGAGGCGTGGACACGGCCTTCGTCCGTTGGATGCCCTACGACGGGGTCGGACGCTCAGTCCGCAACGGGCTGAATTTCACCGAGCGAGGCTTCGGCGTGCGCGGGGCGGTTGGCGTTTCCGATCGGGGCCACAGCGCAGCAAGCTTGCTCAGACCCGAGGACGTTGACTGGGAGCATCTGTTTGGGAGGTTGGGCGTCCGCTGGTTTCACACCGGAGGCGTCTACGCGGGGCTCTCTGAGACGACGCCGAGAGTGATCGAGGAGGCGATGCGGTCGGCCCGGCGACACGGCACCGTGATCTCCTTCGACCTCAACTACCGGTCCAGCCTCTGGCAGGCCATCGGGGGACAAGCCCGTGCCCAGTCGGTGATTCGCGGTTTGGCCGAGAACGTGGACGTGATGATCGGAAACGAGGAAGACTTCACCGCCTGCCTTGGGTTCGAGGTGGCGGACTTGGGCGAGAGCGCCGGTGGGCTGGCCGTGCAGAGCTTCCGTTCGATGATCACCAGGGCGGTTGCGGAGTACCCCAGCTTCAGCGTGGTGGCGACGACCCTGAGGGCCGTGCGGAGCGCCACAGTGAACGACTGGGGGGCGATCGCTTGGTCTCGCGAAGAGGGGTTCGTCGAGGCGCCGAATCGCGAGGGGCTTGAGATCCTGGACCGGGTCGGGGGCGGAGACAGCTTTGCCTCGGGGCTCATCTACGGACTGCTGGAGCACGGCACGCTGTCGTCCGCAGTCCAATACGGCGCAGCCCACGGCGCTCTCGCGATGACCACCCCAGGCGACACGTCGATGGCCAGCCTGGAGGAAGTCGAGCGGCTGGTTCGCGGCGGAGGTGCGCGCGTCCGGAGGTAGCGCCGGAGCCGCAGTTGAGGGGACGCATCGGGACGGCGGGAGCGGCGGGGCGACCGTGGGAGCGTCCAGGAGTGGAAGCCTAGCCTCGATTGTTCATCAAGGGTCCAGTAGGTCGGCTGGCGGGTGCTGAAGAACGCAGAGATGGGTCGTGGACTGGGGGAGTGGGGCCGCAGCGGTGTCGGTGCGGCCCGGAGTGTCACTC
>JBEKRL010000005.1:0-53403 GCA_049518775.1 Candidatus Dormibacteria bacterium
CGAAGCACCGGCGCTCTGGGCCTATCCCGCCTGGATCGCCCTCGCCCCGGGGCACGCCGTGGGACCGCTGTGGGCGTTCGGCGCTGGCCCGCAACACCCGGCTGGCGCGGCCGGCGGCACCCCCAGGCTGTTGCGGGCCAGCGCCGTAACTGCCGGCTCGGACCGGCCACCCGGTCCCGCGGTTGATGCAAACTCTGACCGGCGCTCGGCGTTCCGGTTGGGAATCCCTGACTCCACACCGCGGCCCCATCACCCACCGGGGGCTGGCGGCGCTGGCCGGGGCAGCCAACCGACTTGCTGCACCTGGCTGCGGAACTGGCACCGAGGAGACTGAGATGGCTCGCACCTGGCTGACGATCCGAGTCGAACTGGTGGAGGGCCACGGGCACCACCTCTGGCCCCGCCCGGGCCGGATCTTTGTCGCCGCCCGCAGCCACACCTTCGCGCAGCTGGCCAGGGCCATCGACGATGCCTTCGCCCGCTGGGACCTGTCACACCTGCACGAGTTCACTCTCAGCGACCGAACGCGTGTGGCAGCACCAGATGAGGACTGGGAGGAGGACCCTGAGGTTGCCAACGAGTCCAAGACCAAGCTAAGCCGGCTCGAGCCGGGCGAGCGGTTCGTGTACGTGTTCGACCTGGGCGACGACTGGGCCCACCTGTGCACGGTGGGCAGTGAACGCGTCGATCCGCTGGAAACGCTCGGGATCATCCCCGCTCTGCCGCTTCCGTACTGGGGCTGGGGTGACATCCCCGACCAGTACCTTCGGCGCTGGGGCGACGACGACGGGGAGTCGCTGCCACCGGACGACCCCGGGGTGTCTGATCTTCCGCCGCTCCATAGCGGATGGGGACTGGCCTGAGAACCACCTTGCGACTGGCGAGGCCACGGCCAGGTCGGTCTGGCCGTCGCGGCCGGCCCGGTTCGACCCCGGGAAGGTGGCAGGCGACCTGTGGTGGCCGAAGGCGCCACCGCTGGTGGGCCGGGCCCGGGCACCGGGGCGATCCGCGGCTCGGCCACCTCGGCCCTGCCGTCCGGCCGCTGGCCGTCGACGGGCAGTCAACCGGGGGTGGTGGTGGCGGTCTTGGGCAACCAGCCCGGCCGCGCCCGCTCAAGCTCGGAGATCGCCTGCTCCTAGCCGAGCGCCATTGCGATGGGATCGCGGCCGCTGAGCAGGCATTCGCGCCAGAACGAGTCGGTCCGGTGCGCCAGGGGCACGGTTGGGCGGGCGGCGCTGGATCGGGGCCCGGAGCTCAGCCACGCGCTGCTGCTGAACGTCCTTGGGCAGGTCGATGAGCACCGCCCCGGCCGACCGCTGCTGGCGACGTGGAAGGCCTCCCCCACCACCGCTGGGATCTCGGAGGCGTCCAGCACCTGGTAGCTGTGCTTGATGAGTGAGAGGCTGGAGCCGATCGCATCCGACTCCTGGAAGGCGTCGGTCCTGATCGTGGTCGCCGCCACCTGCCCGGTGACGGCCACCACCGGGATGGAGTCGAAGTGGGCCGTGGCCAGGCCGGTGATCAGGTTGAGGGCACCCGGCCCGGAGGTGGCGTTGCAGACCCCCACCTTCCCGCTGGACCTGGCGTAGCCATCGGCCATGCGGGCGGCACCCTGCTCATGGCCTGCCAGCGGGTGCCGGAGAGGGAACGCGGGCAGGCACTCATAGAGGGGCAAGTGGGCGCCGCGGGGCGGCCCGAACCGGGTGTCCACTCCTCTGCCCGAGGCCTGGTGCCACAGCTCGGCCCCCGAGGGGGAGGGGACGGGGTCGGGCACGGCAGCCCGGCGGCTGGTCCTGTCGAAGGTGGTGGTGGTCACGGCAGGAAGGGCTCAGTCCCCGCCGTAGACCTGACCGATGGCGGCGGTCAGGGCAGCGTCGGCGGCCAGCCGGCGCAGCGGGCGTTCGGGGTCAGCTGCGCTCTGGCGGCTGACCCAATTGCGCCCGGCCTCGTCCAACTGGATGTCCTCAGGCAGGTGGGCGGGGGTACCGGGACACTCCGGTTCTTGGCCATATCCGTTCACGGGGCTCTCCTAACTTCGGGATTGGCGGAACTCCGGGCCGGCGGCGCCGACCGGAAGCGGTGGCGGCAAGTGGTGCAGAGCAGGGTTCTGCACCCTGCTCTGGTCAGAAACTGGACTTGGCAGGAAACCCAATCGACGGTGAGCACCGGGACCTGGTGCGAGTGAAAGCGGTCGGTGGTGGGGTCGCTCAAGGCTCGGTGCCCCATCGCGGCCGACCTGCGAGTGTCGTGAGCGGACAGATCTCATGATTCATGGTGGAGTGGTGGGCTGGGGCCTGGTCTGGGGACAAAAAACCGGCCCCCCGGGATCTCGGGGGGCCGGTAACCTCGCCAGGTCGCGCAGACGCTAGCTGATCGGCCCTCCGGTGACTAGGGCTACCAGGACCCGCAGGCCGCCGGCCATCAGCAGGGCGCGCTCAGCGCTGTGCAAAGTGCGGCCATTTATACCGGCACTCGAGGTTCGTGTCAAGTTGCCGTCCGCTCCCCGGGGGAAGGTGGGCTCGGCGCGCTGCCGGCCGGTCGGAGACCGGCACTCGGGCTGCCCTGGGTCGGAACCCGTGGCTCTGCTCCACACCCTGCTCAAGTCCTGGTCGGCGCCGGCAGCCTGGCGGCCCGGAGCGATACCACCGGGATCGTTTCGGCCGGAAGGACGGCAATCCGAGCACCCCGGCGCGGCCGTGATGCGCCTGGCTTCCGACGGCGCCCGGCGCGCCACTCCGGGAAGCTCCCAGCCACCTCGCGCTTCTTGGAAAAGGCGGCGTAGACTCGGACGATGGGCGAGCCGCCGCGCCAGGCCCAGAGCTGGTATCGCCGCCGGATGTGGCATTGGCCACACTCGTGGCCGGGGCGGATCAGAGGCTGCTGCAGCTGCTGCTCGGGTTGCCTCATCATCTTCCTGGTTGTGGCGCTGGTGCTGCTGGGGTTCGCCTTCATCCCCAACTCTTACCCCGCCTATCCCAGATCGGCCACCAGCACGGCGGATCCGGGCACCGGCAGCGGCCATGGGTTGCCCTGGCTGCACAGCAACGGCAAGGTCATTCTGGACAGCCAGGGCCGTCAGATACTGCTCCGAGGCATGAACGTGACCGGGCTGGAGCAGGCGGAGGACATGCGCCCCGGTGCGGTGCCCAGCGCCCAGGACTTTGCCGAGATGGAGGCCGACGGTTTCGACGTGATCCGGTTGCCGATCAACTGGTCCGAGCTGGAACCGAGCCCCGGCCACATGTCCCAGTCCTACCTGGATCTGGTGCGGTCGGTGGTCGACGACGCCGCCACCCACGGCATCTACACCATCCTCGACCTCCACAACATCGACTGGAGCATCTACTACGGGGGCGACGGAGCCCCGAGCTGGGCCACCGCCGGGTCGCTGCCGCGAAGCTTCCCCCTGGGATCGCCCTGGAATCGGCACCTGGCCCCCGGGGTCCTGGTCAGCTACGGCATCTTCTGGGCCGACCTGGGCGGGTGGCAGCAGGACGTGGCCGAGGTCTGGAGCTTTGTGGCCCGCGAGTTCCGGGATGACTCGGCGGTGGCCGCCTTCGACCTCTGGAACGAGCCCCATCCATTCCCCGCGCCGCCGGGGCTGTTCGAGAAGAAGTACCTGCTGCCGTTCGAGGCCCATGTGATCACCCAGCTGGCCGCGATCGCGCCCCACCAGATGTGGATGACCGAGCAGACCCTCGACTTCGGGTTGCCCACCTACGTTGGACCGCTGCCCTATCCCGACCAGGTCTACTCCAGCCACGTGTTCGCCACCCTGCTGGAGCCGCCCTGGCAGAAGCCGACGCCCCAGTACGCGATCCCCCTGACCCTACTCGATGACCAGGCCAAGGAGGCCGGGGCAGCTCCGTGGGTGGGAGAGATCGGCGCCGGCTCCGGGAAGTCCAACCAAGCTTGGGTGGTCAGGGAGATGAACGAGCTCGACAAGTACCGGCTGGGCTGGGCCTACTGGGACTGGGATGAGGGGGGAGGCTGGGCCTTCAAACGGATGCCCTCCAGGCTGAGGATCGTGGCCCGGGCCTATCCGCGGGCCACCCCGGGTACCCTCGACACCCTGAGCTACGACTATCACGACGGCCGGCTGGTGCTGCAGTTCAGCGGGAATGCCTCCGGCCGCCCCCTGCTGGTCGAGGTACCGTCCTTCTACCACACCTTCCACCTGCAGTCCTCCGACCCGGCCCTGGATGTCGCGGCCCATCTCGACCCCAGCGACCATCTCCTCACGATCCGGATCGCCGACGATGACCTTCAGCACCACTTGGTGATCGAGCTGGCCTCCTGACCCGGGCGGCGGATCTCCGCAGGGCCCAGCCGACGGCCGAGCTCTTACCTGACCGTTTCCTCGTTCCACAACGCGATTGCCGGGGTCATGGCCACGGGACGCTGGACCACCGCGGCGCTGCACCTGCTGGCGACGGCCCTCGAGGCCAGTGTGCCCCCCCAGATCGACGATTTCGACTCCAGCAGCCAGCGCACCCCCTGGATCGCCGACCTCCGTCGCGGAGGTCGCCAAAACGCCGTGGACCTCAGCCGGGCCGGGGGGTCGACCTGGTGGTCCGGCGGCTGCTGGAGCGCCAGCTCTTAGGCGGCGACTCTGTGACCTGTACCGGCGCGACCCTGGCCGCCGCCTCACCCGTCGGGTCCACCCACCCTGACGTTGCTGACCAGGGCGTGGTCCGGAGCCTGGAGGTGCCGCTGCAGGAGACCGGCGGCATGGTGATACTGCACAGCCCGCTGGCCGCGGAGGGAGCCGTGATCAAGGTCGCGGGCCACGAGCGCCGCCAGGACACGGGTCCTGCCCGGGTGTTCGCCTCCGAGGAGGCGGCGATGTCCCGGGTGGCCGCGCGGCAGATCGCTCCTGGCGACGTCCGCCACGACGGTCCATGGGGCGGCCCGGGGATGAGGGAGATGCTGGGTGTGACCGGGACCCTCTTGGGGCAGGGGCTGGGAGACTCGGTGGCGCTGATGACGGACGGGCGCTGCAGCGGCGCCACTTACGGACTGATGGTCGGGCACGTGGCTCCTGAGGCTTCGGTCGGCGGGCCCATTGCGCTACGGCAGGACGGCGATAAGGTGACCGTCGACGCGTTGGCCGTCGGAGCATCTCGACCTCGGTGTCAGAGCGCGAATGGGCGGCGCGGGCAGCCGGGTGGTCTCCCCCGCCGCTTCGGGCCACTAGGGGCCCGGGCGGCAGTCGACAGGCGGGCGTCAGTGCCACCGGACCGGACATACTGTGGGAGATGCGCTTTGGCCTATTCCTGCCCCCCTTCGACGAGTTCGCCGATCCCGGGCGGGTCGTGGAGCTCGCCGTGGCCGCGGAGGAGGCGGGTTGGCAGGGCCTCTTCCTTTGGGACCACATCCTGGCCGGTGTGGGCCGGCCGGTTGCCGACCCCTGGATAACCATGGCGGGGATCGCGACCGCCACCCGCACGATCAGGTTCGGAGCCATGGTCACTCCTCTGGCCCGCCGCCGGCCCTGGATACTGGCCCGCCAGATCGCCTCCCTCGATCGGCTCTCCGGGGGGCGGCTCACGGTTGGCATCGGGCTGGGTGAGGATGGCTGGCACGAGTTCAGCTCGTTCGGGGAGGCCCCCTCTGCCGTCTCCCGAGGACGGCTCCTCGACGAGTCCCTGAGCCTGCTGCAGAACCTGCTCAGCGGGGAGCCGGTGGATCATCGCGGCGAGGCCTACACCGTATCCAGCATCGCGTTCCTTCCTCCCCCGCTCCAGCAGCCCCTCCCCATCTGGGGAGCGGGCGAATGGCCTCACCGCCGACCCCTGGCCCGCGCCGCTCGGCTCCAGGGCTTCTTCCCCATTTTTGCCGGTGGTAATCGGTCGATGAGCCCGGATCCGACACAGGTGCGCGAGATCCGCCGGCTCCTCGGCGATCGTGGTGCGCCTCCGAAGTTCGACCTGGTGGTGACCTGGGCTCTCTCCCTTGAGCCCCGGGACCGGCTCGCGGCAGCCGTGGCCGAGCTGGATGAAGCCGGCGTGACCTGGGCGCTGGAGGCCTTCGCCCCCGGCAATCCGCCCGCATCCGAGGTCGACGAGATCGTTCGTCGAGGGCCACCGCTCCGCGGCTGAGGCCTCGCCCGCCCGGGCTCGCAACCCCCCCGGTCCCACCGGCCGGGGTGATGGCCTATGTGGAGCACGAGGAGGGGCCACGGCCAGGTCCCGGACGGCGCCACCGGCGCCGCCGGCGCAGGATCGGGGCTCAGTGCGCCCGCGGGACCCGGCGGTATCCCTTTTCCCAAACTCCTGCCGGCTGCGCTACTTCCCACCACCTCCGCGGAGGCACGCGCACCAGGCCCCTGCCGAAGATCAGGCCTGGGCGTCCAGGGCCCACGACGGCTCGGCTGCTCCTCGGCCCGACCGAGCTAGGTCCGCAGGTATGAGGCGCCGTTGATGTCCAGCACCGCCCCGCTGGTGAACTCTGCCTCGGGCGAGGCGAAGAAGACCACGGCGGCGGCCACCTCCTCGGGCCGAGCGATCCGCCCGAAGGGGCTCTGGGACAGGATGTCGGTCGCTCGAGGCCGCTTGAGCTCCTGGTTGGACATGTCGGTGGCAACCCAACCCGGGGCGATGGTCATCACCGCGATCCCGTGCTGGCCCAGGGCCTTGGCCAAGGACTGGCCGAAGGCGTTGAGACCTGCCTTGCTGGCCCCGTAGGCGGGCTGATCCGGCTCCCCCCGGAACGCTCCCCGTGAGCTGATGTTGATGATCCGCCCGCCGGTCCCCAGCATCTGCTGGACCGCCCAGTAGGTGACGTAGGCGGGACCGCTGAGGTTGACCGCCAGGGTGCGGTCCCAGGCCTCGCGCCAGGCCTCGAAGTCCCCGTCGGTGATGTCGTGGAGGATGCTCACCCCGGCGTTGTTGACCAGGACGTCGAGACCCCCCAGCCCCGCCACGGTCTGCTCCACCAGCCGGCGTGCCTGCTCGGGGTCAGAGAGGTCGGCCTGGATCGCGAGGTGGCCCGTGCCCGGCAGCGACGAGACCAGCTCTTCGGCCTCTCTGGCGGAGGCTCGGTGGTTCACGGCCACCCGGTCGCCGGCGGCAGCGAAGGCCCTGGCGGTGGCTCGGCCGATTCCCCTGGAGGCCCCTGTGACCAAAATTGCGCGTCCAGTCAAATGTGCTTCCTCCTGCTCCCCACCGGCCTCGCCGGGGATGACTTGCTTCGACCCTGACCAGTCTGGCAGCTCAGGTCTGGTGGGCGGCCAGCAGCCGATCGAGCGCCTCGTCCTGGGCCTGGAGGTGCTGCTGGATCTGCATCGCCTCATGGAGCACCGCCTCGGCATCGGCGTAGGTGTCCTGAGCCCGCTTGTCGGCGGCGGCGGACTGGATGTTGGTGCCCACGATGATGATCGACAGCAAGACCAACTGGAGGAAGGTCTGGGCGATCCAGGCGATGATCCCCTCGCCACCCGGCTTGAGCGCCGCGGGCAGCCCGACCAGGGCGATGATGGCGAACACGTAGGCGCACCACATGCTGCCCACCCCGGCGGTGATCTTCACCGCCAGCCAGGAGTTGAAGCGGTTGATCGCATTGCTGCGGTCCAGCTGGTCCAGGACCCTGGCCGGGCCCCTGGCGGTCCCCTCCAGGATCGCGGTGGCGCGGGGGTGGGGGTTGTGGACGAATTTCATGGAGCCCTCCTCTGGCTGATGGTGACGCCCGCCGAGATCTGCATGCCCGCCATTTTCGTGCTCCAAGGCTGATCACCTCGCGCTCGGGCACTCTCACGGCCTGCTCTGGTCCAGCTGAGGCTGGGGTCAAGTGAGCGCGGGGCCCGAGCAGGGCCGACGCCGCCGGCTCGTGGCCCTCAGAGCCGGGGACGATGAAGCTACCGGGCACCGCAGGGGAGCTGTGCGAGCCAGGCGCCTTCGGCTCTTCGAGCCGACCGAGGACCCGCCTACTGTCGCTGACGAACGCGACCGTGACGACGGCGGCGGCAGACGTCGGCGGTGGTGCCGGCGGCGATGAGAGCTGGTTGCCTCTGGCTGGCTCAGAGGTGGCCAGCGTCGGTGATGCTCTGCAGGAATCGCTGGGTACGGGGTTGCTGGGGGTTCCGGAAGATCTGCTCCGGGGGGCCTTGCTCCAGGATCACCCCGTTGTCCAAGAAGCAGACCCGGTTGGCGATGCCGCGGGCGAAGCCCATCTCGTGGGTGGCGATGACCATGGTCATGCCTGCCCCCGCCAGCGCCCGGATCACGTTGAGCACCTCTGCCACCAGCTCGGGGTCGAGGGCCGAGGTCACCTCGTCCAGCAGCATCAGCCGGGGCTGCATGGCCAGCGCTCGGGCGATCGCGGCCCGCTGCTGCTGACCCCCCGAGATCCGGTCTGGGTACTCCTTGCGCTTGTCATAGAGCCCGAACTGGCGGAGAAGCGCGTCGGCCTCCTCCTCAGCCTGTCGGCGGGGCTTGCCGAGGACCCGAATCGGGGCCAGGGTGATGTTCTGAAGCACGGTCATGTGGGGGAACAGGTTGAAGGCCTGGAACACGATCCCGATCTGGCGCCTGACCGCATTGACATCGGTGCCCGCGGCGCTGATGTCCACGCCGAAGAAGATGACCCGGCCCCGGTCCACCGGCTCCAGGAGGTTGATGCAGCGGAGCAAGGTCGACTTGCCTGAGCCCGAGCTTCCGATCAGGCAGACCACCTGGTGGGATCCCACCTCCAGGTCGATCCCGCGCAGCACCTGGTTGCGCTCGAAGGACTTGTAGATCCCCTCCAGCCGCAGGGCCTGGTCCGAGGTGGGCGGTTTGCCGACGTTCATCAGCGGGCGGTCGTGGCCTGGCGCCTGCGCCGGTCACGAGCGATGAGGTAGTCGGTGAAACGGGCCAGGGGCACCGTCAGGGCCAGGAAGAGCACCGCCGCCACCGTGTAGCCGGTGTAGTTGAAGTCGGTCGAACTCTCGATCCCCGCCGCGCGGTTGGCCTCGATCACCCCCAGGACGGCGACCAGGGCGGTGTCCTTCTGGAGGCTGATGAAGTCGTTGAGCAGCGGGGGGATCACCCGTCGCACCGCCTGGGGCATCACCACCGATCGCATCGACTGCCACTGAGAGAGCCCCAGCGAGCGGCCCGCCGCGACCTGGCTGGGGTGGACGGACTCGATCCCGGCCCGATAGACCTCCGAGACATAGGCGGAGTAGGAGAGGACCAGTGCGACCAGCCCGTAGACCACGGTTTTCTGGGTCGAGACTCCGGCCAGGTTGAGCGCCGGGACGCCGAACCCAATCGCGTAGATGACCAGGATCAGAGGCACCCCACGGAAGAAGTCGGTGTATGCGATTGCCAGCATCCGCAGCGGGAAGAGGACCGGGCCCTGGAGCTGGCGGATCACCGCGATCACCATGGCCAGGATCAGGATCAGCACCTCGGCGACCAGGAACATCTCGATGTTGAGCACGAACGCTGCGCCCACCGAGAAGATCCCGTGCTGGGGATCTCCCAGGAAGGCGGTCCGGGCATCGGGCAGATTGAAGAAGGTCCGTCGCACCTGGGCGCTGCCCGGCGCCAGGAAGAACAGCGCCGCGAGCAGCCCCAGGAAGGCGACCGTGCTCACGGCCGAGACCGCGATCGCCCGTCGCCCGCGGAGCGGCTGCCGGCGGGGCCCCGGTCCCATGATGCCCAGCGGCGGGCCGCCCGGGATCACCAGGGGCCCCTCGACGGGCTGGCCGGGGTCCGAGAACACCAGTGGCCCTGCGCCTTCGCCGGCTAGGGTTGGATGGTGGGAATCTTCTCGTAGATCCCCAGCCACTTGGTCTGGAGCCGCCTCAGGGTGCCGTCGGACCTGAGCGCGGTGATCGCCTTGTCGAGGCAGCTCACCAGCGGGTCACCCTTCTGGAGCAGCAATCCGTAGAACTCGTCGGTGCTGGGGAACTGGCCCACCACGACCCCGTGCTTGACCTCCCCGGAGGCGGCCATGTACTGGGCGGTCGGGGTGTCGGTGACGAATCCGGAGATCGTGTGGTCGGACAGCGCCGAGGCCACGTCGTTGAGGTTGTTGTAGACCGCCGGCGTCTGGATGGACCGGATCTTCCTCTCGATGTAGGCGAGGCTGGTGGTGCCCACCTGGTCGCCGTACGCGTACTGCCTGAGCTGGCGGGGGGAGTGGTCCTTGACCATCTTGTCTCCCTTGACCGTGATCAGCGCCTCGCGGTCGTTGTAGTAGCCCTCGCTGAAGGTGACCGCTTGGGCCCGGGCCGAGGTGACGGTAATCTCGTTGATGTCGAAGTCGAAGGTCTTGGGCCCGGGGGCGTAGGAGCTGTCGAAGGGTTCGATGGTCCAGTGCACCTGGTGCCTGGTGAAGCCCAGCTGGGCGGCGATGGCGTAGGCCACCGCGCTCTCGAAGCCCTTCCCGTTCCGGGGCATGTTGCCTTCAAACCAGGGGGTGTAGGCGGGGCTGTCGGTGGCGACGGTGAGCTGACCCGGCTGGTAGAGGTGGAGTTGGGCCGGGGCGCAACCGGCGATCGTGGCCGACGAGCTGGCCAGGGCTGTCCCCAGGCCTGCTCCACCGACCGTGCCCAGCCCAACCAGGAGCGCGCCGACGCCGGCTGCGATCAGCTGCTTTCTCATTAATACCTTCCTCCCGCCCAGGTCCTCACCCCGACCGATTCCACCCTCCGGTGCTCTGCGGCAAGCCGCCGCGAGCACTGTTGGGTCAGATCTTGCCAGACCGAAGGCAGCGGAGGGGCTGGGGCCTGGCCCTGACCGGACCGAACCGGCCCGCGGGCGCCTTTGCCAACGACCCGGCCGCCCATCCACGCCCGGCCTCCTGGACCAGTCCTCGGCCGGGGCCGCCTCCACCCGGTCGCCGGGTACCTTCTGCGACCATCTCGGTGATGGCGGCCGGCAGACAGCGGGAGCGGGACTTGTGATGGAGAACCGAGCTGGCTTGGGACGGCGGCAGCTGGGGGTGGCGGGTCCCTCGGTCTCGGTGGTGGGGCTGGGCACCAACAACTTCGGCCGGAGGATGCCCGAGGAGGCGGTCCGGCCCGTGGTCGACGCCGCCCTGGAGGAGGGAGTCAACCTCTTCGATAGCGCCGACACCTACGGCGCGGGGGAGAGTGAGCGGCTGCTGGGTCGGGCGCTTCGAGGGCGCCGTGACCAAGCCCTGATCGCCACCAAGTTCGGGATGCCCAGGGCAGGCGAGGACCCCTCGCAACGGCGCGGCTCGCCGGCCTATATCCGGGCCTCAGTCGAGGCCAGCCTCCGCCGCCTTGACGTGGAGGTGATCGACCTCTACCAGATGCACCAGCCCGACCCGGCCACGCCGATCGCCGAGACCCTCGGTACCCTGCACCAGCTGGTCGAGGAGGGCAAGGTCCGCTGGATCGGCTGCTCCAACTTCGCCGGCTGGCAGGTGGTCGACGCCCACTGGACGGCGCAGTCGCTGGGGCTCACCGAGTTCGTCTCCGCCCAGGATGAGTACAGCCTGCTGCATCGCGACATCGAGCGGGAGCTGCTTCCGGCCCTGAGCCATCTCGGGATGGGGCTGCTGCCCTACTTCCCGCTCGCCAGCGGAATGCTCACCGGCAAGTACCGGCGGGGCCGGCCGGCCCCGCCGGGAACGCGGCTGGCCGACGGCCAATTCGCTGCGGTGCTCACCGACCCCCACCATTTCGACGTGATCGAGGCGCTGGAGCGCTTCGCAGGGGAGCGGGAGATCTCGCTGCTGCAGGTGGCGGTGGGAGCGCTGCTGGGTCGAAGCCAGGTGTCATCCGTGATCGCCGGTGCGACCCAGCCCGAGCAGGTGGTGGCGAACGTCAAGGCGGCCTCCTGGATCGCCACCGGGGCGGACTGGGCGGAGCTGGACCGAATTACCGACGGTAGCCGGCGTTGACCGGGGCGCGCCGTCCCGAGCGCGACCGGCACGTTTGAGGGGAGGGATCGAGGCGTGAAGGTGTTCATCTCGTGCGATATGGAGGGGGTGGCCGGGGTCGTCGACTGGCAGCAGGTGACGCCCGGGCCTGAGTTCGCGCTAGGACGCAGGCTGCTCTTGGAGGAGGTCAACGCCGCCATCGACGGCGCTCTCGAGGCTGGCGCCGACAGCATCCTGGTCAACGACTCCCACGGCGCCATGCAGAACCTGGACCCAGCTCAGATCCACGGCGAGGCTGACTACTGCTCCGGCCGGCACAAGCCCCTGTACATGATGGAGGGACTGGACGGGAGCTTCGACGCCATCTTCTTCGTCGGATATCACGGGGCCGTGGACGGTCCCGCCTCGGTGCTCTCACACACCTACAGCCCCGACTCGGTCCGGGGAGTGAGTCTGAACGGGCGGTCCGTGGGTGAGAGCGGGATCAACGCCCTGGTGGCGGCTCACCACCGGGTGCCGGTGGTGCTGATAACGGGCGACCAGCATTCCGTGGCCCAGGCGGCCTCCGTGTCGCCCGGTGCAGAGACGGTGGTGGTCAAGCAGTCGCTCACCCGCCTGGCGGCGCGCAGCCTTCATCCGGTGGCCGCTCGACGGCTGATACGAGAGGCCGCGACCCGAAGCCTCCAGCGGTTGGCGGAGATACCACCGCCGAGCTCCGAGCCCCCGTACCGGCTCTCGGTGCGGCTGCGAAACGCCGACCTCGTGGAGCTGGCGACTCAGGTGCGGGACGTGAAGTCGGTGGGCCCGCTCGAGGTCGTGCTGGAGGGCGGAGACGCCCTGGGCACCTTCCGCCGCTTTGTGGCCGTGCTCACGATCACCAGGGGGCTGGCCCAGGAACGCTGACCAATCGGCCCCGATGGGTCCGGTCCGCCACTGCCAATCGGCCGGGCAGGTGTGCGTCCGGTCCGGGAATACTGACGTGCGTGAGTTCCTCAGATCACCCCGCGGAGGCTGCCACCGCGGCTCCCTGGCCCGACCAGCCGTGGACCGACCTGGGGCCCGCTGACCCCGCCGAGCGGATCGAGGTGGCCCTGGCGCTCAGGCCCCGCCCGGATGGATGGGCTCCTCCGCCTGAGGACCTGGGCCGGGTAGCTCCCCGCCTTCGAGCCCACCTGAGCCGCGAACAGCTGGCCGATGTCCGCGGTGCCCACCCCGACGACCTGGCGGCGGTGCGGGCCTGGGCGGTGGGGGCGGAGCTGGAGCTGACCTCGGTTGCACCGGAGCGGCGGATCGCGGTCCTGAGCGGGCCTTCGGGCCGGTTTGCCGCGGAGTTCGGGGTGGAGCTGCGCCGCTGCCTCGTCCGGAGTGGTGAATTCAGAGCAGCCCGGGGTATGGCATCACTCCCCGGACCTCTCGAAGGCCGGGTCGTGGCGGCGCTCGGGCTGGCCACCGTGCCAGCGGTCCGCCCCCACTTCCGGCCGCTGCCGCTACCGGAGCATCCTGGCCCGCTCGACCAGGCGGCACCCTTGAGCTACCCTCCCCCGACGGTCGCCTCGCTCTACCAGTTTCCCGTCGGGACCACCGGAGCCGGACAGAGCATCGGCCTGGTGGAGCTGGGCGGGGGCTTCAGATCCGATGACCTTGCCACCTACTTCCAGCAGCTGGGGATGGCGCCACCCAGTCTGGTGGCGGTTCCGGTCGATGGAGCCTCCAACCAGCCGACCGGAGTACAGGACGGGCCCGACGGGGAGGTCATGCTCGACATCGAGGTCGCTGGCTCGGTGGCCCCGGGGGCCCGGCTGGTGCTCTACTTCGCTCCCAACACCGACCGGGGTTTCCTCGACGCCATCAATGAGGCTCTCCACGATCAGGTCAACCGCCCCTCCATCCTGTCAATCAGCTGGGGTGGGCCCGAGGCCGACTGGCCGGCCGCCACCATGACCGCGTTTGACCAGGCTTTCCAGGACGCGGCCCTGCTGGGGGTGACCGTGTGCGTGGCGGCCGGGGACGGCGGCTCCAACGATGGGCTGCAGGACGGGGAGGCCCATGTCGACTTCCCCAGCTCAAGCCCCCACGTGCTGGCCTGCGGCGGAACCCGACTGACGTCGTCCGGGGGCCAGATAGCGAGCGAGGTGACCTGGAATGACGGGCCCCAGGGCGGAGCCACCGGAGGCGGGGTCAGCTCACAGTTCCCGCTCCCCAGTTGGCAGGACGCCGCTCACGTCCCGCTCTCCGCCGACCCGGGCCACAGGGCCGGTCGGGGGTTGCCCGACGTCGCCGGCGATGCCGACCCCGAGACCGGGTACCAGGTCCTGGTGGACGGGCAGCCGGCGGTTTTCGGCGGCACCAGCGCGGTGGCGCCACTCTGGGCGGCGCTGCTGGCTCGCTGCGCCGAGGCGCTGGGCCACGCTCCCGGATACCTCAATCCGATCCTCTACCAGCAGCTGGCCGCTGCCGGTGTCACCCGGGACATAGTCGAGGGTGACAACGGCGCCTATCAGGCCGCCCCGGGCTGGGACGCCTGCACCGGGTGGGGGAGCCCGGAGGGCAGCCGCTTGCTGGCCCAGATGGGGCAGGCGCCGGCCGGCTGAGGTCGGCTGCGCCAGGAGGTCTTCAACCTCACCTCCCTTCCCGCTCCGATCCGAGGCACCGTCGGTACCGGGGTCAGCTGGTCCGGCTGGCCCCTCCCGGGCGGTGATGCCGGGCGGCGCGTGGCGCTGGCGGCCCCAATTGGCCCAAGACCGCATAGCCGGGCCCGCCGTCCGGGACCGGGGGCGGCGCCCGTGGAGAGGCTGCCGCGCTCTGCCGGGGGACCGAGCTGAGCGGGCTCCGACCGCGCTCGCCCAGGCTCTGGGGCAGCTGCTCGGTCTGACCTTGGCAAGCGGCTTGGCGGCCGCAGCTCCGGCGCCGGGCGACCGCTTCAGGTGGCGGCGCCTCCGGCGGCCCTCATACGCTCGTCTCCCCGCCTAAGATGGCGATCAAGGTGTCCAATCCCGAGAGCGTTTTCGAGGCGGTAAACCTGCTGGCCGATCCCCTCTACGACTACTGCAGCATCACCAAGCAACTGGACGACGGGGCCGGCTCCGAGGAGTCGCTCCTGGACCACCCCTGGCTCCAGCGCCAGCGCCGGATCCACCAGCTCCAGTCCGCCTGGTGGGTCTTCCACACCGCCGAGCACTCGCGCTTTCAGCACGCGGTCGGGGCAATGCACCTCAGTGGGAGCTTCACCGACCACCTTTACCCCAGTCTCCGTCAGAGCTGCTCCGATGTTCCCTCGCGAAACCTGGTGGTGGAGGTGATGCGGGTGGCCGGGCTGCTCCACGACGTCGGCCATGGGCCCTTCGGGCACTTCTTCGACGCTGAGGTGCTGTCCCGGTATGGGCTGGACCACGAGGACGTCGGCCGCCACCTGGTTCTGGGGACGTTGGCCGACCTCATCGGCTCGCTCCGCCGGAGCCCGGACGGGCCATTCGAGCCCGGCGAGGCGGTGCTGCCCCAGTGGGTGGCATGGGTGATGGCGCCCAGGGAGCTGCCGGGCTTCTCACCGCCGGCCTGGTTGCGGGCCCTCAAGCCGGTCCTCTGCGGGCTGGCCAGCGCTGACAACATGGACTACGTTCCCCGCGACGCCTACATGTGTGGCGTGGCGGTGGGCCCGGTCGACCTGGCCCGGCTGCGCCACTACATGTTCATCAAGGATGGCTGCCTGGTCCTACACCAGCACGGGGCACCGGCGCTGGAAGTGTTCCTCTCGGCCCGCCTCCACATGTACAACCATGTCTACTTCCACCGCACCGTGCGCCGGATCGACCTTCATCTGCGGCCGGTGTTCGCCCGCACCTGTGGGTTGCTGCTTCCGCCCGGCAACCCGGTCGATCATCTGGACAGCTACCTGCTGCTCACCGACTGGTCGCTGATGCAAGAGGTGGAGCGGCTCCAGCTCTCCCCCCGGAACGAGGAGGAGCGCGAGCTGGGGCGCCACTGGGAAGCGGTGACCACCCGGAGGCTTCCCTGGCAGCTGGCGTTCGAGGCCTACCGAGAACTGAGCCACCCGGAGGGACCGGCGGGGCTGCGTGACTCCCACCAGATTGAGGAGAGGATCCGCTCGGCGCTCCCGGAGCGGTTCCGGGACGTGGGCCTGGAGGTCGACCTGGCCAGCACCGCCCCCCGCCCGGACAACCCGGCGGCCAACGACCAGATGCTGCGGCTCTTCGACCCCATATCCGGCCGCGTCGAGGTGGAGGCGGCCCCCGCGCTGCTGGCCCGGCTGCTGCCGGTGCGCACCGTCTGGCTCCGCGTGTACAGCGACAGGGCGGAGGCGCGGGAGGCGATCCGGGAAGCGGCGGTACGGACCATGCCCGGAGTACTCGCGTGAGCGCCGGCCGGTTCCCCTCTGGTAGACGGGCTGCGGCGCGCCGGGGAAGCGCTGGCAGCGCTGTGACGCCACTCCCGTCACGAGGGAGCGCTGGGTTCGCCCACAGGAGACCGCCCGTCGGGCACCGGAGTCCGCGGGCGCGAGGTGGGCCGTCGGCACCGCGTCGGGGGAGCCGGTCGCGAGCTAGCCTGAAGTTCGGTCGCCGGTGGAACTCGATGCGAGTTCCACGATCGTCTGGAATGTAGTCAGAAGAAGTTGCCCAGCGCGCGCCCACGGAAGCATGCTGACGATGCTCCGGGGCAACGCAGTCAGAACCGGCGCGGTTCCCCCCCAACTCGGCCTGAGTTGAGCGGTTTCCCGAACTTCAGGTTAGCGAGGACTCGTCCCGGCCAGCGCCCGCAGAGGCCGGTGCTAGTGCGAACACGGCGGAGCCAGCCCGATCGCCGCTCCTGGCTTCTCCCCGCTCCCCGGCTCAGGGCCGGGCGACCCGGGGCCCGGCTGGCATTTCGGGGGCCTCGGCGGTCTGAAAGTTGACCTGGCTCACCTGGCCAGCCAGGGTGGACGCCACCTGCTCGAAGATCTTGGCCTGGGCAGACTCCGGCTGGGCCAGCACCAGGGGCTGGCCTTCTCCGCCACCCAGCCGTACCGCCAGGTGCAGGGGGATCTCGCCCAGGAACGGAAGCTCCCGGTCCTGAGCCAGCTTCCTTCCACCGCCCCGGCTGAAGATGTCGGTCAGCCCACCGCAGTGCGGGCAGACGAACCCGCTCATGTTCTCGATGACCCCCAGGACCGGCACTCGGAGCTGCTGGAACATCGCGATCCCCCGGCCCACGTCGGCCAGAGACACATCCTGGGGGGTGGTGACGATCACCGCGCCGGTCAGCGGAATCGACTGAGCCAGGGTCAGCTGCACGTCCCCGGTCCCCGGCGGCATGTCGCAGACCAGGTAGTCGAGCTCGCCCCAGTCAACCTCGAAGAGGAACTGCTTGAGGGCCCCGACGAGCATCGGGCCCCGCCAGATCACCGGGCGGTCGGGCTCGATGATGGTGCCGATCGAGACCACTTTGAGACCGCCCTTGCGGAGCGGGACCATCCGGTCCGCCACCACCGTCGGCTGGTCGGTGAGTCCCAGCATGATGGGGACGTTGGGGCCGTAGATGTCCGCGTCCAGCAGTCCCACCCGAGCTCCTGACCGGAGCAGAGCGAAGGCGAGGTTGACCGCCACCGTGGTCTTGCCCACGCCACCCTTCCCGGCGCTGATGGCGATGATGTTGCGCACCCCGGGGATCTCCTGGCGGCCGATCACCCCCCGGGTGCGGCTGACGTCGGAGTCCCACTGCAGCTCCACCCTCTCGATCCCGGCGACCACCCCCAGCACGGCGGCCTCGATCTCGGCCTGGATCCGCTCCCTGAGCGGGCAGGCGGGCGTGGTGAGGACGACCCGCATCTTGGCGGTGGTGCCCTCGATCCGCAGATTCTTCAGCATCCCGAGATGCATCAGTGAACGATGCAGCTCCGGGTCCTCGACCCGGGAGAGAGAGTCCTCAAGGGCCGCCAGGGTCTTGCGCTCGTCGGACACGTTCACTTGACCTCGATCATAGCTGGCCGCTGAGGGCGAGCTTTCCGGCGACCTCATCCCCTGATCGTGTTGCAATAGTGAGCAACAGTTATGATGCGGAGATGGTGAGTGGACTGGAGGCGCTGAGGCAGCAGGGCAAGCGGCTGACCCCCCAGAGGAGGCTGGTCTACTCCGCCCTGCTGGAGCACGCCGGGCACGCCTCGGCGGACGACCTCTGCACCAGCATTGGCCGCAAGGTGCCCGGATTTCAACGCACCACCGTCTACCGGACCCTGGATCTTCTGGTGGAGCTGGGCTTGGCCCGCAAGGTCCAACTCGGACACGCGAACACCTACGAGGCGGTGATAGCCGGCAGCGAGTCCCACCAGCATCTGGTGTGTGACCGCTGCGGGGGTACCTTCGACGTCAGCTGCCCCGAGGTTTCCAGCTGGGTGGACAGTGCTGCCCGGCCACTCGGCTTCGAGCTGGAGCGGGTGGAGCTGCTCGGACACGGCACCTGCTCCGCCTGTGTCGGTGCCAGGTAGGCCCGCGGCCGCCTCGGGTTCCCGGACAGGTCACTCCCGCAGCGAAGTGCTGAAGTCGGTTCGCTCCACCGCCCGGGCGAATTCCGCCCCGGCGAGGTCGATCTCCAGCGCCGCCTCGTAGACGAAGGCGTAGAGCTCCCGGAACTGGGTGGGCTGGAAGCCTCTGATGGTCAGGCTGGACGCCAGCTCGGGCGAGCTCTGGAGGTCTTCGACGAGCCGCTTCGTCGCATCCAGGAGGGCCACCAGGATCCGCACCTCGACCGAGTACTCCTCGATCAGCGCCGGGGCGGCCTCGTTCTCCTGGAGCTCAACCAGCTTGCGCTGGAGGTCGGCAATCTCCCGGAGGTAGTCCGCTTGCTCGACATCTTCCATCGGGCGATGGGCCGGGCCCTAGGTGGTCTCTTCGGTCAGTGGATGAGGAAGTGAGTGGCGATCAGCGGGGCGATCAGGATGGCGATGATGTTGACCACCTTGATCATCGGGTTGATCGCCGGCCCGGCGGTGTCCTTGCAGGGGTCTCCGACGGTGTCCCCGGTCACCGCGGCGGCGTGGGTCTCGGTTCCCTTGCCGCCGAAGTTGCCCTCCTCGATGTACTTCTTGGCGTTGTCCCAGGCGGCACCGCCGGATGTCATCTGGAGGGCCAGGAAGAGCCCCACCACGATCGTCCCGATCAGGAGGCCGCCCAGTGCGACCGGGCCCAGGATGAACCCGACCAGGATGGGAGCCAGTACCGGGATCAGGCCGGGCAGGATCATCTCCCGCTGGGCGGCCCTGGTGACGATCGCGACGCAGCGTCCGTAGAGGGGCCGTCCGGTGCCCTCCATGATCCCCGGGATCTCCCGGAACTGGCGCCGAACCTCCTCGACCACTCCGCCGGCCGCTCGCCCCACCGCCTGCATCGAGAGCGAGGCGAAGAGGACCGGGAGCATGCCGCCGAAGAGCAGCCCCGCGATCACCCTGGGGTTGCTGAGACTGAAGTTGAAGTTGTGGTGGCCCAGGGTCAACGTGTAGCCGGCGAAGAGAACCAGGGCCGCCAGCGCGGCGGACCCGATCGCGTAGCCCTTGGTCACCGCCTTGGTGGTGTTGCCAACCGCGTCCAGCGGGTCGGTGACCGCCCGGATCGCGTCCGGAAGGTCCGCCATCTCGGCGATGCCACCGGCGTTGTCGGTGATCGGCCCATAGGCGTCGATCGCCACCACGATCCCCACCATGCTGAGCAGGCTCATGGCGGCGATGGCGATGCCGTAGAGGCCGGCCAGGGCGTAGGCGCCGAGGATCCCGACTCCGATCAGGAAGGCCGGCGGCGCGGCCGCCTCTAGCCCCACCGCCAGCCCGGCGATGATGTTGGTGGCGTGACCGGTCTGGGAGGCCCGGGCCACGCTCTTCACCGGGTTGAACTGAGCGCCGGTGAAGAACTCGGTGATGGCCACGATGGCAATGGTGATCACGATCCCGATCACCGCCGCCCAGAACAGGTTCAGCACCGGGTGTCCCAGGACCTTGGCGGTGAGTCCGCCGTCGGCCTTGAGCACCAGGGTCACGGCCAGGAAGCCAGCGATGGCAAGGAGCCCGGCCGCACCCAGGCCCCGGTAGAGGGCGCCCATGATCCAGCCACCCTTGCCGATCCGGACGAAGAAGGTGCCCAGGATCGAGGCCAGGATGCTGATTCCGCCCAGCAGCAGGGGGTAGACGGTGAGATCGAAGTTGTGGAACTCGAGGCCGCCCAGCAGCATTGCCGCCACCGAGGTCACCGCGTAGGTCTCAAAGAGGTCGGCAGCCATGCCGGCGCAGTCGCCGACGTTGTCCCCCACGTTGTCGGCGATCACCGCCGGGTTGCGGGGATCGTCCTCGGGGATTCCCGCCTCGATCTTGCCGACCAGGTCGGCGCCAACGTCGGCGGCCTTGGTGTAGATGCCGCCGCCCAGCCGGGCGAAGACGGAGATCAAAGAGGCTCCGAACGCCAGCCCCACGAGCGCTGACGGCTTATCCAGGATCCAGAAGGCGATGGTCACACCCAGCAGCCCGAATCCGACCACGAAGAAGCCGGTGACGGCGCCGCCATTGAAGGCGACCCGCAGGGCCGGGCCGAGCCCGCCCCGGGCCGCCTCGGCGGTGCGGTAGTTGCTGCGCACCGAGACGTTCATGCCCACGTAGCCAGCACTGGCGGACAGCGACGCGCCAAAGAGGAAGAGCAAGGAGGTCTTCCATCCCAGCGCCGGGCTGAGCAGGCCACCCAGGGCCAGCAGCGCCGCCAGCACCAGGCCAATCACCGCGATGATGATGTACTGGCGGTTGAGGTAGGCTGAGGCTCCCTCCCGGATCGCCTGCCCGATCTCCTGCATCCGCTCGTTGCCGGGGGACCGGCGCAGAACCCAGCTGGCCAGCACCCCTCCGTATCCCAGGGCCAGCAGGCCGGCCACCAGCACCGGAATCAGCACGGTTCGAGTCACGGCAGTCTGCTCCTCCAGCCGCACCCGGCGGCCTATGATTGCAAAGGCAAGACGAAGTTCGGCCGGCCGGACCCCGCAAGAGCGCTCACCGGAGCCGCCCAATTATATCGGCGGAAGGGTCGGCCAGGCCATCTCGGTGGTCCGGCCGAGGTGCTCGACCCGCGGTCGGGAAGGGTGAAGGGCGTCCGGGCTGGGCCAGATAGGGAGCCATCGAGCTGGAGACGATCGCCACCGGCAGTTGGGTGGTCGCGGTGGGCGACGAGCTGCTCTCCGGGCACACCGCCGACACCAACTCGGCCTGGCTGGCGGCCAGGTTGAGCCAGGGACCCTACCCCTGCTCCCGAATAGTTGTGGTCGGGGACCAGCCGGAGGCGATCGCGGAGGAGTTGCGTGCCGCCGCCGCTGGGCCCGCCGCCAGGGTCTTCTGCTGCGGCGGATTGGGCCCCACCCCCGATGACCGGACCATGGCCGCGGTGGCCCGGATGTTGGGGGTGCCGCTGGTCGAGGATCCGCAGGCGCTGGCCCACATCCGGGCGCGGGCGCGGCGCCAGCATGAGCAGGGCAGGCTCGAAAGCCCCGAGCCCAATGCCGGCGCCCGCAAGATGGCGAGCGTCCCCCAGGGTGCTCGGGTGCTGCGCAACCCGGTGGGTGGTGCCCCTCCACTGGCCATCGCACTGCCCACTCGGGCGGACCCACGCTGGCTCTTCGTGCTGCCCGGGGTGCCGGCGGAGCTGCGCGCCACCTTTGCGCAGGAGCTGGAGCCGATCTTCCTGGTGGGGGCGGGCTCGCGGAGCTACCGCGAGCTGCATTTCCTGGGGGCGCCGGAGTCGACCTTCTTCCCGGCCCTGACCGAGCTCGAGCGCACCTTCCCTGAGGTGAGCTTCGGCTCCTATCCGCAGCCCACCGGAGGTGTGGTCATCCGTGCCAGCGCCTGCGACCCGAGCGCCTTGGAGGAAGCGCTCCGGACCCTGCGCCGGCTGGCACCGGCCCCGCCCAGCGACTAGCGACTAGCGCGCGGCGCGGTGACTCTCGAAGCAGTTGCTGCAGTACACCGGGCGGTCGTACTTGGGCTGGAAGGGCACCTGGGTCATGCTGCCGCAGTCGGCGCAGACGACGTCGAACATCTGGCGCGGGGGGCGTGGTCCGCTGGTGCCGTACCCGTTGGTGGTCTGACGGGCCGCCTTGGCGAGCTGCCGGCAGGGCTGGCAGCGGGTGGGCTGGTTAACCAGACCTTTCGACTGGTAGAACTGCTGCTCTCCGGCAGTGAAGATGAACTCCGAGCCGCACTCACGGCAGGTAAGGGTTACGTCGACGAGGCTCAACCGAGCATCCTCCAAATCGCGTTCTGGCCAGGACTGCTCGGTCGTGCCTCAAATCGCCGCCCGGGACTTCGTCTGGCGGCCGCCACTATAGCAGGGGAGAAGCGCAGGCGGACCCTGTCCGGGCCGCCTGGCTGACCTCAAAAGGTGAAGAGATCGATGCCCCCGGCAACTGGAAGTGCCACCCCGGTGATGTACGAGGCTTCCGGGCTGGCGAGGAAGCAGATCGCGTGGGCGACGTCCTCGGGCTGCCCGGGGGCCCTCATGGCGGTCCGCAGCACCATGCGCTCGCGCATGCTGGCCGTGGTGGTGTTGAAAGCCTCGGTGGCGATCACCCCGGGAACGATGGCGTTGCTGGTGATTCCGTGACGGGCTCCCTCGAGCGCTGCCGAGCGCATCAGTCCCAGCAGGCCGGCCTTGGTGGTGCTGTAGCTGGACTGCCCGAACCCGCCCAGGGTCCCCGCCACCGACGACATGTAGAGTAGCCGTCCGAAACCGCCCTCCTTCAGGTGCGGCCAGGCGGCCTGGGTGCAGTTGAAGGCGCCGGTCAGGTTGACCCTCAGGTCGCGCTCCCAGAGCTCAAGCGACTGGTCCGCCATCTGGCCCAGATGGTCGAGGGTGCCAGCATTGTTGACCAGGATGTCGATGCCGCCGAATTCGGCGGCCACCTGGTCCATGACCTCCCTGACCTGCTCCCGGTCGGTGACGTCCATCCGCATCGCCTGGGAGCGCCTGCCCATGGCCCGGATCTCCTCGGCGGTGTGCTCCGCGTAGACGACGCTCTGCGAGGCCATCACCTGTGCCATGACGCTGGAGGCCCGCTCCGCCACCTGCTGCAACTCGGGGTCGGATTCGATCAGGATGTCCGTGACCACCACGTCGGCCCCGGCCCGCGCCAGTGCCAGGCAGTCGGCGCGACCCAGTCCCCGGGAGCCGCCGGTGACCACCGCCACCTTGCCGGAGAGGTCGAACATCGCCATGTCGGCCTGAGTGTAGCCTCCCGACCAGACCCCGCCCGAGGGCGCGCTCGCCGCCCGCCGCCCGGCCCGCCCTGGCCGAGGGTGCGCCTGGGCTAGGATGCCGAGGGCGGGTGGAGCGCGGGAGACCCCCGCCGCGGCCCCAGATCCCGAACCTCCGAACAGCCAGGAGCCCGGTTGACCCTTCCCCCTCGCGGCCGGCCCAGCGGCGGCTACCTCCTCGCCGCCCTGGTAGCGGTCATCCTGGTTGGCGGCCAGCTCACCTCCTGCTCGGCCGCCCGCAACGGGTTCCAGGCCAGGTCTGGCCCGGTCATCCTCAGGGCGGCGGGATCTGCGCTGGAGGCCGCCAAGACATTCGAGATCCAGGCCGACTCAACCACCTCGGGGCGCCCGGTCTCGCTCACCTTCGAGATCGGGGGCCCGAGCGTGGGCGAGGGCAGTTTCGTCTCCTCCGGCCTCTCCTTTGAGGCCGAGGAGCTTCGCGGCCTGGACTATTTCCGGAGCCGCACCCTCTGGGCCCAGGTGGGTGGTACCAGCCTGCAGTCGGCGCTGGGGTACCGCTGGGTCTACGTTCCCGCGAAGAGCTCCACCGCCGCCGAGCTGACGGCCGCTTTCCGGAGTCTCACGTCACCGGCGTTGCTCGCCGGTCAGCTCACCGGCAGGGTGGCCAGTGCGGTTCGGGGCCGGGCCACCACCTTCCGGGGCCGGCCGGTGGTGGCGGTCACGGAGCCGGGCGGCGGGACCGTTTACGTGGCCACCACGGGAAAGCCATATCCGCTCCGGTGGGTCCAGAGTTCCCAGAGCCGGGTTACCTTCAGCAGGTTCGGCCGCGACTTCCGCATCACCGCTCCCAAGGGCGCCCTCGACCTGACGGCCATCCTGGCCAGCTGAGCCGGCCTCCTGGTCCGGGATCGACGGCGGCCCGGCTCAGAGCCGCCGCAACTGCACCTTGGCCCGGGTCAGGGCCCGTTCTCCACTGGTGGTGAGGACGTCCAGTTCGATCAGGGCCGTCTCAGAATCGGAGCCGGCCACCCGGGCCGCGCAGGCGATCTCCTGCCCGGACGGCACCGGCGCCGAGAACCGGCAGGAGACCAGGGAAACGTAGGCGCTCCCCTGGGCGAAGGCCTCAACCCCCGAGCAGGCCACCCCCAGGGTGAGCAGTCCGTGGGCGATGGTGGAGTCGAGGCCGGCTCGGGCCGCGTAGCCGGGGTCGAGGTGGATCGGGTTGCGGTCCCCAGAGGCTTCGGCGTAGCCGGAGATCACCTCCTGGGTGAGCTGGCGCCGGGTGGTCGGCAGCTCCTCGCCCGCTGGGAGGGGGAAGCGCAGCGAGGAGGCCCCCGAGCTCACGCCGCCTGCCGGACCACGAAGAGGCTCCGGGAGCGGACCACCACCGAGCCGTCCCGGTCTCGCCCATCGCAGCGGAACTCGAGGAATATCATGCCCCGGCGCCGCTCGGCCGAGGAGATCAGCCCATCCGGGGCGACCGTCTCCTCGAACTCAAGCGGCCGCCCGAATGCGAACTCCTGCTCGGCGTGGAGCAGGTGCTCCACATCCAGGCCCACCTCCGGGTCAGCGAAGAGTTGGGTCACCAGTGGAGAGAGCAGATAGACGCCCGCAAAGCAGGCCAGAGGATGGCCGAACTCCTGGCTGGGGTCCGCGGCAGCCCCGACCGCGACCGCGTAACGGCCGTGCCGCTCCCGGTCCAACACCTCGGGCACGGCTCGGTAGGCGCGGCCCACGCAGCCAAAGTTGAAGGGCATCGAGCGCCCAGGATAGTGGGCCGGGCCCTCGCATCCGGGCAGTGCCGGAGGGGCCCCGGCCCCACGTGGCTCAAGCGCTGCTCCGCGGGCGGGCCCGCGGCCGGGCGCACACCGGCAAATTTCCTTCTCAATCGGGCGTCTGGCTTTGACACCCCGCTCGGCGCTCTGCTAGGGTGAGGCTTCGGGTGCGCCGCTTGAGGGAGTGAGGGCGCCTGCCGAGTTTGCGTCCGCCGCTAGGTAGCTTGGGGAGAGGCTCCTGCCGGGTCCAGACAACCGACTTACCCACGTCGCCGTGATCCTTGTCGCCGTCGGCGTGCTGCTCGCTGGTTGGATCTCCGCCTCGCGCAACGAGGTCCAGACGGTTTCGACCTCGGCCTCGGTGTGGCCCACCCCGTCGACCTCACTGGCCGGTCAGTACTACGACAAGCCGGCCGCGGTGCCAGGCTCGATCCAAGTGGTTCCGGCCCCCATGGTCAGCGTCCCGGCCGGTGCCACCCTGGCCAGCTTGGCGGCCAGGTACCAGACCACCCCCGAGGAGTTGGCCTGGAGCAACCAGATCCCGGCCGGGTCCCAGGCTCAGGCCGACCAGGATCTGCTCATCCCTCCCGCCGGTCCCACGGTTCTGGTCCGGGTCCTTCCGGGCGAGACTCTCAGCACCTTTGCGGCTAGGTTCCGGGTGAGCACCGGGGTGGTGCTCAACTACAACAACCTCACCTCGGCCACCACCCTGGCCGCCAACAGCTTCCTGCTCATGCCCAGCGTGGTCTCTCCCACCTCGCTGCCCTCGCAGGACTTCGTCCCCGTCCAGGTGGGGGTTCCCGAGGTCACCCCCAGCAAGCCCGCCGCCGTGGATCCCTTCCCTTGGGGCCAGTGCACTTACTGGGTAGCCAGTCAACGCTACATTCCCTGGGCTGGCAATGCCGTCGACTGGTGGGCCAACGCCAGAGCCTACGGGTACCCCGAGGGGCAGGTTCCAGTGGTGGGAGCGGTAGCGGTGTTCGACAACGGCTACGACGGCCATGTGGCGATGGTGACGAAGGTGCTGCCCAACGGCAGCTGGGAGCAGTCCGAGATGAATGTCGATGGGCTGGGGGTGATCGACACGCGCACGATCTCACCCAGCAGCGGCTACTTCTTGGGCTTCATCTACTGATACTGAGCCCGACCGCCGGCGCCGAGGGACCCTAGCCGGCGAAGCGGTATCCGATCCCCGGCACCGAGTGGATGTACGAGGGCCGGTCCGCCGAGGGTTCGATCTTCCGACGCAGGCGGTAGACGTGCGCGTCTACGGTGCGGGTCTCGATCTCCACCTCGTAGCCCCAGACCCGCCGCAGCAGCTCGGCCCGGCTCATCACCTGGCCTGGCCGGCTGGCCAGCAGGGCCAGGAGATTGAACTCGGTGAGGGTGAGCTGGACCTCCTCGCCATCCCGGTAGACCTGACGCCGACGAAGGTCAATGGTCAGCCCGGGGAATTCGAAGCGCTCCTTGACCTGGTCGGTCGGGGTGACCTCAGAGCGGCGCAGGTGAGCGCCCACCCGAGCCACCAGCTCACGGACCTCGAAGGGCTTGACGACGTAGTCATCGGCGCCCAGTTCAAGCCCCACCACCACGTCGATGGTGTCGCTCTTGGCGGTGAGCATGATGATCGGCACCTTGTAGCCGTCGGCGCGGAGCTTGCGACAGACATCCAACCCGCTCATGCCCGGGAGGTTGATGTCCAGGATGATCAGATCGGGGGCCCGCTGCTGGGCCATGTCAAGACCCTCCGGGCCCGTCCCGGCCTCCAGCACTATGTAGTGCTGGGGCTCGCAGGCCAGCCTGACTATGTCCCGGGTGGCCTCGTCGTCCTCCACCACCAGGATGGTCTTGTTAGCGCCGCTCATGCTCCCTGTGCCTCCAGGTATTCAGTGACCACGCTGACAAAGTTCTTCACCTCGATGGGCTTGGTTATGTATCCCGAGCAGCCTGCCTCCAGGGCCTCCTTCTCGTCTCCCACCATGGCCCTGGCGCTGAGTGCCACGATAGGGGTATGGGCGGTGCGGGGGTCGGCCTTGAGCAGGCGGGTCACGGTGAGGCCGTCGATTCCGGGCAGTTGGACGTCCATCAGGATCAGGTCGTAAGCCTGCGCCTTGGCCTTCTGCAGCCCCTGCTGTCCGTCCGTGGCAGTGTCCACCAGGAACCCCTGGCCACTCAGAACCAACGTGGAAAGCTCCAGGCTGCTGGGGTTGTCCTCGATCACCAGGATGCGGTTGCGCGTCCGGCCGTCGGGGCGCAGGCCGTGCAGGGGCAGGGTCACCGTCATGGTCGTGCCTCGTCCCAGCTGGCTGTCGACCTTGATCGCGCCCCCATGGAGCCCGACCAGCCGGCGCACCAAGGCCAGGCCCAGCCCGGTCCCCTCGAAGGGGCGGTCGTCGGCGGCCTGGACCTGGAAGAACTCGCTGAATATCTGGTCGTGATGCTGAGGGTCGATGCCGATCCCGGTGTCCTTGACCTGGAGCACCAGCTGTCCCGCCCGGGGTCGGACCCGGGCCTTGACGATGGCCTGGCCGCCCTCCGGGGTGAACTTGATGGAGTTGCTGAGCAGGTTGTAAAGGATCTGCTTGAACTTGCCCTTGTCGGCGCGCAGCAGGGCGTTCTCGTTGTCGATGTCCACCTCCAGGCTGACGCCACTTCGTTCGGCCAGTGGGCGGACCACGGTGAGGACCTCGGCGATGCAGCCTCCCACTGGGAACTCCTCATATTGGAGCTCGAGTCGTCCGGCCTCGATCTTGCTCAGGTCGAGCACATCGTTGACCAGGTTGAGCAGGTGTCGGCCGCTGGCGTGGATGTTCTCCAGGCAATCGTGCTGCTGGGCGGCGGTCATCTTGCCGGCCAGGTTGTCCTTGAGGATCTCACTGAAACCCAAGATGGCGTTGAGGGGGGTGCGCAGCTCGTGGCTCATGTTCGCCAGGAACTCGCTCTTGAGCCTGCTGTTCTCCCGGACCTGGGCATTGGCCACCTCCAGCTCGTGCTTCTGGAGGGCGATCTCCTGCAGCTGGCGCTGCACCGCGGCGTAGAGCGCCGCGTTGTCGATGCTGATCGCGGCCTGGTTGGAGATGACCCGCACCAGCGCCTGCTCCAGCTCGGTGAAGGGGGTGACATGCTTGCGGGTCAGGGTGAGTGCGCCCACCACGCGGTTGGGCGACTCCAGCGGCATCACCAGCACGCTGCGAGGCGGATGAGGCGCCGCGACCTCCTTGAAGCGCGGGTCTTGGGTGGCGTCATCGATCCGAACCGCCTTGCGCTCGGCCACCGCCCAACCCACAATCCCCTCCCCCAGACCGAAGGAGGCCACGCTGGCCACCTGCTCGGTGTAGGGAAAGGTCACCATCGCGGTGAGCTGGGTCTCGTCCTCGTCGAGCAGGAAGACGGTGGCGCCATCGCAGGCAACCAGCTGCGAGAGCGCGCGGAGGGTGAAGTCAATGTTGACCTTGAGGTCAAGGCTGGAGGTGAAGAGGTTGCCGACCCGCTCCAGCAGGTCAACCATCACCTTATCGTCCATCCGGGTCGAATTATAGGCCGGGGTCACTCATGCAAACCCTGCGCGAACGCAGCGAGATGCGGAGAGTACCGCATCGGATGGCCTAACCGCATCGGCTCGCTGGAGAGAGAGAGCACGCACCGTGCCGCCCACTCGCACCGGAGGCTGTCTCGGGCAGGTACCCGGAGGGCCCGAGGCGCGGCCCGTCGCCGCTCAACTCGGCCCCCTGCGATCGCGGGTCGGCTCAGCCTCGGGGAGCTCTCGCCCGGAGCATTCTCAGCTCCGCCGCCGCGCGTCGCGGCATCGACTCGCCGGACCGTCCCCGTGACCGTCTCCGGAGCCGGCTCCGTTCGGCCGCCTCCCGGAGGTCGCGGTCATGCTCCCTCGCCAGAGAGTAGATGACTCCGTGGAACACTCGATGACTCCTTTCGGTAACTGGTGATTCCCTAGTTGACAGTCACATAATACCATGTTGGTGCAGCGGGCAAAATGAAGTTCGAGAGTTACGCGGACCGAGGGGTGCAGTCGGCGGTAGAGCTGGTCAACCGGCTCACGCCCGGCTGGTCCAGGGGCCGGGCCGTGGAGCTTCCGCGCGAGGCCGATGCCCGGCGCGAGCTGGCCCAGGCGGTGGAGGCCAGGATCTCAGGCCGGTCCGTCCAGCTGAGCCGCCGGGCTGGCGAGGAGCTGATCCAGCTCGGCGCCGACCTCCGCTCGATCTTCGAGCTCACCGCCGGACGGGAGCCGAACCAGGCGGCCACCCTGGTCAACACCCTGCTCCAGCGCTACCAGACGGCACCCCAGCTGGCCCGGCATGACGGCGAGGGCTGGCACCTGCACTTCCACAGTCAGGCGAAGGAAGCGGGCCATACGGCCGCCCGGGGGGCCATGTGCGTCATCGCCCTGGCGGTGGTGCTGGGCTCCCCCGGGGTGGCCCGGCTGGGGGTCTGCGAATCTCCCCGCTGCGACCGGGTCTTCATCGACACGTCCAAGAACAGCTCCCGGCGCTTCTGCTCCTCGGCCTGCCTCAGCCGCACCAAGGTGGCGGCCTTCCGGGCCCGGCAGTCGGGGCGTGGCGAGGGAACCACAAAGGCCACCCCCTGCCCAGCTGCTTGGTCGGCAGCACCTGCGGCGACGGCCCGCTCGGCACGCTCAGTTACGGGGCCAGAGGCTCCGGTTGCTGATCCGCCAGCGGGGCCGGGAGGGTGGGTGGCCTCCGCCCCTGCTCCACCGAGACCACCACGGCGAAGCCCAACACCGTGACCTGGGCCACCAGGAAGGCGTAGGCCAGAATGAGGAAGAAGAGGCTGAAGGTTGAGCCGTAGGTCTTGAAGCCGTGGGCCAGCTTGAAGTAGAGCGGGAAGAGCAGCGTGAGCGCCTCGAAGAGGACCGCTGCCGAGAGCGAGCCCGGGAGGACCGCCCCGAGCCGTCGCCGGACCCTCGGCACCAGCGTGTAGATGGCGGTGAAGAGGATGGCACCGACCGCGATCGCCAGGCCGATTTGGACCAGCAGGCTGACCGGGCCCGAGCGGAGCAGGCTGGGGATACCCGAAACCGACTTCAGCACCGCCAGCAGGCTGGAGCTCAGGACGACCGGGACGGTCAGGCAGGCGAAGAGGATGATCATCCCGAAGGCCATCAGCTTCTGGGCCAAGAAGCCCCTGGGCTTGCTCTCCGACAGTCTGGCGAACGCTTGGTCCATGGCCCCGAACAGCGAGGACCCACTCCAGAGCAGGCCGGCCAGGCCCAGGATCGCCAGCCAGCCGCCGTCGTGGTGAAAGGTCCGCAACGCCTCGGCCACCGCCGTGCCCTTACCGCCGGGAAGGGCGTCGGCCACCGCCTGGACGATGCCGTGCCCGACGGCGGCGTGGTTGGGGATGAGGCTGGCCAGGGTGACGGCCAGGACCAGGATGGGGAAGAAGGCGAAGAGAAGGTTCCAGGCCACCAGGGTGGCCAGGTTTGGACCGCTGTGGCTGAGGTAGAGGGAGATAACCCGGACCGGAAGCCGGGGCCTCAGCGCCCGCCACAGTCTCCCCATGGTGGTCAAGTTACTCACGGAGAGGGCGCAGAGCCGGTCAGACTTCGGGGGATCGCCGCCTGAACTGGCGCTGGACCTGGCTGGTACGCTTCCCCGGTTGCCCAGCCGGGCGCCGCGAGATTCAAGGATTGAGAGATCACCGAGCTTCAGAATGGTGGCCCCGCGGCCGACAGTCGACCGGCGGTCCGGGTGCGGGGGCTGCGCAAGAGCTACGGTGTGGTGGAGGCGGTCCGGGGCCTGGACCTGGAGATTGCACGGGGCCAGATAGTGGCCCTGCTCGGTCCCAACGGCGCCGGCAAGACCACCACCATGGAGATCATTGAGGGGCTGCGCCGGCCCGACGCCGGGGAGGTCCAGGTTCTGGGGGAGGAGCCGGCCAGGGCACGGCGCCGGGTCGGGGTTCAGCTCCAGGAGGGCGCCCTCTACGACGACCTCACCTGCACCGAGACCCTGCGGCTGTTCGCCAACCTCTACGGCTGGGAGGCCAACCCCACCGCCCTGCTGGCGCTTGTCGACCTCACCGATGCCGCCGACCGTCGCACTGAGCAGCTCTCGGGCGGCCAGAAGCACCGGCTTCAGATTGCCATCACCCTGTGCAACGACCCCGAGCTGGTGATCCTGGACGAGCCCACCACCGGTCTCGACCCCCTCAGCCGCCGCCAGACCTGGGCCATGATTGAGGACCTCCACCGCCAGGGCCGCACGGTGCTGCTCACCACCCACTACATCGAGGAGGCGGAGCATCTGGCGGAGTGGGTGTTCATCATGGATCGGGGGCGGTTGGTGGACCAGGGCGCCCCCGCCACCCTCATCTCCGCCCTGGGCGGATCCGCCACCATCAGCGTCGCGGCCGCCGCTGACGCCCAGCTCGACCGGCTGCCCGGGGTGCTGCGGGCGGAGTTCGCCGAAGGCCGCTGGGAGCTCCGGGGCACCGAGGTGGGGGTGATCCTGGCGGCTCTCAACCAGAGCCTGGGCGAGGCGGCGCTGCGCGACGTCTCGGTCCGGCCGCCGAGCCTTGAGGACGTTTTCCTGGCTCGCACCGGCAGGCACCTGGGGAACGAGGAGCAGGCGTCGTGAGCCCCGCTGAGGGGCCGGGCGGGGAGCCGCTCGCCACCTTCCGCAGCGGCGGCCCCTGGCTCCCCCTGCTGGCGATGACCCGGGCCAACCTGAGGCTGCTGTCGCGCAACCGCCAGGTGCTGGTCTTCAACGTCATGGTTCCCCTCCTCCTGATCGTGATCTTCGGCGGCCTCTTCCAGGGGAGCAAGCAGGCCGTCGACGTCTCCGTGCCCGCCTCGTACCGCGCCGCCATTCGCCAGGCGCTCCCCAGTAGCTCGTTCGCGCTGCGCTACGTCTCGCCGGCCACGGCCCGCCGCGAGGTCCTTGACAACAAGGCCGACTTCGCCCTGGTGGCGGGCTCGGGCCAGGTGAGGCCGCTGCGGGTCCGGATCGAGGAGAACGCCGGCAACGTCACCCTGAACGGGGCGTACACCGCCGTGGCCGAGGCCGCCATCTCGGTGCTCAATCAGGAGCTCCTGCAAACCCAGCCTGCGGTGGAGCCCGATCTGGAGCAGATCCACCCGCCGGGAGGGGTCAGCGCCGGCTCCCTGGCCAACACCAACTACATCGACTTCCTGACCCCCGGCATCCTGGCCTACGCGGTGCTCACCGCCGGACTCACCGCCGGCGTCCGGCTGGTGGGGGACCGGGAGCGTGGCACCCTGCGCCGGGTGCGAGCGACCCCGATCCCGGTCTGGGCATTCCTCGCCAGCAGCGTCATCTCCCAGCTCCTGCTGGTCGCGGTCCAGGTCGCGGTCCTGCTGGCGGTGGGCCACCTGATGTACGGGGTGGGGCTGGGCCCCACCCCGGCCGCGGTCATCCTGATGCTGCTGGTGGGGTCGCTCTGCTTCCTCGCCGGCGGCTTCCTGATCGCCGGGATCGCCCGCCGGGATCAGGCCGCGATCGTCCTGGCCAACATGGTCATCCTGCCCCAGCTGTTCGTGGCCGGAATCTTCTACCCCCTCGCCGGGGCTCCGGCCTGGCTGCGCGACCTGTCGGTCATCATGCCCCTCACCTACTTCAGCAATGCGCTCCGAGGCCTGATGGCCCAAGGGCAGAACGTCGGCCAGGTCGCCGGGGACCTCGCCATCCTTCTGGTGATCGGTGCGGTGGCGCTGGCGGTGGCCACCAGGATCTTCAGGTTCGAGCCCGCCGCGTCAGGCTCCTAGCACCGCTGCCGGGTGGGCCCCGTCCCCCGCCGAGCGCTTCAGCTGACCGCTGAGCGGTGCGTCCTCGCCACCGCGGCCTTCGCCCCGGCGCGCTCGACCGACCGCACTCCCCGGCCTGGCACACCAGTCCGGGGCTGCTGCTGCGGATCCAGCTTGATCCGCGGCAGCCACGCGTCGGGCCGCTCCAGCAGGTCGTGGACCACCTCGGGGAGCTCGCCCCGGTTGACCGCGGCGACGGTCACCTCATCCAGCACGTCCCGGATCCCCACCCGCACCGCCACCCAGACATCCCGCAGCGCTGCGGTGTGACCCGAGTAGGCGAGCTCGTCGGGACGGTAGTCGCCGACCCGGGCCAACGGCCCATCGGTCACCCGGATGATGTCCCCGAGGGTTACCTCCTCGGGGTCACGGCCCAGCACGAAGCCACCGCCCGCACCCCGCTGGCTCTTGACGATCCCACCCTGCTTCAGCTCGGCCAGGATGTTGTGGAGGAACTTGAGCGGGATGTTCTGGATCTCGGAGATCTGCTCCGCGGCCACCGGCCCTTTCCCGTATGCCGCGGCCAGCTCGACCGCCGCGCGGACCGCGTAATCCGCCTTCACCGACACCCTCATGGAGCACATTGTGACCGGCGCTCGCCCTGCTGGCGGCCCTGTCCCCGGCGTCGTTGCCAAGACGCCTGGCGAGCCCGTCGTAGCCCGGCCGCTGCAGCGACGGTCACAGACGGCCGTCCCAGTTCTGCGCCAGCTGCGGCACCCCAAACCAGGCGATCAGATGTGCTCACTCATGGCTGCCGAGACGACGGCGGCCAACACCTCCCGACCCATCCCGGTCAGCGCCGCGGTCGCCGAGCGCAGCTTGGACCTGCGGATGGGGTCGGACTCGCGGTCCAGGGCCTCCTGCATGGCGGAGAGGAGGCGATCGGAGAAGCCCTCAGCGGAAGGCCACTGACCCACGGCGCGCCTGGCTGCCGGAGTCACTCGGGTGACCTTGTGCAAATTGGGGTCGCCCCCGCCCACCCACTGCAGGGTGACGTACTCCTCCTCCATGGCCAAGAGGGCTTGCAGGACCTGCTGGGGATCCCGGCCGGTTCGAGCGGCTATCGATCTCACCTCAATGAAACCAGGGTGGCCGACCTCGTTGAGGAGGGCGACGGTAGTTTCGAGGACGGGCAGGTCTCGGTCGAACCAAGTGAGCTGGACCGGCATGTGAGGCTCCTCCGCATCGGAACGGACGTTCGCAGTCTACGCCCGGGCCGTCCTCGGTTCGGATCACGAAGGATGCTCCCAGACGACCGGCGGCCCGGTTCTGGTGGCGCGGCGAGATCCACCTCCGGGGAGGTGGGCATGGGCCCGCCGTCTGCCAGCGCAGTCTCTCTCGCATCCCAACTGCCGCAAGAGGCAGGAGACCTCCGGCCGGCAGCTGGCCCGAGGCGGAGGAGCGCGCCACCCTCCGCAGAGCCTGGGCATCCCGGTGGTGCGGCCAGGATCGCCGACACTCCAACCGGCGACGCGCCAGGGGGATGGCTCCGGAGCACGGATTCGAACCGTGAACCTTGCGGTTAACAGCCGCCTGCTCTACCGTTGAGCTACTCCGGATCGGGACTCAGGCAGTTTAGCTGCGCCTGCTCCGAGCCAGGCGGCGGCACCGGCTCGGTCCCCGTCGTCGGGGCTCGGCTCGCGACCCTGCCCCGATCGCCGGGCTCCTGCACTCGCCAGGGCCTGGGGCGGCACAGGGCCGAGTCGTAGCGGCTGCCGCCTCGACTACTCCAGGTAGTCCTTGAGCTTCATGCTCCGGGATGGGTGGCGGAGCTTGCGCAGGGCCTTGGCCTCGATCTGGCGGATGCGCTCGCGGGTGACCCCGAACCGCTTCCCCACCTCCTCCAGGGTTCGCTGGTGCCCGTCGATGAGGCCGAAGCGGAGCTGCAGCACCCGGCGCTCCCTGGGGGTGAGGGTGTCGAGGATGTCCTCGACCTCGGTTCTGAGCATGGTCAGGGAGGCCGCGTCGGATGGGGCGACCGCCTCGCTGTCGGGCACGAAGTCGCCGAGGTGGGAATCCTCCTCCTCGCCGATCGGGGTCTCCAGGGAGACCGGGTCCTGGGCCACCTTGACGATCTCCCGAACTCGGTCCGGGGTGATCCCCATCTCCTCGCCGATCTCGGGATCGGCGGGCTCCCGGCCCAGTTCCTGGAGCAGCCGCCGCGAGATCCGGACCAGCTTGTTGATGGTCTCGACCATGTGCACCGGGATACGGATGGTGCGGGCCTGGTCGGCGATGGCCCTGGTGATGGCCTGGCGGATCCACCAGGTGGCGTAGGTGGAGAACTTGAAGCCCTTCTGGTAGTCGAACTTCTCGACTGCACGGATCAGCCCCATGTTGCCTTCCTGGATCAGGTCCAGGAAGGACATTCCCCGGCCGATGTACTTCTTGGCGATCGAGACCACCAGCCTCAGGTTGGCCTCGGTGAGGCGGTGCTTGGCGTCCTCGTCGCCCTCCTCGATCAGCTTGGCCAGATATACCTCGTCCTCGGCCTTGAGCAAGGAAACCCGGCCGATCTCCTTGAGGTACATCCGGACCGGATCATCGAGGGAGACGGCGTCGGCGTCGGCGGCCAGGATGTCTTCGTCGGCCTCCTCCGCGTCGAAGTCCTTGTCGCCGTCGGTGACCGCGATCCCCATCTCCCGGAAGAGGGCGAAGAGCCGCTCCATCTGGTCGGGGTCGGCGTCCAGCTCCGGGAACGGTTCCAGGATCTCGCTGGGGGACAGGTAGCCCTGCTCCTTGCCCTTGAGGATCAGCTGCTCGGCCAGCCGCATCAGGTCCTCGGTGCGGGGTGGGCTGGGGGCCAACGCCGGTGCCTTCATCGCCTTTGCCACCCTAGGCCTCCAATGCTCCGCTGCGCCTCAATGAGTCGATCTGGCGCTGCTTCCGATCCAGCTCGGCCGCCAGCTGAGGGCCCTCGCCCTCCCGATGGTGGCTCAACTCCGCCAGCTGCCGACGCAGGCTGGCCACCCCGCTCTCCAGGCTCTCGATCCGGACCCTCTTCACCGAGTCGCTCAGCGAACGCTGCAGCCGGGCCTCGCCGGCCTCCTCGTCGAGTTCGGGGAAGTCGCCGCGAGGCAGCTCCTCCAGCCGCTTGCTGAGCTGCGGTGCCAGGTCGCTGGGGCTGAGCCGCTCCGGCGCACACTCCAGCATCACCTGGTAGAGCTCACCATCAACGGGATCGAGAAAGTCGTCGCGCCTGACCTTGTACCGATCTCGAACCTCCGCGATCAACTGGGGCCGATGCCAGAGCATCCCCAGGAGATGGGTAGACGCCCCCATTGCAATCTCCCCCCTGCCGGGCGCACTCAAACCTCTGCCCGCCAGGTTGCCCGGCTGTCCGGTGCCCATCCGTTCCACGTCCTCCAGGATCCGAGAGGCGGCGATTCCCAGTCGGCGGCCGACTCTCTCCGCATATAAAGCGCGGATACTGGCCTCAGGGATACGGCCCACGACCCGCATGGCCCGACGGAGGGCCTCCTGGCCCTCCCCTCCAGATCGGGGCGAGACGTCACCCATGGCCTGGTCCACCAGCACCTCCCAGGCGGGAGGGGCGTCCTGGACCAGCCGGCGCAGCAGCTCGGGGTCGCTGCGGGCGAGATCGTCCGGATCCTTTCCTGGGGGCAGGCTGAGCAGCCGGCAGTTGGTGCCGGCGCTGGTGACCAGTCCCACCGCCGCCACCGCCGCCCGCTGCCCGGCGGCGTCGCCGTCGAAGCAGAGCAGGATCTCGTCGGCGAACCGGCGCAGGAGCCGCACCTGGGCCTCGGTGAGGGCGGTGCCGGAGAGTGAGACGGCGGTCCGCACCCCCACCCGGTGCGCCCCGATCACATCGAAGTAGCCCTCCATGAGCACCGCCCGGTGCTCTTTGTGCACCGCCTCGCGGGCCCGGTCCAGGCCGAAGAGCACCTCGGACTTCTCGAACAGGGAAGTGGTCCTGGTGTTGAGGTACTTGGGGGAGGCGTCGCCGATCGCCCGCCCGCCGAAGCCCACCGGGCGCCCCTGCTCGTCACGGATGGGCACGATCACCCGGTGGCGGAAAAAGTCGGTGAGGGCGCCCCGGCCTCCCCGGGCCAGTCCGGCGGCCACGATCTCGCCCGGCTCCGCCCCCCGCCGGCGGAGGAACCTGACCAGGTTGTCCGGCGTGGTACCCATCGGGGCGTACCCCAAGTGGAAGGCCACCCGGTCCTCGGCGGTCACGCCACGATCATCGAGGAAGCTCCGACCCTGCTCCCCGGCCTTGCTGTGAAGCAGGACGTGGTGGTAGAAGTCGGCCGCCAGGTGGTTGAGCCGGAGGATCGACTCGCGCTGCTGGCGCCGTCGCGCCTCGGCCGGGGTGGGGGGACGGCCCTGGCTCAGGTCCAACCCGGCCCGGCCGGCCAGCTCCTCCAGGGCCCCGCGGAAGTCGGTGTGCTCGACCATCTCCACAAAGCGGAAGATGTCGCCCCCCTCGTGGCAACCATGGCAATTCCAGAGCTGCTTCTCGGAGCTGACGTAGAAGGAGGGCGTGTGCTCCGTGTGGAAGGGGCATAGTCCCTTCCACTCTCGCCCGGCCCTGGTGAGCCGGACATATCCGCCGATCACGTCCACGATGTTGAGCCGGGACTTGATCTCGTCGGACGCGCGGTCGCTACTCACCTTGGCCCATCGAACGTGGCTCGGTGGCGGCGGGGCACGAAACTCCCGCCCCGGTGCCCCCGCGCGGTGCCCCGCTCCACACTCCGCCCCGCACGGACGCGGTCAGGCACTTCAGGTGTTCCTGCCCGGGCGCTGCTGCTCGGCCCTCCAGACGGCCTCCACAGCGGACCTTGGCGAAGCGCCCGTGTCTCTGGGCCACCTCTGGAACCCTAGCAGGCGCATCTCGCCGGGACCGGGGCTCCGCCACCTCCCCGGTCCGCCGGCCAGCCTCGGAGCCGGCGCAGCCACGTGGCGCCAGACCCGGAGCGCCACCGGTGGCAGCTCGCTCCGCGGCCCCCGGGGGTGGACCGAGCGGGCGATGGACTGCCATCACGCCCGGAAAGGCGTCCGGACCCGAACCGGCTCCCGGCGGCAGCCCTTCAGTCGCGAAGGAGCGGGGTCACCGCCTGAAGAGGCCCCGCTTCTTGGGAGGGGCCTCCTGCTCGTGGAGGCGGTTGCGCAGGGCCATCACCTCCTGCTCCCGCTCGGCCAGCTGGGCGGCCGTGGCCTTGCGTGTGTTCTCCAGTTCCTGGCGCAGGTCGCGGACCTGGCGCAACCGGCGCTCCAGCTCGGCCTCGAAGCGAAGCCGCTGCTCGGCCTGGATCCGCTGCTCCAAAGCTCGCTCCCAACGCTCGAAGAGCCCCGCGACCAGCTCACGGGCATCGATGGAGTTGATCGCCAGGGTGCTGTTCCCCACCTGAGCAGCCGCCAGAGCCGACGGGCGGGGCGCCTCGACCGCCTCGGTCATCCCCAGCAGCTCGCTGGGAAGTGCGGCGTCCATCGCGACCAGCTCCTCAACCTCAAGGGTGTCCTCGTCCTCGGCCGCGAAGGGAGCCACCTCCTCGCCCTCCTCCACGTCGGGGACAGTGGCGAAGGCGCCGGCCGCGGGGGGAGGAGGCACCACGTAGGTCGCCTCCTCAGGCTCCTCGCCCAAGGGGAAGAACGAGTCGGTGCCGGCGGGGGTGTACGCGCCAACCTCGTCAGGAACGACGCTCTGGGCTGACGCCTCGAGCGGCTCGTCCTCCCAGGTGAGGGGATCAGGGTGCCAGACCGGCACTCCACCCTCGCTCCCGGGGGCAGTCGCGAAATCGGCGGCGGACTCCGCCACCGGCTCGCCCGCGGGCTCCGGCTCTGGCTCGGGCTCTGGCTCGGGCTGCAGCGCCCAGCTGGCTGGGCTGGGGGTCCAGACCGGTGGTCCGATCTCGCTCGGCTCGGCCGCCGCCAGATCGCTCACGGGCTCCGCCTCCGGCCCAGCTTGAGGCTCGCCGCCAGACTCCGGCTCCAGCTCCCAGCTGACCTGGCCGGAGGTCCACAGAGGCGATCCGGCCTCACTTCCCGGGACAGAAGACACATCGGCCACGGGCTCCGCCTCCGGCTCGGCTGCCAGCTCGAACCCGGGTCCTGGCTCAGACCGCGGCTCCCAAGGGGAGCCACTCTGGGCGGGGGGAGCCGGTGCGGACGTGTCGCTGGCGTTGGGGGCCCAGAGATCCTGGGCATAGGAGCTCTGGCGCACGCTCCAGCCTCGGGCCGCGACCTCGCCGCCGGCCGGCTGAGGCTCCTCGGCGCCGAGGTCCCCGGGGGTGGGAAAGGGGGTCGGCGGACTCGGTGCTTGCTCCACGCCGATCTCGGCGGCGCTGACCCTCATCTCCAGCTTGCCGTTGACTTCCACCCAGTGCACCGGAATGTCGCCCGACTCGATCCGGCGCTGGATCATCTCCACGGGCACGGCCAGCCGGGCGGCCACCTCCGCGACGGTCAGGTAGTCGTCAGCCATCTGTCATCCCTCCCGATCTCCGATCTGGGGCTCCTCGGAGAGAGAGCTTGCCGATAACGTCGTTCCCCGACCCCCGGTTGCAGCGGTCTGAGCCACCTCGCCCAGGGCGCGCTGCCAGAACAGTGGCGATGCGGAGGCCAGTCCGAAGATTGCGCTGAGAAGGACGACAGCGTCCACGCTGTCCCTGCCCTGCTTGGTCCAGTAGTCGTCCTCCAGATGGAGCCAGAGTGCGAACTCGTCATAGGTGAGGGCGACTCCGGCCCCGTAGATGGGAGCCAGCCGCCGCCGGAGGGGGTGACCGGTGTGGAGAAGAGCCGTGTAGCCGCAGCCGGTCAGTGCCAGAATGCCCCAGACCATGTGGTGGATGTGGAGCGGCTGGCCCCCCCGCTTCTGGCGGGACAGCACAATGTTGCCCAGGGGCAGCCAGTGGTTGTGGATCCCGTGGGTGATGACCCGGACCGTGCTGAAGGTGGCCAGGAACGAGGTCAGGATCCGCATGTTGATGTCCTCGTCCGGCCGCTCTCGGGCGGTCTCGCGGTAGCGGTCGGCGATCCGCCCCGGCAGCGAAAGCAGGCTGGCCATCCGGTGCCCTGGCTCTGATCGGCTCACTGGCGCATCGTACCGGTGTTTGGGCCGAAATGTCGCCCAGGGCACAACAATTCTGACCCGGACTCGTGGGGTCCCCCGGCGGGAAGGGAGGGATTCGAACCCTCGGACGAGGTTAACCCCCGTCACCCGCTTAGCAGGCGGGCGCTTTCGGCCGCTCAGCCACCTCCCCGAAGGGGTCGCTCGAGTATAGGGGCAGCTATTCGACCCCACCGAGCCCGAGCTCGGTCGCGATCGGGCTCAGCGCTGCCACCACCAGCTCCACCAGCTCCCCGATCTCGACGCCCAGCTCCTCGCTGCCCAGTTGGATGTCCTCGCGGAGCACGCTCCGGGCGAACGATCTGTCCCTCAGCTTCTTGCGCACCGAGGACGCCTTGACCAGGTCAACCCGACGGCCAGGTTGAACCATCGCCACCGCGATCACGAAGCCGGTGAGCTCATCGAGGGCGAACAGCCAGGCTGCCATCTCCGTCTCCCGCGGCACCCCGCTGAAGCTGGCGTGCCCCTGAATCGCCCGGATCACCTCACTCGGGTAGCCCCGCTCCTCCAGAACCGGGCGGCCCCAGAAGGGGTGCTCAGCAGGATGGGCCTCGTAATCGAAGTCGTGGAGCAGCCCGGTGATGCCCCACTGCTCCTCGTCGCCACCGCTGCGCCGAGCCGCCACCCGCATCACCGCCTCGACGGCCAGCCCGTGGCGGCGGAGGCTGTCGGTCTTGGTGTTCTCGTAGAGGAGCGTGAGGGCGTCCGCGCGGCTAGGCATGTCCGCTATGGTCCCAGCCCGGCCGCCGTCTGCACAAGCGCGCTCCCGGCTGGTACCGTCCCGGGCATTAGCGTGAGCAGCCCATCCTCAGTCGACCAGGACCGGCTGTTCAGCCGGCTCATGGAGCTGGCCGAGATCCGCGAGACGGACTGCCCGGGGTGGACCCGGCGGTCCTTCTCCGATGCCTACCGGCGCTCCCGGGGGTGGACCGCCGAGCTGATGGAGCGAGCCGGCCTTGACGTCCGCGCCGACCCGGTGGGCAACCTCCTCGGCGCGCTGCCCGGCTCTGAGCCCGGGCTGTCTCAGATAGTGGTCGGCTCTCACAGCGACACGGTCTTGGGCGGAGGCCGGTTCGACGGGATGGTCGGGGTGGTGGGCGCCGTGGAGGTGGCCCGCGTGCTCCAAGCCTCAGGCCGCCCCCTGCGCCACCCCCTGCTGGTCGCCGACTTCCTCGGTGAGGAGCCCAATCGCTTCGGGATCAGCTGCCTGGGAAGCCGGGCGGTGTCCGGGCAGCTCAGCCGGGCGCACCTGGGGCTGCGGGATCAGCAGGGCGAGTCGCTGGCCGAGGCGCTCTCGGCGTTCGGCTCCGACCCCGATCGGATCCAGGGCAGTCTCTGGCCGTCCGACCGTCTCTTGGGTTACCTGGAGTTGCATGTCGAACAGGGAGCCAGGCTGGAGCGCGCCGGGGTGCCGTTGGGCATCGTCACCGCCATCACCGGGATCCACCGGGCGGTTGTCACCTTCACCGGGCGCCCCGACCACGCTGGGACCGTGGCCATGGCGGAGCGGCGCGACGCGCTGGCCGCTGCGGCCGAGATGATCCTGGCCGTGGAGCGGATGGCGCGGCAGACTTCCGGCCAAGACGCGGGTGTCGGGACGGTGGGGCGGCTCGAGCTGACCCCGGGCGTCGCCAACGTGGTTGCGGGCTGGGCCCGGGCATGGGTCGAGCTGCGGAGCCCGGACGCCTCCTGGCTGGCTGGCCGCCGCCGGAGCCTTGAGGAGGAGGTGGTGGAGCTGGCCGCGCGGAGGGGGGTCGAGGCCGTGGTGGAGTGGGTCTCCAGCGAGTCGCCGGTCGCGTGCCACGCGGGAATGCGACGACTGATCGCCGAGGCCATCCGCGACCTCGCGGTCAGGTCAATGGAGGTGCCCTCGGCGGCCGGCCACGACGCCGCCCACCTGTCCCGACTCTGCCCAGTCGGGATGATCTTCATCCCCTCGCGGCAGGGCCGAAGTCACTGCCCGGAGGAGTGGACCGAGCCAGGCCAGGTCGCGCGCGGTGTGGAGGCGCTGCTAGCCTCGGTTGTCGCCCTCGACCAGGTCTCGAGTCTGTGAGTCGGGAGAGGCCGGCAGTCCGACCTTGACCAGCCGCCGACTGCCGTCCTGGAGCATCCATTGGAGCGCCTCGGAGGTGGCGGCGCCGGCCATGGCGAAGCGCTCGACGAGGAGCTCCGCGTGCCGGCTCGCCTCCTCCCAACCCACGTCGGTCACCATTCCCTCTTGCTGGGAGCGATCGCCGGGGACCTGAAGCCGCACCCAGGGGTCTTCGAGCCAGCGCTGCGCCTTGAGCGAGAAGGGTTGGGTGAGAAGGTACACGTAGCCGGGCGGCACGAGCGCGAACCACATGGGGACGGTGCCCTGGCCAGAGCGGCCGCGGGAGGAGACCAGCACCTCTTCTTGGCCTCTCAGCCGGTCCAGGAACGCGCCGGGCAGAGGGGACAGCGAGCGGCCTGCCCCTGCCTCAGCAGGCACTGCAGGCGTAGACCTCGGCGCGGTAGGGGAGAGTCAGAGGATGACCTTCCTGGAGCTGGCTCCGAGCGGCCAGCTCCAGGACGCGTTGGCGGATCTCGGTCTGGACCGGCCCCGCCAGCACGGCCAGGTAGCTGTTGGAAAGTACCCGGTCCACCAGCTGCTCCGGGCTGACCAGCTGCTCGTGGGGGAAGGCCCTGGACTCGAGCGGTCCAAACAGGGCGCTCTCCTCGAGCTGGCGGCGCCAGGCCCTGGACTGGTGATCCGGGGTGTCATCGCGGTAGGGCTGGATCAGCTCGGTGATCTCCCGCCACAGCTCGGATCGGGGGTCGCGCCGGTTCCAGACCAGTCCCAGACGACCCCTCGGCCTGAGGATGCGGTGGATCTCCCGGATCGACTCCCGGTCGGCGAACCAGTGGAACGACTGGCCCGCGCTGGCGGCGTCCACCGCGCCAGAGGGCAGCCCGGTGCTGGCCGCGGTGGCCACCAGCACCTCCACCCCGGCGACCGCCTGGCGCAGCTGCCGGGCCATCTCCTCGACCGGCTCCACCGCCACCACCCGGGCCCCGAACGGGACCAGCTGGCGGGTCAGCTTGCCGGTGCCGGCGCCGAGGTCGGCCAGGAGCCGGCCCGGTGCCAGACGAAGCCGGGGGGCGAGCCAGCCGACCGCTGCCGCGGGATAGTCGGGGCGGCCCCGCTCGTAGGCGGCGGCCGCTCTGGTGTAGCCGTCCTGGGCAGTGGGGTGGAGCGACACGGGCCCGATCGTAGCCGCTCCCCGTTGTGTTCGGCGGAACCACGGAGCGGTGGCGACCCCGAGCGGATTCGAACCGCCGATCTCCACCTTGACAGGGTGGCGTGTTAGGCCAGCTACACCACGGGGCCTCGGGGCGAGCCTGCGGACCGCCGCCGGTCGGACCGACCCTCGAGAGGGCCGGCCGATTATACGTCCGGCCCGGGGATCGGGCCTCGGCGGCCCTCGATCGGGATCTGAGGCCCCGGTAATATGGCGGGGCATTTCGGCCTGGTCGAGCTGGAGTTGGGGATAGGGCCTTTGAAGGTGGCTGTGCTGGTGAAGCAGATTCCCGATCCCTCGGGAGTGGGTCGACTGGACCCTGGGTCGTGGCTCCTGGTCCGGGATGGGGTCGAGGTGGTCCTCGACCCGGGCGACTCCTTCGGGGTGGAGGCGGCGCTGCAGATCGCCGAGGCCAGCGATGGTCAGGTGGTGGCGATCTCGATGGGGCCTGAGAAGGCCGTCGGTGCCATCCGCAAGGCGATGGCGATGGGGGCGTCCGAGGGCGTTCTGGTGAGCGACGATCGGCTTCGAGGGTCCGACGCCCTGGCCACCGCCAGGGTGCTGGCCGCGGCGGTCAAGCGGGTTGCGCCCGATCTGCTGATCGCTTGCACCGAGTCCACCGACGGCTACACCGGCACGGTGCCAGCCGCGATCGCCGAACTGCTGGGCTGGCCCTCGCTGACCTTCGCCAACCACCTGGAGGTAGCCGGACGCACGGTGAGGATCCACCGCCAGACCCCCAGCGGGCATGACGTCGTCGAGGCCGAGGCCCCGGCGGTGGTCACCGTCACCGGAGGGATCAATGAGCCACGCTACCCCACCCTCAAGGGGATCGTCGCCTCCCGCAACCGCCCGCTTCATCAGCCCAGCCTGGATGAGCTGGGGATCGATCCAGCCACCGTGGGCCAGGCGGGCTCCGGGCAGACCGTCGTCAGCGTCGAGCCGGCCCCCCAGCGCCAGGCTGGGGAGGTGATCGACGAGGATGGCCAGTCCGCCCGCCGAATCGCCGACTTCCTGGCTGAGCTGAAGGTGATCTGACGATGGCCAAGGTCTGGGTCTACGCGGAGTTGGCCGGTTCCGAGCCGACCCCGATCTCGCTGGAGGTGCTGACCCTGGCCCGCCCGCTCGGCGAGGTCGAGGCGGTGGTCCTCGACCCCCAGGGAGCCCAGGTGACCCGTGCCCTGGGCGAGTACGGCGCCGGCACCGTCTACCTGGGAACCGACGACGAGTACCGGCAGTTCGTGACCCAGCCCGCCGCGGCCGCCCTGGCCGGGCTGATTGAGCGTCACCACCCCGACCTGGTCCTGCTCGGTGCGACCCACGATGCCCGGGATATGGCCGCGAGGGTCAGTGCCCGTCTGGGCCTGACGGTTCTGGCCAACGCCACCCAGGTGGATCCCCGCGGCGTCGGTTTCGCGGCGGCCACCTCCGCCTTCGGCGCCACCCAGAACCTCTGGACCGAGCTGTCGGGCCCGAGCCCGCTGGTCTTGGTGCGGCCCCGGTCGGTGGCCGCCGCGAGCGCCGGCGGCGGGGCTGCCCAGGTGATCCCGGTCGCGCTTCCCGACGACTTCCCCCGGGGAGCTCGGCGGCTGGGTTCGGTTGTGGCGGCCACCAGCGGCCCCAAGCTGGAGGAGGCGAGGGTGGTGGTCAGCGGGGGGCGCGGGCTCCAGGATCCCCGCAACTTCGAACTGCTGGAGAGGCTGGCCGAGCTGTTGCGCGGGGCGGTCGGCGCCAGCCGGGCCGTGGTCGACGCCGGCTGGGCCCCCTACTCCTGCCAGGTGGGACAGACCGGAAAGACGGTCAAGCCGGACGTGTACATCGCCTGCGGCATCAGCGGGGCGATGCAGCACACGATCGGGATGCAGGGGGCCAGGCACATCGTCGCCATCAACAAGGACCGCGAGGCCCCGATCTTCAAGCTGGCTGACCTGGGGGTGGTCGGGGATGCCCTCAGGCTGGTGCCGGCTCTCATTGCCGAGTTGGAGAGCCGGGGTGTCTCCGACTGACGTCGCCCCGTCCCGCCGGCGTGCGATCCTGAGCAGATGAGTGTCCAGAGGCTGCTCGCCCTCCGCGCCTTGGACGGGGCCACGGTGACCCTGGAGCGCTACCCGATCGTCCTCGGCCGAAGCCTGCCCGGCGGCTCGGTGCCGGACGTCGACGTGAGCCACTTGGACCCCAACGAGGCGGTTGACAGCCGCCACTGCGAGCTGGTCCGGGATCCCAACGGGCTGGAGGTCCACGACCTGGGTGCGCTCAGCGGCACCTGGGTCCAGGGCAGACGGTTGCCGGCCGGAGGCAGGGCGCTGCTGGAGCTGGGGGGCACCCTCCGGGTGGCCGGAGTGACCATGACCCTGATCGATTCCCCCAACCAACCTCTGGCCCCGCCGGTGTCGCCGTCGCCGTCGCGGTCCGTCCCCCCTCCGGCGGGCTGGCGGGAGAGCGGGCCCGCCGACGCGGTGCCACCGCCGCCATCGGCGGGCGGTTGGATCGCCGACGAGGAGCCACGCGAGCCGGAGCGTCGCTCGGCCGCGCTTGACCTCAGTGGGGCTCCTCTGGTCGCCCGGGAGCCGATCGAGCGTGGTGCTCTGGCGGTCCGGATCCGTCCCGGCTCGTCGCTCGAGACGTTCAGCGGTGGCTCCTGGGCCCAGGTGGGGCAGCAGCTGTCGGACTCCGCCGTCAGCGATGCTGTGGCCACTGTCCGGCGTGCCTTGGGGTTGCCCGAGGACGCGTTGAGCGGGGATGGATGGGCCGGGGATGTCGCCCTCGAATTCCTCTTGCCGCCCCTCACCGGCCGTCCCCACCTCTTGGTCCGGGTCGAGCCCCGGGCGCCGGCGGAGCTGGACCAGGGGGACCTGGAGCAGGCCTGGAGGATCGTCGCCGGGGGCGGAGCGCTTCTGGTGGCTGGACCCCGGCCCGACCTGGCCCTGGCCGCCCTGCTGGAGCGGATCGACCGCGAGGCCTGGGGCACCTCCGTGCTCAACTTCGGCTCCTCGGACTGGTGGGTGCCCCCGGGCTGGCCCAGCCTCGACCCGCAGCATCCGGACACGATCCGCACGGCCCTGACCGGCGGCCCGCTGGTCCTCGTCCAACCTCCGGAACCGGTCCTGAATGAGCTGCTCTCGATCCTGCCGCGGCCGGGTGGGGGCACGGTGATCTCGCTATCGGCCCGGTCCTTGCCCAGCGCCCTGGAGCTGCTCGCCCGCCAGCTCGGTCCCGCCCGTCCGGCCACCGCCACCTCCTGGCAGCGGGAGGAGGTCTCCCGGCTCTTCACCCTGGCGCTCGCCTGGAGGAGTTCCGGCTGGCGGTCGCTGCGGGTCGGGCTCGATCCTCAGGGGCGCTGGACGGAAGAGACGGCGCTGGACCGCGGCGAGCAGGTCTGAGTCGTGTCCCAGCGACTGCCTTCGCCCACCGCCGGCCCTTCCGTGGCCGGGTACCTGGCCCTGGTTGTTCTGGTCGCGGCGATTCTGCTGCTGGTGATACTGACCAGCAACCCCGGGGCCCTGGGGCACGTGGGAGGGCTGAGGCAAGCGCTGGGGATGAGCCGGGGCTGAACCGGCACCGGCGAGCGCTCACAATTGGTGCCATGCCGGTGCTTGTGCTCAACGCGTCGCTGCAGCCCCTCAACGTCATCAGCCGGCGCCGGCTGGTGGTGCTCCTGACCAAGGAGCGGGTGGCCTTCTTCGACGATTCGGTCAGGGACATGGTGGTTGCGGAGCTGGCCCAGCGTCGACTCGGTGACGGAGTGATCGTGGTGCGGCTGTTGCGCAACATCGTGGTGCCACGCCGGATGCTGCGACCCAACCGCCGCAACCTGCTGCTTCGGGACGAGCAGTGCTGCCAGTACTGCGGCCTCCAAGGCGTTCCCGCCGAGCTCACCATCGACCATGTGATCCCGGTGTCCCGAGGCGGTGAACCCAACAGTTGGGAGAACCAGGTGGTCGCCTGCAAGCGCTGTAACGGGCGCAAGGCCAACCACCTGCCCTCCGAGGTTCATCTGCGGCTCCGTCGGCTTCCACGCCCGGTGGCGCAGGAGTACGTCCATCTGCTCTTTCTGCGCTATCCTGAGGTGCGCATCGCCTACGAGGACCTGGTGCGCTCGGTGCTGCCCCACGGCGCCACCCTCCAGCCCCAGCGTGGCGTCGATCTGACCCTGCCGGTGCTCAGCTGGGGTCAGTGACCCGGGGGGATCCGCTCCGTGCAGATGCGGGGGCGGTGTGGGGGTAGCCCGGCCGGGCCCGCGAGCTGGGCCCCCAACTGTGGTGGGCCCACGGCGGCGGTGCCGGCCGACTGGGACGACCACGGCCGCGGGGATGCCCATAACATCGGCCCATGGAGAAGGCGAGGGCCCGGCCGACGGTCGCCGTGGTGGGGGCGGGCGCCGTGGGGTCGTTCTTCGCCGCCCATCTGATCGCCGCCGGTTCCGCCGACGTCACGGTCTGCGTCCGCACGCCATTCGAAGAACTCGTGGTCGAGTCGGAGCTGTCCGGTGAGTCGCAGCGCTTCTCCCCGCGCCTGCTGACTGAGCCGGGCCAGGTGGCTGCCACCGTCGGTGGCCCCGTCGACTGGCTCCTGGTGGCCACCAAGGCCCACCAGACCGCCGGAGCCGCCGGTTGGCTCGCCGCCCTGGCCGGGCCGGCCACCCGCGTGGTGGTGCTCCAGAACGGCGTCGAGCACGAGGCGCGCGTTCGCCCCTGGCTTGCGCATGCCGAGACCGAGATCGTGCCCGCCGTCGTCTATTGCGGAGCCGAAGTGGTGGGGCCCGGCCACATCGTCCACCGCAGCAACGGCTTCCTCATTGTCCCCGCTGGGCCGACCGGGGCCGCCCTCGCCGCCCTGTACCAGGACAGCCCGGCTGGTATTCACCTGACTGAAGACTTCACCTCGGCGCTGTGGCAGAAGCTTTGCGCCAACGTGGTCGCCAACGGCATCACCGCGCTGACCGAGCGGCGCGTGGCGGTGATGCGGCGCCCCGACGTGTCCGCGGTCGGCCGGGCGCTGGTCGGGGAGTGCCTGGCGGTGGCTCGGGCCGAGGGGGCCGCCATCGACGACAGCTATGTCGACCTGCTGCTCGGTGCTGTGGTCGGCATGCCCGATGGCGCCGGCACGTCGATGCTCTACGACCGCCTGGCCCACCGACCCATGGAACAGGATGCGCTCTACGGCGCCGTCGTTCGCGTCGGCCAGCGCCACGACATCGCCACCCCGTTGCACGCCGCCTTCCTCGCCCTGCTCGCCGCCATCGGCGACGAGGGGGCGGTCGGATCCGGCGGGGGAACCCCGGCATGATGGAGCCGACCACTCCGGCGGCCGCGGCCTCGCCAAGAGATGCGCGCCCGCTCGATCCTGGGGCGGCCGCTCCGGCTGCGGCCGACTCGGACCTGGCGGTCCAGGGCACTCCCTCCCCGGCGACCGAGGCGCGCGGCCCTCGCCTGACGAGGGCTCCATCAGCTGGTTGCACGCCGGGGACGTCGGTTGGCCTTGGGGTCACCTGCCGGCTCGAGGCGGCCCCCGGGTCCGCCCCCGGCCATGGGCCAACTCTGGGGGCTGACCGGGGAGCTGACCCCCGAGTCGGCGCGACCCGACGGTCCTGGGCACGAACCCAGCTCCATCGGGCCGGCGGGCCTCGGACCCGCCACCTGAGCTTCAGAAGTGCCCCATGCCCAGGGCGGCAGGTCGAAGCCGGGAGGCGGGTGACGGGGCGCTGCAGTCGGAGATTGGGGATCGGTGTTCGCCCCGCTGGAGGTGAGCAACCCTTCCTCGTGCGACAGGTCGGCAGGGGAGGACGCTAATGGCAGCTGCGACGATTCAACTGAATCCGGGAGAGGAGATCCTGCGCGACGAGACGGTTTCAGCCTTCTGGACGTGGCCTGCATTCCTGCTGTCCTTAGGCCTCTGGACCATCTGGCGCCGTCGGCACCGCATGATCCTGACCAATCAGCGCTTGGTCGTGTGTCGGGGCATCACGCAGGTCGTCGAGCAAAGTGTGCCCCTGAGTCGAATTCAAGACGTGAAGCTGTCTCAACGCAGACTCCACGCAGCATGGGTAACGGTCTCGACTGCCGGGGGACGTGCAGGCACTGAGTCCTTAGGTCCGTTCTCGCGGACAGGAGCTCGGGAATTCGCGGATGCTATATCTCACGCGATGCCGCCGCGCGGCGGCGTTCCGGGAGCCTGATCCTTTCAGCTGGGATTGGGGTGGGTGCTGGTCGAGTCCCAGCCGCAGCGGGCAGAGCTAGTGGACTGTCTCAGGGGAACGTTGACGGTGTCGCATGGCCAGGACCTCGTCGGCGGTCTTGACCCCGCAGCTGGCGGCGCCATCGGTGCCACCGCGGCACACAACCTACTTGACATGGCATCATGATGGCGCTATAGTGGCGCCATGAACCTCAGTCTGTACGTCGAGGAGATCAACCGCCAGCTGGTGACCGCCGCCGAGGCATCCGGTGACGACGCCCGGACGGTCGCCGAACGGCTGGTCGCGCCGCTCGACTCGGCCCTGCGGCTGGCGCTGCAGGACGCCCTCGCCGCCGCGGTGGAGGAGATCACCTGCGAGCTCGCGCCGGGCTCGGTCGAGCTGCGCCTGCGAGGCCGGGACCCCGAGTTCGTGGTCACGCCGGCGCCCACGGCTCGTCCCGCGGCCGACCTGGCCGAGGACGGGGGAGATCTGGAATCGCCCGTCCCGGTCACCTGGGAGGGCGACGAGGGGGGGATGGCGCGGATCAACCTGCGGATGCCCGATCGGCTCAAGGCGCGGATCGAGCACGCAGCCGGCCGGGACGGGCTCTCGGTCAACGCCTGGGTCGTCCGCGTGACCGCCGCCGCGGTGGAGCGCGGCGAGACCGTCCATCGAAGTGAGCCCCGCGGTGCGCGGAGAACTGACCGCTACCAGGGATGGGCGCGCTAGTCGATCCGGGAGAGGTCCTACGACGCGCTCGGGTAACGGGGATCCCCCGTCACGCCATCAAGAGGAACAGCCATGCCCACCTTCGACACGCCCGCTGATCGCGCCGACACGCAGGTTGAGGTGCGTCCGCGTGACAGCACCAAGAAGCCCGACGTCAACGGCGCCGCTCAGACCCGGGTGGAGTATCAGTCTGGTCGGCTGACGATCAAGGGCCCCCGTGCGTCGTGGCAGTACCTCCCCCTGGGAGGGGGCCGCGAGTGCATCGACGTCCGGATCGAGCTGCCCTCGGGCTCGAGCCTGGAGGCCGGGGTGGGGATGGGCGCGGTGCTCTGCAGCGGCCGCCTGGGCGAGTGTCGCGTCAAGACCGGCATGGGCGAGATCCAGCTCGACCAGGCCGGGCCGGTGCGGCTCGGAACGGGCATGGGTGACATCACCGTGGGGGGAGCGGCCGGCGAGGCCACCATCCGCACCGGCTCGGGCACGATCCGGATCGACAGCATCGCCGGCCCGGCCGAGATCAGGAACTCGAATGGGGACACCTGGATCGGCGAGGTGACCGGCGACCTGCTGACCCGCGCCTCCAACGGGAGGATCTCCGTCGACCGGGCGGATGCGAGCGTGACCGCGAAGACGGCCTTCGGCCCCATCCGGCTCTTCGAGGTCGCCCGCGGGTCGGTGGTCGCGGACAGCGGCGCCGGGAAGCTGGAGGTGGGAGTTCGCGCCGGGGTCGCCGCCTGGCTCGACCTCGGCACGCGCCACGGCAGCGTCCACAGCGAGCTGGACGTGGCTCAGACGCCGGCACCCGGCGAGGAGAAGGTCGAGATCCGCGCGCGCACCGCGTACGGCGACATCACCGTCCGCCGGGTCGAGCCGCCGGCGGGCCCACTGAGCTTGGGAGATGAGACATGACCGCCACCCCGACCGCACCGGCGCTGAAGGTCGCGGGTCTTCGCAAGTCCTCCGGCAGCAAGGTGGTCCCCGACGGCATCGACCTCGAGGTGGGGGAGGGGACGGTCTTCTCGCGGCTCGATCCCAACGGCGCCGGCAACCCCACCACGATCCAGTTCGCCGAGGCGTCTCTTCGGAACTACCCGGAGGGTCAGGGGATCAGGCGGGAGCGGGAACGGCTGACCAACGCCGTCGATCGCGTCGCGGGCAACCGGCCGTGATGACAGAGACAAAGGATGTCCCGATGACAGCCGATCAGGTCCAGGGACCTGCGATCCACGTGCAGGGCCTGGAGAAGTCGTACAAGAAGCTGAAGGTGCTCCGCGGCGTGCACTTCGACGTGGCGCGGGGCAGCATCTTCGCCCTGCTCGGCTCGAACGGGGCGGGCAAGACCACGGTCGTGAACATCCTATGCACGCTGCTCAAGGCCGACGCGGGGACCGCCAGCGTCAGCGGCTTCGATGTCGCCACGCAGGCTGCGGACGTGCGGGAGGCCATCAGCCTCACCGGACAGTTCGCGGCCGTCGACGAAATCCTCAGTGGGCGGGAGAACCCCACGCTGGTCGCCCGGTTGCGGCACCTCAAGGACCCGGGCACGATCGCGGATCACCTGCTCGCTCGTTTCTCGCTGACCGAGGCGGCCGCACGGAGGGTGTCGACGTATTCGGGTGGCATGCGCCGGCGCCTCGATATCGCGATGAGCCTCATCGGGGATCCGCCGGTCATCTTCCTCGACGAGCCGACGGCCGGGCTCGACCCCCAGGGACGTATCGAGGTGTGGCAGGCCGTCAAGGAGCTCGCCGGGCACGGCACGACGGTGCTGCTCACGACCCAGTATCTGGACGAGGCCGAGCAGCTCGCCGACCGGATCGCGATCCTCCATGGAGGTCGGATCATGGTGAACGGTACCCTCGCCGAGCTCAAGCAGCTGCTCCCGCCCGCCAAGGTCGAGTACGTCGAGAAGCAGCCGACCCTCGAGGACGTCTTCCTCGCCATCGTCGGTGACGGCGGCAAGAGCGGCGACGCTGGCGATGACCGCAGCGTCGGCAGGGACGCGTAAGGAACAACGATGACCAAGCATTTCTTTGGCGACACCGCCGTCCTGCTGGGACGATCCCTGCGCCACATCACGCGCAGCCCGGACACCATCATCACGACCGCGATCATGCCGATCGCCCTCCTGCTTCTGTTCGTCTACGTATTCGGCGGTGCGATCAAGGCAGGGTCGCATTCGTATGTGAACTACCTGTTGCCCGGCATCCTGCTCATCACGATTGCGTCGGGCATCTCCTACGTCGGATTCCGGCTCTTCCTGGATATGCAGAGCGGCATCTTCCAGCGATTCCATTCCATGCCGATCGCACGGTCGGCGGTGCTCTGGGCGCACGTGCTGACATCGCTGGTCGCCAATCTGATCGCGCTCGTGATCGTCGTGCTCGTCGCCCTCCTCATGGGCTTCCGCTCGGGGGCGGGAGTGCTGGCGTGGCTCGCGGTCGCCGGCATCCTGATCCTCTTCACCCTGGCGTTGACGTGGATTGCCGTGATCGCCGGTCTCTCCGCGAAGTCCGCGGACGGCGCGGGTGCGTTCGCCTACCCGATCCTCTTCCTGCCGTTCATCAGTTCGGCATTCGTGCCCACCGACACCATGCCCGGCCCGGTGCGCGCCTTCGCCGACTATCAGCCGGTGACGTCCATCGTCAACACGATCCGCGACCTGTTCGCGCAGAGGCCGGTCGGCACCGACATCTGGATCGCCCTTGCCTGGTGTGTCGGCATCCTCATCGTCGCGTACATCTTCGCCCGGGGCATTTACCGCCGCAGGATCTCCTAGAGTACGTGCGGTCGCACGAGTAGAGCGACAGTAAGCTGGCACGAAGAGATGATCGTGGCATGTCGCTCGCCGTGCCTCTGCTGGGGATCACCGGCACTCAACGTGAGCAGCTGGAGGGGTGGGCGCGGAGCCGGGTCGTCCCTCATCGTCAGGTCCTGCAGGCCCGCATTGTCATGATGGCCGCCGAGCCCACCTGGAAGCCTTCACCGGGGCCAAGCGGGCGGGCAGCCAGACGACGAGCCTCGGGAGGTCAGCCGGGCCGCTGTACCCCAGCCGTTTCCAGGTAGCTGTCCACCAAGCTCTGATTGCGGTGGACGATGCCCTGGATGAGGCGGGCCAGCCGGTAATCGCGCTCTATGACCGACGTTCTGTCCATACCCTGAGGCAACGGAAGGTAGCAGCGCCCTCCATCCACGATCACCAGAGCCGTTCGGTCGACCATGTGCCCTTGGAAGAGTGAGTCGACCCACACGCTGTATGCGGATCGGTCGGGAAAACGCGCCACCCAAGACTCCTCGAATTTGGCCACACAGGTGGCTCCCCACTGGAGCCCGACGCCGATATCGGGACGAAAGGCGGCGAAGCTGGTGTGCTGCGCCGGGTTTGGGACAAGTTCGTGGTGCACCCAGTCCGCTGGTGCGCTCCCGAGGATGGTTTCCCAGAGCTCATCGATGGTCATCGCGTGGTCCCTCCAAGAGGCTACCTGTCGTCGTGACTAGGATCCTCTCT
>JBEKRL010000006.1:0-41658 GCA_049518775.1 Candidatus Dormibacteria bacterium
TTTCACCCTTCCTGCTCTCCCCTGCTGTCGAACCCGGGTGTGTCCACCCTAGGATCGAGTCTTCTCCCGGCCAGCAGCTGCTTGAGGCTCTGGTGGATGCCCTGCTCGCGCCAGAGCTGGTCCAGCACCAGGGTGTCCCCCAGGGGGCGGGAGTCGACGATCTCAACCTCGCCCCCCTTTCGGGGAAGTACACCTCGACGGGGCGTCGCAATTCCGCCCTCTCGGCCCCACGGGCACGTGCCGAAGGACCGACCTAGGTCAGCCAGTATCGTCCAAGCAAGGCGGCGCTGGCCCCACCGACCGCGAGCCACGCCATCGCGAGCCAGGCGGCGGCGCTAACACGCCACCACACCGTTGCCCAGGCCACCCGCGCCCGGTCGACTCCTAGGGCGGCAATGATCACCGGCGCGACCGGCAAGAAGTATCGCCCCTGAACGCCTCGGACTGCCAACGATCCCACCGGGGTCCAGTCCACATACAGCGTGATGAACACGAGAGCAGAGGCTAGAATACCTGCCCCGGCGCAGCATAGCAACGCTGACCAGTCGATGTTGCCGGAGACGAGTCGAATGGCGAGCAGTACGCCAAAGCCGACTAGGACGCTCAGGTACAGCCACGACTCAAGCGGCGTGTCAAGCCAACCGAGGATGCCGACGAAACTATGCCAGTAGAAGACACTCTGCGAGTTGAGGGTTGCCTCAGCGACGTGGGCGATGCGCACAGGGTGCGTCAGGATAAACCTAATCTGAGCGACCGGAGACACTCCCGGTCCAGCTACGGCGTAGGCACCTTGGAAGCGCGCCCCAAGTAGGTACCACGCCGCCAGCACTGCACCCATCAGCGCTGCCACTGGCACAACCCGCTGCACATATCGCAGTAGATCGTGCTGCCTCGCTTGGACGGCACCGATCGCTAGAACCAGAGGGAAGTAGGCTGGCTTGGCTAGCACGGCCACACTCAGAGCGCACACCGCTCCCCACTCTGGCAGCGACAGTGCCGGCACCCATCCCGCCAGGCCTCGTCGGCGGTCCACGACGATCTCGGCCCGGCCAGTGAGATGTGGAGGATCGTCCGCCAGCTCGCGGTAAACGACTCCGGCAAAAACCGCGGCCAGACCGATGATGATCCCGTCGGTCGAGGGAGAACCTGCAAGTGCGATGGTCATGGGCAACAAAGCCACGGCAGCCAGAAGAGATGTTGCGATGCCGCGGAAGAGAGTCAGCGCCCACCCCATCAGTGCCACAAACACGATGGCGTTGAAGCACTCCAGCATGTAGTACGCGACGATGACTCGGCTGCTGAAGATTCTGGCGAGCCACACGGCCAGTGCTCCTGGCAGGTAGGCGAACGGTGGGTATTCTGTGGTACCTCCGAAGATCACGAACTGTTGCGCTCGACCCCACACGCTACGATCCGCCTCTCGGAGCTCCGACCGCGTCACCTTCGCTGCTGGGTGGGTGGGAATTGGGGCGAACGCCATCTCAAATGTGACGACGCCCTTGGGGAGGAAGTCGCCAGAGTTCCCATCCCGGACCAGGCCGATCAAGCTGCCCTGAGACACCTCCACGGCCCGGTCGAATTGCATGCCAGCGTCTGGGACCTGACCCGGGGGAGTGAGCATGATGCTGAGGGTGAGTGCGACCACAGAGATGGCCACGAAGAGCAGCACGACTACCCGTGTCGGCACTTCGAGTGGGCCTTCCCGGCGACGGAGGAACGCAACGATCGGAACAGCGCCGCGGGGGTTTGGGCTACCCGGGCGCCCGCCGGACGCATCCCTCGCCCCGGTTCCGGGCATGTCGGCGTTACTCACGCCCCATGATCCTCGGTGTAATTCGCTCGCCCGGTCGCCTCGCTGCCGTGTCGGACTTCGGCGCACGCGCCATGTCATCGGTGGGAGCGACGCCCGCCCATGGCTGCGGTCCCCCCGAACTCGGGGAGTAGGTCGGCTCAGCCTGGAACGCTGCCACGGCAGCGGGCGCAGGACCTTGCTTCCATGCGGCATCCCGAGAAACGTCGCATTCTGACCAAGAACGCGACTGCGACGACTCAGTACTTCCCGCTGAGCCCATCGTTGTGTCCCGACTAGGCCCGGGGCGACGGCCCCCACTTCTGGGGCGTCGCTGCTCCGCCGGCCCCGTCACCTGTGATGGAATCGCAAGCGCGGCTCCCGCCATGAGCCGACGCGACAACTCGGGCCAACCGGCGAATCGAGACCCTCCGGTCGTGCGGGTACTGGCCAACAGTCTCGACGCCCTCATCTCGACTCCTGCCCTTGCCCGTGGGAGCAGGACTCCGTTCTCTCGGTCAGCCTCTTCCCGCACCTGCAGACGTACCCAATCCGGCGAGCGGGGATTCCGGCGACCAGCTCGTAGTCTCCCACGGGCCGTGTTACTACGCTGCCAGCAGCGACCATGGCGTACTCACCGACGTCGTTGCCGCAGACGATCGTGGCGTTCGCGCCCAGGGATGCCCCCTTCTTGACCACTGTGTCGACACGCTCCCACTCGCCGAAGGCGCGTGGCCTCAAGTCGTTGGTGAAGGTGACACTGGGACCCACGAAGACGTCATCCTGGAGGGTGACGCCGGCGTAGATGGAGACGAAGTTCTGGATCTTGCAGCCGGTTCCGATTATCACGTCAGTGTCCACATAGCACGACTTGCCGATCTGGGTTCTGTCTCCCACACGGGCGCCGGATCGAATATGGACGAAGTGCCACACCTTGACATCGTTCCCGAGGGTGACGTCATCTTCGACGATTGCGGTTGGATGGACGAATGTCATTTCACGCCTAGAGGCGCACAGGCCGTTTGCCGCGCCGTCTCCGGTCCAGCCTCCCGACGCGCTTGGCCACGCCAAGGAGAATGGTGCCTAGGATGGCCGGCCCATCCCTTGCCAATCTCATCTTTGAGGTCTCGGTTCCGTACCGGGCGGGAATGGGAACGTCGACCAGCCTCGCTCTGATGCGGCCGAGCTCGATGAGCATCGCGTTCTCCACCGAGTACCCGTGGGCCAAGGAGGCAAGCGAAACCATCCTGAGAGCCCTGGTGGAGATCGCAACGTACCCATTTTGGGAATCCTGCAGCTGCGAATAGCCGGAGGCCAGTCGGGTGAGCCAGGTGAGGACGAGGCTACCGATGATCCGGTTCCTCGGCATCGTTCGCAGGGATGCTCGGGAGCTGAAACGGTTGCCCTTGGTGACATCGGCTGAGCCGGTGCAGATCGGCTCGAGCAGCGCGGGAAGATAGCCGGGATCCATCTGGTCATCACCTGCCATAACCACGACCACATCGGCTTGCAGGGCGAGGGCCTGCTTGTAGCCGGAGACGAGGGCGCTGCCCAATCCCTGGTTGCTGGGTTGGCAGATGAGCACGATCCGGGGATCCACCAGCTCAGAGACCACCTTGACCGTCTGGTCGGTGCTCTTGTCGTCGATGACGATCATGTGGTCGACGAAGTCGGGCATGTTGGCCAGGACGCCGGCTATGTGACGCTCCTCATTGAAGGCTGGGATGATGGCGGCCACCCGACGGCCGAGGAACACTCACTCGCCCTCGAAACTCGCCCTCACCGCGGTCGCGATGCGGCCTAGGTCCACCAGACTCAGCCCCTGATGGACGGGGAGGGAGATCACTTCGGTTGCCAGTTGGCGGGCGACGGGCAGCTCATCGGCAAGGACACTGGGGTGCTCCGCGAAGATGGGGTGGTCTACCAAGACCTTGGGGTAGTAGACACCAGTCCCGATGCCCTTGGCGTCGAGGGCGGTGCCGAGTTGATCGCGGGTGAGTGGGGCCTCGGCGGTCACACGCACGGTGTACTGATGCCAAACGTGTGTGTAACCCGATGGTACCTGGGGCGTGATCAGCCCAGGGATGTGTTGGAGCGCCGAGGTGAGGAACTCGGCATTGCGCCTTCGCGCATCCATGATGTGTGCGATACGGGTGAGTTGGCCCAGCGCCACGGCGGAGGCCAAGTCGGTCAGCCGATAGTTGTAGCCCACCGCCACGTATTCGTACCTGGCACGCATTCCCTGATTCCGGAGGACCCTCAGCAGGTCGGCGTCAGCCTCGTCCCGAGCGGTGACAAGGCCGCCTTCCCCAGCGGGGAGGTTCTTGGTCGCATAGAGGGAGAAGCAGCCCAGATCCTGTGTGCCCACATGGTAGTCGCCCTGCGTCGCCAGGTGAGCCTGAGCAGCGTCCTCGACGACCCTGAGGCCGTATTGGTGTGCCAGACTTCCGATCCGTTCCATATCGGCCGGCAGGCCGTACAGATGGACTGGCATGAGGGCCTTCGTCCGCGCTCCGAGTGCGGCCTCGACGAGCTCTGGGACAACATTGAAGGTGACCGGATCGATGTCCACCAGCCTGGCCACCGCGCCACGGCCGAGGATTGCATTCAAGGTGGCAACAAAGGTGAAAGGCGACGTGACCACCTCGTCTCCCGGTCCCACGCCCGCAACCTCGAGAGCTAGCTGGAGGGCGGTCGTCCCAGAGGACGTGGCGACGACATGCGCAGCTTGAGCGAGATCGGCAAACCTCGCTTCAAGTTCCGCAACGAACTTCCCCTGGGCGAGGTTGCCGCTCAGAAGGACTTTCTCGACGAGCTCTCTCTCCTCGGCGCCGATGCTGACTTGCGAAATGGCTATGCGCATAATGTGACGATTGTCTCGGCGAGAGCATGAGGGGGAAGGATGCTCGTTCGCTCCTCCTCCGCGTCGACGGTGCCCCTGATCAGCTCGACGAAGTGTTGGAGTTGCAGTGCGAGCGGCTCGCCCGCATGCCGCACGAAGGGCACGTCCACGGTGGTGGCCGAGCGATAGATCATTGCGCCTCCAATGAACTGTTCCTGGGCGATGTTCCTGTAGATGGTCAGGGTCTGTCGGACGAGGTCCAACTCAAGCACGGTCGAGGAGGTGGCTATCTGAATGCTGCGGACCTTTCGCTGCCAGAGGCGGCTGCACATGGTGCTGGCGATCGCCCCGTGCAGCTCGAATGTCGCTTCGGCTGATTCCAGGGACGACGTGGACTTGTCCACGAAACCCACTGCACTTAGTGAGGACCACGCCCCGGGGCCGAAGTAGCCGAGGACCAGGTCGAGGTCGTGAATCAGGAGATCCCAGACGGCGTTGGAGGAGTAGCGGCCGGGCGGAGGCGATTGCCTCTGAGTGCGAATGTGGAATATGTCATCGTTGATGAGCTGCTTCGAAGTGGCTACCACTGGATTGAACCGTTCGACGAATCCACACATGAGGGGGGTTCCGGTGCTTGCGGCGATGTCCACCACTCGCTGGACCTGGTCGAGCGAGGTCGCGACCGGTTTCTCCACGAGGGTGGGAATGCCCGCTTCGAGGAATGTCCGAACCGGCTCGAAGTGGCTGTCGGTGGAGCTGGCGACGATCGCCGCGTCGATACCGTCGATCCGGCCAAGCGAATCTCCGTATTGGGACCCGTATGTCGCCGCCAACTTCCGGGCGGCGGCCATGTCAACGTCGATGACTTCGACCAAGCGGCATTGGGGGTCAGACTTGACGACTCTGGCGTGATTGGCGCCCATGGACCCGGCCCCCACAAGAGCGAAGCGGAGTGGGGATGCGATTCCCAATGCTGACTGCGACATCGCGCTCAAGTCTATCGCCGCGAGGTGGGGTGCGACCTTCGCGGATCCACGCTCCTGGATCAGCGCGGCGGAGGCGGGTCGACCGTGCGAGGTGTCCGCTTGAGCTCGGCCGGTGCCGCGAAGACGACTAGCCGACCGGTGGCCGACGCCAGGCCGGCTAGCCGACCGCGACGCCGCTGAGATAGGGGTGCCGCGCAGAGCAAGCAGCTCGTGAGTCGCCAGGCGTCGGCTCAGCCTGGCGATCGCCAAAGGCACTTCCAGAGCGTCCGGCCCGAGGTGCCCCTCGGGCTGCAGGCGGAGCCCCGCCAGCAGCGGCTGGCCCTGGCCCAGATCCGAGCCCGCGGCACCGGCTGAAGATCTCCTCCCGATCTCGGCTCTCGGCCTGAGGAGAGCACGCGCATCTGGAGCAGTGTGCCTCCTGGCCATCCGCTCAAGCTGTCCAAGGACGAGCTGGTGGAGCCAGCGGGACGAGGAGCCGGAGCCAGGGTGAAATCGGCCTCGGCCCGACCGCGGCCACCGACTCGTGGTCGGGACTTTCAGGATCAGGGTCGCCAGCGGCGTGTGCCGCACCCCGACCAGTCTCCCGCGTCCCCGGCACAGCGCTGCGGCGTCGCCGGCTCCGGGCCGGGTCCGCCCCGAGCGTGATCCGCAGCCGTCTCGGGTGATCACCTGGCAGCGACCTTGCCGAGTCGGCCCACCCACTCCAGACGCTCGCAGGGTTGGGTGGACACCTCCCGGACGATCGCGTTGAGCCGATCCGGCCGGACCACGATCAGTTCGGCCACGGCGCCATGGCGGCACAGGAGGACTGCCTCCACCCTTCCCTGAGGCAGCTCCAAGATCCCTGGCTGGCCCCTGGGGCCTGACGGCTGCAGTGGCCGCGCCGACCGTTGAGACTGAGTGGTGGGGGGGCGGCGGGTACAATTCCGCCGGAGCGGGGCGACTTAGCCAAGTGGTAAGGCAGCGGTCTGCAAAACCGCGATCCCGGGTTCGATTCCCGGAGTCGCCTCCATCCCTCCCCGGCCATGGGTCGCGGTTGGGCGCACTTGGCGACCGCCCGTTGTGACACGCTTCGGACGTGCTTGAACGGATCTCGCCCAGGCCGGTGAGAGGCGGTGGGGCGAGGCCTGGCGCCCGGCCATGACTGTCAGTGCGGTGTTGGTGAACCCGGCCCGGATCGCCAATCGGGAGGGTCTGCGCCTTGCGATCTCCCGGGCGCTGGCCCAGGACGATTGGCCCGAGCCGGCCTGGTTCCAGACGACGTCTGAGGAGACCGGCGAGAGCCAGACTCGGGATGCCGTCGCTTCCGGGGCGGAAGTGCTCTTCGTGTGTGGGGGAGATGGAACCGTGAGGGCAGCGGCGTCGGCCTTGGCAGGGACGGATGTGGCCCTGGCTGTGCTCCCCTCCGGGACCGGAAACCTCTTGGCCCTGAACCTAGGCCTCCCCGCCAACGTCGTCCAGGGGGTGCGGCTGGCCACCCGAGGCGGCCGCCGCCGGATCGACCTCGGCGAGGTGGACGGGTTGACGTTCACGATTGCGGCGGGGATCGGCATGGACGCGGAGATGCTGGCCGACACCAGCCACAGGGCCAAGCATCGACTCGGGTGGGCCGCCTACGCGGCTGCGGGCCTGCGCCACTTGGGCGACCCGCGCTTCCCCGCCCAGGTCCGGCTGGACGGTGGGCCCGAGCTTCAGCGCGAGGTGCGGTCGGTGCTGGTTGCCAACGTTGGAAGGCTTCCGGGAGGCATGAGCCTGGTCCGGAATGCGCTGCCCGACGATGGCCTGCTGGACGTCGTGGTGATCGCACCTCGGTGGCTCCACCAGTGGGTCGGGATCCTCCTCAGCCTGCTGGGTCGGGGGTCGGGGGGAGGAAGGCTCGAGACCTTCAAGGCCCGGCGCGTGGAGGTCATCGCCGGCCGGCCCCAGGCTCGGGAAGCGGACGGCGAGCTGCTCGCGCCGGGGTCGGTCCTCTCCGTGGTGGTGAGGGAGTCCGCTCTCACCGTCTGCGTGCCGGCCTCGGGCCAGACCGCCGGGCGGAGGTGAACTGAGCGCCCCAGCCCGCCTCCGCTGGCGGGGTTGGGGTCCCTCCCGGCCGAGCTTGCTCTCAGAGCGAAAGTCCGCGGTGCGGTCCCCGGCCGTCCGTCTCTGCGGCCACCTCACCAGCTTGATCCTTGAGCCGATGCCGGAGGAGGAGCTGGCCAGGCTCTTCGCCAACACCTGGGGCCCCGCGTCAAGTCTGCCGGGGCAGATCCGCTCGTCCTGATCGACCAAGGCTCCCCGTCTGACCTTCCGGGATCCGCCAGGCGCTATCGAGTGACTACTCGGAGGCCGAGGCCCACCCGGGACGGAACTGGCCGCCCGGCTTTGGCCTGCTCCAAGGCGCCTGGCGGCCGGCCGTCCTGCGCATCAGGCGGTTCCACTAGAGCAGCCACCGAGGTCGAGCAACGATGGGCCAGCGCTCTGAACCGGGGCAGGCTGGAGAGCCGCTCCAGGCTCAGCGACCTCGCCGCCGCCGCCTCAGGCGCCGGTCTTCGGGGGGTGCCCCTCGCGGTCCCGCTTCACCTCGAAGAAGTAGCCACGCCTGGTCAGACGGAGGAAGTCCCGGAGCAGCTCCCGGCCCTCATCGTCGCTGGGCACCTCGGTCAGGATGGGCCCGAAGATCCCGGGTCCGCTCCCGCCGTCCAGGATCATGGTGGGCACCCCGAAGGCCTGGCAGGCCGCTACCGCCGCCCGGTGCTCGGTCAGGACCTGCTGCCAGAGGGTGAGGTCCGCCGCCGCCGCCTCGCGGCCGGCCGGGTCGAAGCCCGCCTCCTCCCAGGCGCCCGCCAGTACCTCCTCGTCGGCGATGGATTGGCGCCGGACGTGGGCCGCCGTGCCCATGGTGGTGTAGAGTCGCCCAACCCCGGGGTTGCCCTCGAGCCGCCGGGCCTGGGCGAGAAGCTGCAAGGCCATCCCACTGGGACCGATCGGCTCGTCTGGGACCTCCTCACCCTGGGGAACGTGGACGGCTCCCAGTGAGAAGAGCCGCCACTCGACCTCGACCTCTCCCAGCTCCTCCATCCTGACCGCCCAGCGGGAGGTGATCCAGGCCCAGGGGCAGAGGGGGTCGAAATGGAAGTTGATCCGCTCGCCGGCTGTCACGCTGCGCCTCCGGCGGAGGAGAGCCGCGAGTACGAGGTCGAAGTGCGGCCGCAGGTCGGAGGAGCCGGGTCGGGAAGTGGGTCTAGGTTGAACAAGTCTGCTCCCATGGGTTGGGCATCATCGCGAATGCCTGTGGGCCGATTGTAGGCTCGACCGATTCGGGAGATTGGGGGCCCGGCGCCAGACCGGAGCGCCGCAGCCAGGCCCCCCAGCGGGAGCCTTACCAGGAACGCCCGCCGGCCACCGTCGACTCCGGCTGTGAGGGGCCGGGGCGGAGCGGCTACCGGCCGGCGCCCCGGCCGGGCCGGGTCTCAAGCGCTCCGCCTACTTCTTGGTCTCCCAGAAGATGCGGGCCACCTCGTCGACCTTGCTGCGCAGCTCGGCCGCCTTCTCGGCGTCGACGGTCTGCTTGGTTGCCGAGGCCGCCTTCAGGGTCTTCCAGACCAGGTCATGGAGCTCAGGGAACTTCTCCAGATGCTCGGGCTTGAAGTAGTCGCTCCAGAGCACCTGGACCTCATGCTTGACCCGCTCGGCGTGCTGCTCCTTGACCGTCACCATTCGCGCGAAGGAGTTGCGGCTGGCCTCCGAGCCGTCGTCGGGCAGGGCCTTGATCTTGGTGACCATGGTCTCCACGGTCTGGGCGGCCAGCTGGGCCTCGTGGGGGTCGTAGATCCCACAGGGGATGTCGCAGTGGGCGTGCACCACTCGCCGGGGGGCGAGGCTGTTCTTGAGGTTGAAGGTCATGCGCATCTCCCTTGTTGGTAACTTCACCGGACCCTCGGCCCGGCCCCTGTCAAACGTAACATCAGGCCGTGGCCAGCGGCGGAATCACTCGTCTGACCCGCTTGATCCGCGCCCTCCTGCCTCAGTTGGTGGCGGTCGAGGGCGAGAGCATGGCGCCGCTGCTCCCCTCCGGGGCCTGGGTGCTGGTCCGTCGGGCACCCCGCAGGCTGCCCCGGCTCGGCCAGGTGGTGGTGGTGGTGCATCCCCACCGGCCCGGCTTCGAGCTGGTTAAGCGGGTCGGCGCCGTGAGCCGGGAGCGCCGCCTGATCTGGGTCCTCGGCGACAATCGAGCCGCCAGCACTGACAGTGACCAGTTCGGCCCGCTGCCGGCGGAGGCGCTCCGGGGCGTGGCGGTGGCCCGGCTCCGGCCCGGCCGGCCTCTCTGGCTCGGGGCGGACCCTGGTCGGCTCCGTTGAGTGACGGGAGGCACCCGGAACTGGCACCATATGAGCCGAGATGACTGAGTCCGACCTGCCGCCGCCGCCCCCGAGACCGCCGGAGCCGCCTCGGGAGGCCTTCCTCAGCAGCGCTCCTGTCAGCAAGAAGGACAAGAAGCGCAAGAAGAAGGTCTCCCGCGAGCCCCCGCGGGGCCGGGGCCGGCGCTGAACCAGACCGAGGCCGCTCCCGACCGCCAGCTGGCGCTGGCGACCGCGCGCTACGCGGCCCAGGCTGGCGGTGCCGTGATCAAGGCGGCCGGGGTTGGCTTCCATGCCACCGAGAGCAAGGGTCCGGGCGACTACGTCACCGCGGTCGACCGCGAGAGCGAGGAGGTGGTGGTCGGGATTCTCTCCTCGGTGTTCCCGGAGCTGCCGATCCTGGCCGAGGAGACCGGCGGCCCGGTGCCCAGCACGGGTTGGGTGGTGGACCCTCTGGACGGCACCACCAACTTCAGCCGGGGCTTCCCCCTGGTCGGTGTCTCGGTGGCGCTGCTGGAGCGGGGAGAGCCGGTGGTCGCGGCGGTCCACACCCCCTTCCTGGGCTTCACCTACACCGCCTCGGCCGGCCGGGGGGCCTTCGACGAGGAGGGGCGCCGCCTCCACCTGGCCGACACCGACCCGTCCCAGGCGGTGGTCTCCACCGGGTTCCCCTACAAGACTCAGAGGGATATCCCGCGTCTGGTCTCGGCCCTGGAGCGGGTACTGTGGAAGGTGGAGGATGTCCGCCGGACTGGGGCCGCCGCCGTGGACCTGGCGCTGACCGCGGCCGGGGTCTTCGACGGGTTCTTCGAGCTCGGGCTCAAGCTCTGGGACATCGCCGCCGGAGCCCTCCTGGTCACCGAGGCGGGCGGACGGGTCTCGGACTGGGAGGGAGTCGAGGGACTTCCCTACAGCGGCAACATCGTGGCCGGATCCCCAAGGGTGCACCGGGCCCTGGTGGAGGCGACCAGGGCCTCCTCAGGGGCGCACGGTGACCTCACCGGTGGTGCCTGATCCAACCCCAGCCTGGCCCTCTCCTGGGGCAGCAGCCTGACTGTGTAGGTACCGGGATGCAGTGGCATGACGGTGATCACCACCTTGACCTTCGAGTTGCCCTCCAGGATGTCGCCGCAGGACCGGTCGTGGCTCCAGCTGCTGGCCGGGCTGTCCAGGATGGTGACCTGGAGCACCGTGAACTCCGGGGTCAGGTTGCCGCCGACGCAGGCCGGGTCCAGGGCCGTGCCTCCCTTGTCGTCGAGGGTGAGGTGGAAGGTGGCCGGGCGGCCCACGGTCAGTGGCCGGAGGGGCAGACTGCCCTGGAGCCGGGCCTGGCGCGGTCCCTCCCCGGTGTTGGTCTGCTTGAGGCTGGCGAGGACTCCGGCGAGGACCGCCAACACGATGAGGGTGATCGCCGCTGCGATGAGCCACCGGCCGGCCGACAATCTGAGGAGTCGGGGCTTGGGCGGGCGCATCGTCACCCGAGACTAGCGGCTCGCCGGCGCTTGGCTCGGCGCATTTGGGGAGGCTTGGCTTGAGCTTCATAGAGCGGGTGCTGGCGGGCGAGATCCTGGACTCCCGAGGCAACCCCACCCTGGAGGTGGAGGTGACGCTGACGGGGGGTGAGGTGGGTCGGGCCGCTGTGCCGTCGGGGGCCTCCACCGCGCTGCACCAGGCCGTGGAGTTGCGGGACGGTGACCCCCGCCGGTACCAGGGACAGGGGGTGGATCAGGCCATCGCCGACGTCAACGCCACCTTGGGGCCGCTGCTCCACGGTCTGGACTCCTTGGACCAGCGCGAGGTGGACCGGCAGCTGCTCAAGGCCGACGGCACCGCCAACAAGTCGCGGCTGGGGGCCAATGCCCTGCTCGGCGTCAGCCTGGCCGTGGCCAGGGCGGGGGCGAGCTTCCTGGGGCTGCCGCTCCACCGTTACCTGGGTGGGGTCGGCAGCTGCCTGCTCCCGCTTCCCCAGTTCAACATGCTTAACAGCGGAGCCCACGCCCACAACTCGGTCGACTTCGAGGAGTTCATGGTGACGCCGGTTGGGGCGAAGAGCTTCGCCGAGGCGATGCGGGCCGGCGTCGAGGTCTTCCAGAGCCTGCGCCAGGTGCTGCTCGAACGTGGATACGAGGTGGGGCAGGGGGATGAGGGCGGCTTCGCCCCCAACCTCAAGAGCAACGTGGAGGCAGTCGAGCTGGTGCTGGCCGCTATCGAGCGGGCCGGGTACCGCCCTGGAGCGCAGGTGGCGCTGGCCCTCGATCCGGCCGCCAGTCAGCTGTTCCACGACGGTCGGTACCACCTCGAGGGCGAGGGCCGCAGCCTCAGTTCCAGTCAACTCATCGACCTCTGGCAGGACTGGGTCCGCCAGTACCCGATCGTGTCTCTGGAGGACGGACTCGCCGGGGACGATTGGGAGGGCTGGAAGGAGCTCACCTCGCGACTGGGCCCGGAGGTCCAGCTGGTCGGCGGCGAGATCTTCGCCACCAACCCTCTGCAACTGCAGCGGGGGATCGACGAGGGAGTTGCCACCGCGATCCTGATCAAGCTCAACCAGATCGGCACCGTGAGCGAGACCCTCGACGTGGTCGAGCAGGCGCGGCGCGGCGGGCTGGGCGTGGTGGTCGGCGACAGCTCCGGGGACACCGAGGACAGCGGCATCGCCGACTTGGCGGTGGCGGTGTCGGCCGGCCAGATCAAGAGCGGCGCCCCCTCGCGTGGTGAGAGGACCGCCAAGTACAACCGGCTGATGTGGATCGAGAGAGAGCTGGGTGGCTCGGCCCGCTTCGCCAAAGGGGATTGGCTCATGCGGAAGAGGTCAGCCCGCGGGCCCCGGTGACCTCCTGCAGCCTCGAGCCCGAGGGCACCGTCGACGGGCAGGAGGTGCGCGAGCGGGGAGCAGCGCGATCGTCCCGGGCACCCACGATCCCTCGGTTGCCCACCGCAGGCTCGCTGGTCCCACCGAGCCCGCCCGCGATCTCGCTCGCAGGCCAGCCCGGGAGGAGGGTATCTTGGCCGGGTACTCCCCGGGGCGAGGTGCTCTGGGGTCGGGAGCAACTGGTCCAGGAGGGTCTCCGTGAGGGCGTCGCGCTGATGGTCTTTCCCGGCCAGGGCACCAGCCATCTGGGCGACGCCCTGAGTGGGGCCGGATGACGGCGAAGGCGGCACCCGTGCTGCTCCTGCGTCCTGGGTCCTTGGCGCTGATGCGGCGGTTCGCCGAGGCCGCCTACCCCCATGAGGGTTGCGGGGTGCTGGTGGGCGTGCCTGACGAGCATCAGGTCGAGGTGACACTGGTCCTGGAGGGCCACAACCTGGTCCAGGACCGCCGTCAGGACCGCTATGAGCTGGACCCGGGGGATATCGTCCTGGCCGAGCGGAGGGCCTGCGAGCTGGGTCAGGAGGTGGTCGGCTTCTACCACACCCACCCAGACCACGTCGCCCGCCCCAGCCAGCTCGACACCGACAGGGCCTGGCCGGGCTATCACTACGTGGTGCTCGCGGTGGAGGGGGGCGAGCTGGCCGCGGCCACCGCCTGGCGGATCGTCGAGGGCGAGGAGCCGAGCCGGTTCGAGCAGACCTCCATGGCGGAGGTTCCCAGCCTCCGAGGCTATAATCCGCCCGATCTTGTGGCGGAGGCATGGTGAAGTCCGCAATCGGCGTCCTGGAGATGGTCCTGGCGATCCTGGTGGTCGTGACCGTCCTGCTCCAGACCCCCAACTCAAGCGGCCTTGGCGGCACGATCGGGGGGGGGACGGACATGGGTGGCGGCTATCGGACCCGTCGGGGACTGGAAAGGGTGCTTTTCCGCGCCTCCATCTGGCTGACCGTCGCCTTCGCCCTGGTGGCGGTGGTGGAGATCCGCTTGGGCGTTGGCTAGAGCGAGCCGCCTCCTGGTGGCGCTTCCCTAGCCCATCTCGCCACCCGCTTCGGTTCCTGGCGGCGGTTGGCACCCTGGTCCTCCTGGTAGGTGGGGGGATCGCGCTCGGCATCTCCCTGCGGGTGCTCTCCTCCCACCAGGTCTACACCGAGGCGGTGGTCGCCCCGGTGGGCCCCTCTCCGCTTAGCCCTCTGCTCTCGCCTGACGACCCGGTCGCCCAGGCGGTGGGGGCGCTGACGGGCCCTGGCCTGATGGAGGAGGGGGTTGACGGGGCTCCGGAGCTGGGGCTGGCCACTAGCTGGGAGTCAGAGCGCGGCGGGTCCCGGTACCACTTCACCCTCTCCTCCGGGCGGCGCTGGTCCAATGGATCCCCGGTTACCACCAAGGATGTCGCCTTCACCCTGGCGGTGCTGCAGTCCCCCAGGTTTCCCAATCCGGACATGGCCGCACCCTGGACCGGAGTCAGCCTTTTCGCCAGCTCGCTGTGGTCGGGGACCTTCGTGCTGCCCGGGCCAAGCACCAGCTTCCCGACCGCCGCCGAGGATGCCGTCCTGCCCGCCGCCCACTACCACCATTCACCTGGGCTCTTCTTCCGGGGGGACCAGCGAACCGACGCTCTCTTCGCCCCCAGCGCCGGGCCCTTCCGGGTCGTCGCCAACGGGGCCGACCAGGTGACCCTCTCCCGCAACCCCTACTACCAGCCTCGGCCGATCTTGGACGGCTTCGACATCCTTCTCACGCCCAGCTCCGCCGCCGCTGAGCAGCTTCTGGCTCAGGGGACCGTGGACGGCTGGCTGGCGGCCACCCCATCGGACCTCACCGGGCTGCCAGCGGGCCTGGTCCGGACCCGGATCGTCACCTACGCCTTCGTCGATCTGCTCTTCAACGAGCACTCCGCACCGCTGGACGAACTGCCGGTACGGCAGGCGATCGCGGCGGCGGTGAACCGGGGAGCGCTGGTGTCCGACGCCCTGCGCGGGCTGGGGATCCCTCAGCTGGGACCGCTGCCGGACTCGATCACCTGGGCCGAGAGCGCGGTCAGCAGCGCCGGACATCTTGGCTCGGTGACCTCGCTTCTCCAGGGCGACGGATGGAGGCGCTCACCCACGTCGCACCTCTGGCAGCGGGATGGTCTAGATCTCCGGATCTCCCTCGACGTGCCCAACCTGCCCCCGCTTCCGCAGGCGGCTTCCGAGGTCGCCGGCCAGCTCGACCAGCAGGGGTTCCTGGTCACGGTGCAGACCCTCTCCGAGGGGGGCTTCGTCTCCGACACCCTCTCGCCCGAACACTTCCAGGTGGCCCTGGTGGGCTTCGACAACGGTCCCGACCCTGACCTCACCTCGCTCTGGCGATCCGGGGTCGAGCCCGGCCAGAGCCTCAACTTCAGCCAGTCCGCCCCGGATCCCTTCCTCAACCACGCTCTGGACGCCCTGGCCACCGCGGCCACCCCCGCCGACCGGCTCAGTGCCTACCGGGAGGTGGCCAAGAGACTCTTCGTGGACATGCCCGGGGTCTTCCTCTACACCCCGGTCGACCTCTACGTGCACCTGAGTTCGGTGCACACCCCGGGGATCGGCACGGTGGGGGATCCCAGCCAGCGCTTCCGCGACGTCGTCAACTGGAGCCTCTGAGCGGGTCCCCGCCCAGCTGTCCCGGTCCAGGGGGGGCGCTCCCGTCAGGTAGGATTCTCAGCTGCGGCCGGGATGGTGAAATCGGTAGACACGCAGCGTTCAGGGCGCTGTGCAGGTCACTGCGTGCGGGTTCGAGTCCCGCTCCCGGCACCACGCCCCAGTGGCGGAGGCGCCCGGCAGCAAGCGAGCCAGTTCTCTCCCCATCCCTCTCACCCCGGTCGGAGCCAGACCGCCGGAGATCGATGGGCGTCAGCCGGCGCCTTGGCACGGCCCGGTCACCCTGCGCAGACAACGTGCCCGCTGTAGCCACTTCTCGCCCCCGGGAACTCTCAGACTGCCTCCAGGGCTCTCGGGCCGGCCTCACGTGGCCCGGGCGGGCCTTCTCCTCCCAGCGTTTCGCCTCCCGGCGGACGCGACCCACCCCTGAGGCCATGAGGTGCGTCCCCGGTTAGCTCCCTCCTATCTGTGCCTGCGGCTAGCACCCTGGCCCCCGGGTGTGGCTGGAGCAGGGGACCCGGACTCCACCGCCAGCTCCCACGCGGCTCTGGGTGCGGGGATCGCCGCGTTCTCGTGCGGCGGCCCGGAGCCCTGCCACGCCCGCCCGGCATCGCCCACCGTCGGCCAGGTCAGGGGATCAGCCAGCTGTCGGATGGCCCCTCGATCATCGGCCCGGTGCGTCGTGGACCTTGGCGGGCGTGACCCAAGGCGGATCACGGCGGCGGTGGGGTGGCACTCCCGTAGGCGACGGCGAAGCCAGCCTCTGTCAGTGCCGAGGGACTCGACATCTGCACCAGCTTCCCCGTCTTCCCCGGCTGGAGCATGCGCACCACGGACAGCGTGCGCTGCGGTCCCGCCGCGCTCAGGCCGGCGAACGTCACATCGGGACTGTAGTCGCCGAGGCTGCTGGTCGTTCCGCCAAGTCCTGGAGCCTCAACCACCCACTCGGCGGTGACCTGCGGCGCTGAATAGGTCTGGTCGGTGGTGAAGGTCGCACCGGTGGTGTCGTTCAGTATGGTGATGATCCAGTTGCTGGCCGCGGTTTGGTAGATCGTCACCGTCATCCGATCGCCGGGGACCACGGTCATTGCGATTGGTTGCTCGTAGTAGCCCAAGGTGGAGAGGGTCCACCACGCATCGGTGTAGACGGTGTTGTCGCTGGGGAGATACGTCTCGTTCGTCCCTGCCTGGATCAGCGAGAGATTCCCAAACCCATCGATCCCGTCCCAGATCGCGGCCAAGGTCTCGGTCGGTGTGGCCAGGAGGCTTGGCACATTGAAGGTTCCGGTGACATAGGTGAAAGGACCGCCCGTGGCCACGTAGCCAGACCAGTTGAGCGCATAGCTCACCGTCGGGGCCCGGAGGATCAGACCGACCGGGCTCGCCGGGCAGACGTCCAGTGACAGTGGCGCCGTCGCCGTCTGGGCCGTCGGCGTCGCAGAGTCGGTCACCGTGACGACGAAGCTGCGGGAAGTACTGGCCACGCCGGCGGTCCCGCTGATCACCCCACTGGCAGACACGCTCAACCCGGAGGGGAGCGAGCCCGAGCTGACCCGCCACGAGTAGGGGGGGGTGCCGGCGTAGGCCTGGAGGGTTGTCTGGTAGGCGGTGCCCGCCCACGCCATTGGCAGTGAGGTCGTGGTGACCATCACCGGGGTCGTCAGTGCGGGAACGAAGTATCCGAACACGTCGATGACCAGGTCGGCTGTCCCTGCGGCGTTGAAGAACGAGGTTCCCCCAGCGCCGCCGACGCTGGCCACGGTCAGGTTGGGCACGGTCTGCCCCGGACCCCAATTCAGGTCCGAGGCTAGCGGCTGGACCCCTCCGGGGTAGACCGTGAAGTAGCTGGGGGAGGTGGTGTCGGTGGCGGTCACGTTGCTCACCACCGCGATCGCGTTGGAGGCGATGCCATCGAGTCCGGTCATCGCGGTGGGGAGAGTCCCGCCTGGCTCCAGGGTCTGGCCGGTCTGGCGCGTGTCCAGCAGGCGGACCGGGCTGACGGGGACAAACAGGGAGGCATCACCAGGCGGCGGGCTGCCATCGGTGAAGTAGCCATCGACGTCGACCACCACGTCCGTGCTGCCCAGCTGGTTGTAGACCGTGACCTGGCCGGTCGGGGCGACCGGCACCAAGACCCGGTTGGCGACGGTCTCACCGGCTGTCCAGTTGAGGTTAGACGCCAGCGGCTGAGCCTCCCCCTCCGGATAGACGGTGAGGTAGCTGCTGGCGCTGGTGTCCGTGACGGTGACGTTCAGGAGTGCCGCGGCGACCCCCGAGGCGGGCACGCCGCCCCCACCGGTCACCTGGATGTTCAGGGTGCTCCCCGGGGTCAGAGCCCCATCAGCGTAGGGTTCGCCACTTCCGACCCGGGTGTCAGTGATCCGGGCCGGCGTCAGGGGGACGTAGCTGCCCGCGGTCGTGCCCGAGGGCTCGGGGGCGAAGTACCCCTCTAGGTCGACCGCCAGGTCGGCCTGGCCCAGGTCGTTGTAGAACATGACCTGGCCGGCGGCGCCCACCGGGACGATGACCAGGTTGGAGACCGTCTCACCCTGAGCCCAGTTGAGGTTCGAGACCAACGGCTGCGTCCCTCCGGCCGGGTACACGGTGAGGTAGCTGCTGGCGGTCGTATCGGTGGCGGTCACGTTGAGCGTGACCGCGGTGGCAGGCGCCGGCACGCTGCCCCCGGTCACGGTCTGGCTTCGGCTGTCGCCGGGCCCGAGGGGCTGGTCTCCGGCCCTGGTGTCCAGCAGCCGGGTGGGCAGCAGGGCGGTGTAGGCCCCGCCGGAGGTGGAGCTGGCGGCCTCGGCCGCGTTGCTGGGGTCGAGGCTGGGAGCCGCAGTGACCCCGGGCGCCGTCCGGCTGCCGCTTTGGAGGAGCACTGACAGATCCGCCTGACTCTCTGCTCCGAGAAGGGGCTGAACGGCGGCGTCGGATGGGGTGACGAGTGGCGACGAGCTGGGAGCTCCGACTGGCCTCGGGGCGGCCAGGGCGGGGGTGGCACCCAACACCAGGCCGGCGCCCAGGAGAGCCACCGCACAGCCCACCGCCAGCAGGCGAGAGCCTAGTCGGGAGGCGCGCATGGCTCCTCTACCTATATCGCCTCATGAGGTAATACGCTCCCCCCGTCGCTGTCTCGGTGGGGGAACGTGACCGGAACCGCGGGTCTCAGGGACAGGGCCGAGCGGCCACCCCTCATCGAGGTGACCGCCTCAGCGCCCGGGGCGGCCTTGGTCACCTCGGGGCGGTGCAGACCGGGACGGACTGAGAGGTTCGTGGTCGAGGCTGGACGGTGATCCTGGCCACCTCGGCACCGTCCCGGTCCCCGCCATCGATGGAACCGAGTGCGAAGTCCCCGCGTCCCCTCTGCAGTAGTCCGCTCGCCCGCCCCTCATCGGGGCCGGCCACCTGGCGGAGGGATCCATGGCCCAGCTGACCAGACCCGCTGCGCTCTATCTAGCCGCTGCCGGGGCCGCTGTCCTGACACTTCTGCTGCCGGCCGGGGGAGCCACGGTGGCCCGGGCCGCCACGCCACTGGCGGCGGGCACCGCGACGCCGGCGGTGACGGCGAGCCCCTCCACGGCCCCCAGTCCTCCGCCGCTTCCTACCGCGATCGCCATCGCGAGCCCGGTCCCCAGCCCGACGCCGATCGGCACTCCCGTGCCCAGCTCCAACTGCGACCCCGCAGGCGAATGCACGGCATCCTGGAATCCCAGTGTCCCGGGCGCCCCGGTCACCTGGACGGTTCCGGACGGGGTGACCTCGATCACGCTCACCCTCGACGGCGGCTCCGGCGGGTCGGACCCGGGTGGGGCGTCCGGCGGTGCCGGTGCCCAGGTGGTGGGTACCCTGGCGGTGAGCCCAGGTGAGCAGCTCACGATCACAGTGGGTGCCTCCGGCCAGTGGAGCGCCACCTCCTCGCAGTCGACCGGTGGCTATCCCAACGGCGGCGCGGGCGGGTCCGCTGCGGGTGGTGGCGGCGGGGCCACCTTTGTCACGGACAGCTCGGGCGACCTCCTTCTCCTGGCGGCGGGCGGCGGCGGGGCCGGGGCCGCTCCCGGCTGCAGCCCGGGAAGCAGCTGCCCGGGCTCTGGCGGCGCCGGTGGTGCGGCGGGGGGAAGCGGCGGGACCGGCGACTCGGTCACCATCTCAGCCCAGATCATCGCCGCCGCCGGGTCTCCGGGCGGCACCTCGCTGGCGGTCCCCCCGGGTCCGGTGGCGGGGCCGGGCGGGGCCGCTGCACCGGCAGCCTGTGACGATAGCTCCGCGCCCGGCCCGCCCGGCGCCGACGGCCTAACCTGGACCGACTCTGCGCCGGGCTCCGGTGGAGCCGCCAGCAGCGCCACGCTGGCTGGCACGTCACAGAGCCTCGGCGGCGGGGGCGGCGGGGGCGGCGGGGGCGGCGGTGGTGGCGGCTACCTCGGAGGTGGGGGAGGGGCGGCCGGAGAGAGCTGCCTCAGTACCGCCGGTGGTTACGCGGTCGGGGCCGGGGGTGGGGGAGGTGGCGGCACGAGCTACGTCAGCCCCACCGCGACCTCGGTGACGATCCTTGACGCCGCGAGCGCTCCGGCCCAGGGGGATGGGCAGGCAATGGTCCAGTGGTCCGCTCCGGTGGTGCCGGTGCCGAACCCGATCGTCATCAGCCCAGTGCCCCTGATCGCCACGGCCAGCGGTGCCGACGTCCTTCCAGCGCCGGCCTGGCTGATCGCCTTGGTGGCGGTGGTGGTGGTGCTGCTCGTCCTCGGCGGCGCCCTCTGGATCTGGCGCCGTCGGCGGGCCCCGACCCCGTCGGAGGCCGGCCCGGCCCCGACGCGGCCACCTAGCGGTAGCCCGCCGGCCTGAGGTGCCGGTGGCGGCAGGGCGCTGCAGCAGGGATATGCTTAGCGTGGTCGGGGGAGTCCAGGCGTAATCGGCCCATGCGCCGGAGGTGTGAACACGGATCTGGATCCTCGTGCGGAGGATCAGCCCAGCCATCCGGGCGCGGAGGAAACTCCCCGTTTGCCGCTGCCCTGGGTGCCCGGTGCTCCCGCACAGCCTCCGGTGCCTCACCCTCCCCTGCCATCGCTCTGGGCGCAGAGGGAGGGACCGCCCCCTCCCTCACCACCCGAGCCAGAAGCGCCAGCGGGCCGCCACCTTGGCCGGCGGATGGTCTCGGTGCTGGCGATCGCCGCGATGGGGATCGCGGTCGGGTCCGGTGCGGTGATCTTTGGCACCAACCTCCCCCACCGCCACACCGGCAGCCGGCCCGAGGCCAGCCCGTCAGCGGCGAGCTCGAGCCCCGCTCCCATGCCGGCCGCCGCCAGCCAGCTGCTGGAGGCGGTGGCGGCCGCTGACCTCCCGGAGGTGGTGACGGTGGTGGCCGTGGGGCCCACCTCGGAGGAGCTGGGCACCGGCTGGCCCGTCGACGACACCGGCGACTTCCTCACCAACGACCACGTGGTCCACGACGGCCAGAGCTTTCACATCCTCCTGCCCTCCGGCCTCCAGTACAGCGCCGAGGTGATCAACGACGACCCCGCCTGGGACCTGGCCGAGATTCACGTCTGGGGCTTTGAGGAGGCCGCCTTCCCGATCGAGGACTCGCTGCCACCGGTCGGGGAGCCCGTGGTGGTGCTGGCCGCCCAGGGGGCCACCGGCCATCCCCCGGTGACCGTCTCCGAGGTCGGCGCGCTCGACCAGAGCGCCACCGTACCCGATGCCGCCCCCGGGGAGGTCTCCAACTACACCGGGCTGATGCGCATCGGGGGCCAGGTCTTCCCCGGCAACAGTGGGGGCCCGGTGCTCACGCCGCGGGGCCAGGTGGTGGGGATCCTGACCCTGGCGGCGGAGACGGGGGCCACCGCCTTCGCGATCCCGATCACCCACATCGACCAGGTGATCCAGTCCTGGCTCAGCGGCTGAGTTCCTGCTTAGAATCTCGGCTCCGACCCCCTTCTCGATTGACTTGATCTCATCGCCTCTGGCAACATCGCCGGGTTGGCCCACCGGGCCTTCGATGATGCAGGTGAGGGCATTGGCGGCAAGAGGCGCCCCTGGGCGGCATGTCGCTGGGAGATGGGCAGATGACCCGTGAAGCGAGTTCGAGCGGTCTGACCGTGCTGGTGCTGGGAGCCGACGGCTACATCGGTTGGCCGATGGCTATGCACCTGTCCCGGTTGGGGCATCGGGTCGTCGCGGTCGACAACCTGGCCCGGCGAGGCTGGGACCGGGAGGGTGGAACCTACAGCCTGGTCCCGATCAGGTCGATGCCGCAGCGGGTACGGCGCTGGCAGGAGCTGACCGGCAAGACGATCCTGTGGCGCCGCGCCGACCTCACCGACTTCGCCGCGGTTGACCAGCTCTTCGCCGAGTTCCGCCCTGAGGCGGTCATCCACTTCGCCGAGCAGCGCAGCGCCCCCTTCTCGATGATCGATCGCGACCACGCCGTCTTCACCCAGGTCAACAATGTCAGCGGGACCCTCAACCTGCTCTTCGCGATCCACGAACGGGTCCCCGACTGCCACCTGATCAAGCTGGGGACGATGGGGGAGTACGGCACGCCCAACATCGACATCGAAGAGGGCTACATCGACATCGAGCACAACGGCCGCACCGACCGCCTCCCCTTCCCCAAGCTGGCGGGGAGCTTCTACCACCTCTCCAAGGTCCACGACAGCAACAACATCCACTTCACCTGCCGGGTCTGGGGGATGCGGGCCACCGACCTCAACCAGGGGGTGGTCTACGGGCTCGAGACCGAGGACACGGGCCTCCATCCCGACCTGGCCACGAGGTTCGACTTCGACTCAATCTGGGGCACAGCGCTCAACCGCTTCTGCGTGCAGGCGGCGCTGGGTCAGCCGCTGACCGTGTACGGCCAGGGTGGCCAGACCCGCGGCTACCTTGACATCCGGGACACCATGGCCTGCATCACCCTGGCCCTGGAGAACCCAGCCGAGCGCAGCGAGTGCCGGGTGTTCAACCAGTTCACCGAGCAGTTCAGCATTAACGAGCTCGCCGATCTGGTCTCCGAGGCCCGCGAGCACCACGGCCTCACCACCCAGATCTCCCATATCTCCAACCCCAGGGTGGAGTTGGAGGACCACTACTACAACGCCAAGCACCAGCATCTCCTCGACCTCGGCCTCAAGCCCCACCTCCTGGGGGAGACCCTGATCGAGTCGGTGATCGGGACCGTGGGCGCCTATGTGGACCGGGTGGACCCGGTGTTGCTGGAAAAGCCCAGCGTCAACTGGCGCACCGGGGGCAACGAGGTCTGGAGGCAGTACTCGCACCGGGGCGGGCCGGCTGGGGAGGTCCGGACCGCGCCGGCGCGGCTGGGGCGCACCAAGGTCCAGGCCGTGGTCTGACCCGGGGCGGGCCCCGAAGGTCACGGCGGCCGACGGCGCTCGCCGTCGGCGAACTGGCCGGTCGTGGGCATCTGCCTGCTCCCTCTCTCGGGTTGGGTCCAGCCCGCGCAGCCTTCTCCGCTGGGCGGGCCACGCCGTCGGGCCCGCGTTGGTCAGCGGAGCTCTGGGTAGAATCGAATTGGACCCAGGTGGCTTCGCCCAGCCAGGAAAGGTAGTGAACGAGCGCCAATACGAGATCGCAGTGATCGGTGCCGGTCCGGCCGGGCTCACCGCCGCCCTCTACGCCGGCAGAGCGCTGAAGCGGACCGTCCTGATCGAGGCCGGAATCCCCGGTGGGGAGCTGCTCAACACCGAGGACATTGAGGACTATCCCGGCTTCACTAGGGTCAAGGGGCCGGCCCTCGCAGCCCTCATGACCGAGCACGCCCTCTCCTTCGGGGCCACTTTGGCCACTGCACAGGTGACCGCCATCTCGGTGGACCCTGACGGAACCAAGCGGATCGAGCTCGAGGAGGGCGAGCCCTACACCGCCCACGCGGTGATCATCACCGCCGGCGGAAAGCCGCGCAAGCTCGGGGTTCCCGGCGAGGAGGAGTACGCCGGCCTGGGGGTCTCCTACTGTGCGGTCTGCGACGGCGCCTTCTTCAAGGGGCGGCACCTGGCGGTGGTGGGAGGTGGCGACGCCGCCCTGGAGGAGGCCGCCTACCTCACCCGCTACGCCAGCCAGGTGACCGTGATCCACCGCCGTGAGCAGTTCCGGGCCCAGCCCCTGCTGGTCGAGCGGGCCCGGCAGAACGCCAAGATCGACTTCCTGCTCGGCACCGTGGTGGAGGAGATCCTCGGGGACGGGTCCCGGGTGGAGGGGGTTCGGCTCAGCCACCTTCCCAGCGGCCGGGTGGAGGAGATGGAGGTGGGCGGCGTCTTCGTCTTCATCGGCTTCCTGCCCAACACGGGCCTGCTTCGCCCCCACGCCGAGCACGACTCACAGGGCTATTTCCTGACCGACGTCAACATGCAGACCTCCATCCCCGGCATCTACGCCGCCGGCGACGTGAGGGCCCAGCTCACCCGCCAGGTGACCACCGCGGTCGGCGACGGCACCACCGCCGCGGTGGCCGCCACCAAGCTGGTGGAAGAGCAAGCCCTCCGTTCCCAGCCGCCTGCCGCGGACGGCAGCTGAGATCGCCCTGAGCATCGTCACCAAGGGCGGGGACGGCGGTGAGACCAGCCTTCTCTACGGGGGTCGGGTGCCCAAGGACGATCTCCGCACCGAGGCCTACGGCGCGCTGGATGAGGCGATCTCCGCCCTGGGGCTGGCCCGCTCGATCTGCTCCCATGCCGCGGTCGCCGAGCGGATCCTGGAGCTGCAGCGGCAGTGCTTCACGGTGGGGTCCGAGCTGGCCACCGCCAAGGGTGAGCGGGGGAAGCTGCAGGCCCACTTCCCCACCCTGGAGGCGGAGGCGGCGGACCGCCTCGAGGTCGAGGTTCACCACCTGGAGCAGGTGGTGGGACTGCCGGCGGGATTCGTCATCCCAGGGGGCAGCCCGGGGGCGGCCGCAATCGACCTGGCCCGAGCCCTGGTCCGCCGGGCGGAGCGCCGGGCGGTCAGCCTGGACCGCGCTGGCGAACTGGAAAACCGCGAGGTCTTGCGCTACCTGAACCGGCTCTCCGACCTCCTCTTCATGCTGGCGCGCGAGGAGGAGGCGGGCCGCACCGTGCCCAAGTAGGGCGAGTGGGATTTCGCTAGCCTTCTGCTGTGGCTGAGGGGAAGGGTCGGAGGAAGGCGGAGGTGGCCCGCCGCCACTACCGGATCGGCGGTCGGGTGCAGATGGTCGGCTTCCGCGCCTTCGCCACTCTCCACGGGCGCAGGCTGGGACTGCGGGGCTGGGTGCGCAACACTTACCTGGGCGAGGTGGAGGCGGTGGCCGAAGGACCGCCGACGGAGCTGGAGGAGTTCGAGCAGCTGCTGCGGAGGGGGCCGGAGTCTGCCCGGGTGACCTCCTTCTCGGTCCTCGAGGAGCCGCCGGGAACGGAGCTGGACGGCTTCGACCCGGTTGCCTAGGCCGAGCTGGACCGAGGGCCGGATCAGCCGGCAGTCACCCTCCAGCCCGTCTCCCGGGCCCACGCCTCGGCCGCCTCCAGGGTGTCCAGGATGAAACCGCTCTTGGCGTCGGTGTAGGCGGGGCGGTCGTCTCGCCAGCGGCGGGCCAGCTCCCGCTTCAAGGCCGCGTACTCCGCCAGGGCCTCTGGGTGGGCCCGCAGGTGGTCGCGGAAGAGCAGGTGGTCGCGCTCCCAGGCACTGCCCTCAGGACAGACGTGGATCTGCACTCGGCGCGGTTCTCCTGGCGCGGGGCAGAAGAACCGGTGCCAGAGGTCGCGCGAGCGCAGCGGCACTCCCAGTCTGGCCAGCTGGGGCACGTAGCAGTCCTCATCGCCGAGCCGGACGACGCTGACCTGGATGTCGATCACCGGTTTGGCGTCGAGCCCGGGGACCGCGGTCGAGCCCACGTGCTCGACCCGGAGCGCGGCTTCGCCCAGGCCGGCCCGGATCCGCCGCTGCCAGGACCGGAAGTGGAGGGGCCAGCGGGGATCGTAGGGGTCACCACGATCGGCTCGCGGGCGGGGAGGGGCGCGGTCCAGCCGGGGAACTGGGCCTGGAGCACGTGGGCGGCCATCCGGTCCCGGTCGTCCTGGCCGAGCCCCTCGATGCTGACCCCGCGGGCGGCTGCCTCCAGCTGGTAGAGCTCGATCAAGCCGACGCGCCGGCCCCAGCGTCTGAAGAGCTGGGTCCAGAGCTCTCCGGCGTCGAGCCCGGGACCGGTCCCGGGCCAATCGGGCCGACCCAGCTCCGAGAGCCGCTCCCGCAGCTGGGGACTGAGGGCACTGGAAGCCGGCTCGGCGCCCTCACCGCGCTGGCCCCGGGCCACCTCTCGATCGTACCCGGGCGGGGGGACCGGTCCGGTACGACTCAGGCCGCCAGCCCGCCGTCTACCACCAGGACCTGCCCGGTGATGAAGGACGCGGCCGGGCTGCAGAGGAACGCCACCGCGGCGGCGATCTCCTCGGCGGTCCCCTGGCGCCGCAGCGGGGTCAACCGGACCAGCTCCGCCAGCTGCTCTGGGCTGATGGAGTTGGCCGTGAGCTCGGTGTGCACATAGCCGGGGGCGACCGCGTTGCAGGTGATGTTCCTGGAGCCCAGCTCCTTGGCCACCGACTTGGTCAGTCCCACCAGCCCCGCCTTGGCGGCCGAGTAGTTGGCCTGGCCGGCGTTGCCCCCGAGGCCGACGATGGAGCTGATGTTGACGATCCGCCCCCACCTGGTCCTGAGCATGTGGGGCACGCAGGCCCTGGTCAGGTGGAAGGCGGCCGAGAGGTCGGTGCGGATGACGGCATCCCAGTCGTCGGCGGTCATGCGCAGCAGGAGCCGGTCTCGCAACATCCCGGCGTTGTTGACCAGCACATCGAAGGGGCCGGTCTGGGCGATCAGCTCAGCGGCCTGCAGGGGGTCGCCCACGTCGGCCTGGAAGGTGGTGGCGCCCTCCAGCTCGGCGGCGGTCCCCAGGGCCGACTCCCGGTCCGAGAGATAGTTGACCACCACCCGCGCACCCATATTGGCGAGCTCCCTGGCGATGGCGGCCCCGATCCCCTTGCCACCACCGGTGACCAGGGCCGAGCGGCCGGCGAGGTCGAGGTCCACGCTAGTCGACGCCCTCGACCAAGAGCTCGTCGGCGTTCCAGGTGGCCACCCCCGGCATGTGCTTGGCGGCGAGGCTGGCCAGCACTCGGCCCGGCCCCAGCTCGACCACGGTGCTGACCCGGAGTCGCTGCATCGCGGCCATGGTCCGGGCCCACTCCACCGGCCGGAGCAGGTGGCCACTCAGCTCGGTCCGCAGGGAGCGGACGGTGTGGATCACCCGGCCGGTGCCGTTGGCGATGAGGGGGATCTGGGGGGCCCGGAGCGGCAGCGCCCGGATCGCCTCGGTGAGCTTGGCGGAGGCCCTGGCCATGAGTGGGGAGTGGGCCGCGAGCGGGATCTCCAGAACCAGCACCCGCCTGGCCCCAGCCTGGTTCGCCAGCCGCTCGGCCACCGCCACCGCCGCGGCCTGGCCGCTGAGGGTGAACTGGTCAGGGGCATTGAGGTTGGCGAGCCAGATCCCACCGGCCTTCGCGGCGGCCCGCCGGATCCGCTCGACCTCGGGCTCGCCCAGCCCAACGATGGTCAGCATCTTGCCCGGCGCCGACATCGAGGCATCGGCCATCAGCCGGCCCCGCTCCCGGACCAGCCCCAGCGCTGCCTCCCAGGAGATCGCCCCGGCGGCGGCGCAGGCGGTGATCTCGCCCATGCTGTGCCCGGCCACCACCTCCACACCCTCCAGCCCGAAGCGCTCGCGGTAGGCCTCGAAGGCGGCCCAGGAGACCGCCATCAGGCAGGGCTGGAGATTCTCGGTGCGGAGCAGCTCTTCGTCCGGCCCCTCGAAGCAGAGCCGTCGCACCGGCATCGCCAGGACCTCCTCGGACCTGGCGAGAGCCCGGTCGGCCGCACCCGAGATCGTGGCCAGCTCCCGTCCCATGCCGGCGTGCTGGACCCCCTGGCCCGGGAAGAGCAGCGCCACCGGGCCGAGGAGGGTCATGGGGCCGCTCAACCCGAGGGCGGCGCTGCTGGTCATGGGGCGGAGGCGTGGATCAGCAGGTAGTCCCAGAGCTGGCCCACACGCTTCATCTGGTTGAGCAACTCCTCGGGCAGCGCCACCTGGTAACGGTCCTCGATGGCCATGATCAGTTCGACCAGATCGAGCGAGTCGGCGGCCAGGTCGCGGGCGAAGCTGACCTCGGGCTGGACCCGCTCGGGGTCCACCCCCAGGATCTCCGCGGCCAGCTTCTGCAGCTCGGCGAAGTCCAGGGCGCCGGCGCCGGCGGGGCTTTCGGTTGGTTGAGTCTGGCTCACGGTGAGATCTCCTGGTGCCGGCTAGGCCCCAACGCGGCCCAGCGCCAGGCAGGCGTTGTGCCCGCCGAAGCCGAAGGAATTGGAAAGGGCGACGTCGATTCGGGCCGGGCGGGCCCGGTTTGGCACGTAGTCGAGGTCGCATTGGGGGTCAGGTTGGTCGAGGTTGATGGTCGGGGGGATGGTGTCCTTGGCGATCGCCAGGACACATGCCGCCGCCTCCAGGGCTCCGGCCGCCCCCAGCAGATGGCCGCTCATGGACTTGGTGGAGCTGATCGGGATCGAGCTGGCCCTCTCACCCAGGGCCAGCTTTATGGCCAGCGTCTCGGCGAGATCCCCGAGCGGCGTGGAGGTGCCGTGGGCGTTGACGTAGTCGACGTCCTCGGGCCGGAGGTTGGCCTGGCGCATGACCGCCTTCATGGCCCGGGCGGCGCCGTTGCCCTCCGGGTCGGGCGCGGTGAAGTGGTACATGTCGGCGGTGGAGCCGCAGCCGAGCACCTCGGCCCAGATCCGGGCGCCCCGGGCCCGGGCGTGCTCCAGCTCCTCCAGCACCATGATCACCGAGCCCTCACCCATGATGAAGCCGTCCCGGCCCAGGTCGAACGGCCGGGAGGCCCCGGGGGGATCGTCGTTACGCTTGCTCATCGCGCCCAACTGACAGAAGGCCCCCATTGTCAGCGGGGTTATGGCCGCCTCCGCACCTCCGGCGATCATCGCCACCGCGTCGCCGCGGCGGATCACGTCGGCGGCGTTGCCCAGAGCGTGGCTCCCGGAGGCGCAGGCGCTGACCACGGCATAGTTGGGGCCGCCGCAGCGCAGCTCGATGGCGATCAGCCCGGCGGCGATGTCGGTGATCATCATCGGGACCATGAAGGGGCTGATCCGGCTGATTCCGCGGTCGATAAGGACCTGGTGGCCGCGCTCGATCTCCTCCATCCCGCCCGCGCCCGAGCTCACCACCACCCCCACGTCGTCCGGCTCCATCTCCTCAGGCCTCAGCCCGGAGTCCTCCAGGGCCATCCGGGCCGCGGCCAGGCCCAGCCGGCAGTAGCGGGCCACGTGGCGGGCGGTCTTGCGGTCCATGTAGAGCTCGGGGTCGAAGTCGCGGACCTCCCCGGCGATCCGGGTGGGATAGTCGGAGGCGTCGAACTGGGTGATGGTGCCGACTCCGGACCTACCCTGGGTCAGACTGTCCCAGACCGCCTCCACCCCGGTCCCGATCGGCGTGACCATTCCCATTCCCGTGATGGCCACCCGCACCGCCGTCTGCCCACTATCAGTCACTATGGCCGATCTTACGGACAAGATGTGGCGAACGCATCGGCTGTTCCGAGCAACCGGCCCTGACGCCTATGGACATCGTGTCCCAAAGAGCTGGGACGGCCAGCTCTTTGGGACCGCCCCCCGGCAACCCCGGCCGGATGGGATCATGGCGGAGTTGCAGGGAGTGGACGGCGGGGACGGGGATGGCGGAGCTGACGCCGGCCTGAGCCCGGAGTCTCTGAGAGGTGAGGTGGTGCTCGCCGACAACCTCAAGGTCCTCCAGGAGCTGCCGGACGGCTGTGTCGACCTCGTCTACATCGACCCCCCCTTCGGCACCGGACGGGACCGCCGTCTGGAGTCGATCCGTACCGGGGCGGGGGAGGGGCGGCGTCGGGGCTTCGGGGGCCGCGAGTACCAGTTCCAGGTGACCTCGGGTCCCAGCTACCACGACCGGCTCGACGGCCAGGCTCACCTTGAGGCCCTGCGTCAGCGGCTGGTGGAGATCCACCGGGTGCTCGGGGAACGGGGCTCGATCTACCTCCACCTCGACTACCGGGCAAGCCATCACGCCCGGCTCCTGCTGGACGACGTCTTCGGGCCGGAGCGGTTCCTCAACGAGATCATCTGGGCCTATGACTACGGGGGCCGGGCCCGGGACCGCTGGCCCCGCAAGCATGACAACATCCTCTGGTACGCCAAGTCGGACAGCTGGACCTTCAACCGCGAGGACATCGATCGGATCCCCTACATGGCCCCAGGGCTGGTGGAGCCGGAGAAGGCGGCGCGGGGCAAGCTGCCCACCGACACCTGGTGGATGACGATCGTGCCCACCGGCAGCGCCGAGAGGACCGGCTACCCCACCCAGAAGCCACTCCCTCTCCTGGAGCGCATCGTGCGGGCCTCCAGCTGCCCCGGCGACCTGGTGGCCGACTTCTACTGTGGCAGTGGCACCACCGGGGTCGCGGCCAGGGCGCTGGGCCGCCGCTACCTCCTGGTGGATGACAACCCGGCGGCGATAGCGATTGCCCGGCGGCGCCTGGGCTGGGCGCCGGATCCAGGCTAGGGGGAGCCCGCCGCCTCGGCGGCCCCCCGCGACCAGTCCCGCAGGTCGATGGTGGGGTCGCGGAGCACGTCCGCGGGGACCGGTGCCCCGGACGCGATCAGGCGCCGGGCCGCGGAGAGGTCGGGGAAGCGGTTAACCGCGACGCAGCCGCCGAGCCGCGCCCCCTCGAGATGGAACACGGAGAAGCTGCCCGACCGGGGGTCGCCCCGCAGCACCGTCGCGCCGGCCGGTCCCAGCAGCCCCACCTGCTGGACGATGGCGTCGTACTGCTCGCTCCAGAAGTAGGGGATGGGATCGTACTCGCCGGCCTCGCCGAGGAGGGCACCGGCCACGAAGGTCCCCTGCTGCAGGGCGTTGTCGTGGTGCTCCAGCCGCAGCCGGCGGTGCCAGCGCCGGCTCCACCAGGAGGCGACGTCACCGGCCGCGAAGACGGCGGTGCCGGCCGCCTGACAGCGCCCGTCCACGACCACGCCGGGGTCGGTGGCGAGCCCTGCCTGCTGGGCCAGCCCCGAGTTCGGCTCGGCCCCGACGCAGATCAGGGCAAGGTCGCAGGGGAGGGTCTCACCGCCGCCCAGGACCGCCTCCTCCAGCCGGGCGCCGCCCTCGAACCGGCAGACGGTCTCGTGGAGTCGCAGATCCACACCGGCCTGGCGGTGCAGCCCCGCGCAGAAGCCGCTCGCTTCGGCGCCGAGCGGGGCCAGGAGCGACCCCGCCGTCTCCACGACGGTCACCTCGCAGCCCAGCCTCCGGGCCGTCGCGGCCAGCTCCGAGCCCAGGAAGCCCCCGCCCAGCACCAGGACCCGGGGCCGCAGCAGCAGTGCCGCCCTCAGCTGATCGGCGTCGCTGACGTCCCGGTAGGTGAGGACCCCGGGAAGCCCGGCGCCGGGAAGCTCGACCCGGCGCGGCCTGGATCCGGTGGCCAGCAGGAGCCGGTCGAAGTCGAGCGGCTCCCCGTCTGAGAGCCGGAGCCGGCCTGGGCCGACCTCCAGGGATGCGGCCCGGATGCCCGGGCGCCACTCGATGCCGTGCTCGGCGTAGAACTCGGGGCCGCGAAGCCAGAGCTTGCGCCGGGGCAGCTCGCCGGTGAGGTAGGCCTTGGAGAGCGGCGGGCGCTCGTAGGGGGGCTCGAGCTCGTCGCCCAGCAGCACCAGCCGCCCCTCGAAGCCTCGCTCTCGCAGGGAGCCGGCGGCCCGGCCTCCGGCGGGGCCGGCTCCGACGATGCCGATGAGTTCGGGGGCCACTTCTACCAGCCTACCGCCAGGCCACCTATCCTTCCCCAATGCCTCCCTCCGGAGTCCTGGTGCCGGTGGTGGCCCGGGCCGCTGGGCGTGAACTGGTGCTGGTGGTCCCGCGGGGCCTGGCCCTGCCGGACGGGGCCTGGAACGGCCTGCGCCTTAGGGGCGTCGCTGAGCTCCTCCAGCTGGTGGGGCAGAGCGGCGAGTTTCGGCCCCGGGCGGAGGTGGAGAGCCAGCCCGCGTGGCAGCAGGTGATCCCCCACTTGGTGGTCAGGAGCGGCGACCGGGTCCTCGCCATGCGCCGGCTCCGGGCCGGGAGCGAGCCGCGGCTCCGCGGACAGGTCACCCTGGGGGTGGGGGGCCACATCAACGCCGAGGATGGGCTGCCTGGCGAGGCCTGGCTCACCGGCTGCCGGCGGGAATGGCGCGAGGAGGTCGTCTGCGACCGGGAGCTGACCGCCCGGGCGGTGGGGCTGATCAAGGACGACTCGGGGCCTGTGGGCCGCGTCCACCTCGGGGTGCTGATCCTGGTCGACGCCGGCGACGCCGCGGTGGTGGTGCGGGAGAGGGACAAGCTGGAAGGACGGATGGCTCCCATCCGCGACCTCGGCATCCACTACCTGGAGATGGAGACCTGGTCGCAGTTCGTCTACGACGCCCTGCTCCAAGGCGGCCTCGACTCCGCCTCCGGGGGGTTGCCGGTGCTCCTGCCCAGGTCCGCCTCATAGACCCCGAGTGGCTGCTAGACTCTCGCCGGTGAGTTACCAGCCGCCTCCTGAAACCGGCCAGCTCGAGACCCCACCGCTCTGGGTCACCACCGGGACCAACTTCGACGGGTACAAGGTGGTCCGCCAGCTGGGGGTGGTGCGGGGCCTGATGATCCGTTCGCGGTCGGTGGTGGGGAACCTGGGGGCCGGCTTCCAGCAGTTTGTCGGTGGTCGCCAGACGGTCTACATGAAGATGAGCGACCACGCCCGCCAGGAAGCCTATGAGCTGATGATCCAGCACGCCGCGGCCCTGGGCGGCAACGCCGTGCTCTCCATGCGCTACGACTCCAACGAGCTTGCGCCCGGGGTCAGCGAGATCATCGCCTACGGGACCGCGGTGGTGATCGTCCCGGACGGCCAGGAGGCTGGGCCGGCCGAATCCCCCGCCTCCCTGGCCTAGGCGCCGCCGCAGGCCTTTCCTCGCCGCCACCGCCTTGGCCAGGGTGGCGGTGGTCGGGGCTGGGGTGGCGGGGCTCACCGCGGCCCGGACCCTCGCCGACCGGGGAGCTGAGGTCACCGTCCTTGAGGCAGGCCCCGGGGTCGGCGGAAGGGTCCAGGCGGTCCGGCTGGGGGACGGGGCGGTGGACGCCGGGGCCGCCCATGTCTGGACCTTCTACGCCCGCACCCGGAGCTGGCTGGGGCGGCTCGGCTTGGAGGGTGATCTCCGCCCGGTTCGAGCTGGTGGGCCTTCTGCCGGGCCGGCTCTGGGCGACCTCGGGGGGATCCTCTCCTGCGGCTGGGACGTCGCCCGCTGGTGGAGGCGGCTGGCCCTGGCTTATCCGGAGCTGGCGGCGCCGCTGGACAGCGAGTCGATCGCCGACTACGCCGGGCGCAAGCTGCGCGCCGACTTCGTTGAGCGGATGCTCCGTCCCAACTTCGAGTGGAACGCCTTCTGTGGCCTGGATGAGATGAGCAGGGTGTTGCTGCTCCAGTCCGGGCGGCTGTTCCTGGGGGCCAGGCCCAGGCTGCTCAGCGGCGGCCTGGGGCGGCTGCCCGCGGCTCTGGCCGCCGGTCTGGAGCTGCTCCAAGGACCTGAGGGGGAGGTGGTGGATCTGGTCGGGTCGGGCCGCGGGGTGACGGTCCGGCGCCGCCAGGGCCGGGACCTGGGATTCGACGCCGCCGTGGTGGCCACCCTGCCGGGCCAGGCGGTGCGGATCCTACCCTGGCTCGCCGATGCCGATCGAGTGGTCCTGAGCTCGGTGCGCCACTCCACCCTGGCCCGGGCCTGGTGGGATCTGCCCCTCCGGGAGGGCGATCCCGAGTGGCTCCTCAGGCAGCGACTGGGGTCTCCCCGGCTGGTGCTGGCGGGGCGCTCGGGGAAGTGGCTGCGGGTGACGGTCGCCGCCTATGGGGACGGTGCCGGAGCGATCGGCGACGGCCCGGCGGCGTTAGAGCGGCTGCGCGCCCTGGCGGTCGAGCTCTGGCCCGAGCTGGCCCGCAGGGAGCCGGTCGCCCAGGCCCAGGTCAGCTGGGAGCGCGCGGTGACCATCTTCGCGCCCGGCCACTTCCGGGGTCTGGCCCGGCTGGGTCCGGCCCCGCTGCGGGGCCGGGTGGCGCTGGCCGGCGACTACCTGGTCAGCCCCACGCTGGAGGGGGCGGTGATCTCGGGCGAGCAGGCGGCGGAGCGGATCCTGTCCCTGCCTATACTCAGCCCCGTGAGGAGCGAGTCCACATGAGCGTCAGGGTCCGGATCCCCAGCCCGCTGCGCCAGCTGAGCGCTGGGGCCTCCTCGGTCGAGGTCGAGGGTGCCACCGTGGGCGAGGCGCTCCAGGATCTGGAGAAACGGTACCCCGGCTTCCGGTCCCGGATCTTCGAGCCCAAAGGGGGCCTGCGCCACTTCGTCAACATCTACTGCAACGACGATGACATCCGCAGCTCCGGTGGGCTGGAGACGGCCCTCAGCCCGGGCGACCAGCTCAGCATCCTGCCCGCGGTCGCCGGTGGTGCCTAGCTCGAGCGCAATCCCGGCGCGGCTGCTGGCCGATCGCGTCGCAACCCTCGCCCCGGTCCAGCCGGCCGTGCTGGGCGCGAGGCGGCTCGGGAGTGGGTCGGTGGTCGCCGTGGCCATGAGCGGTGGGGTGGACAGCTCGGTCGCGGCGGTCCTGGCGGTCGCCGCGGGCCTGGAGACCGTTGGGGTCACCATGCGGCTCTGGGGCACCGAGGAGGTGGAGAGGGGAGAGGGCGGCTGCTGCTCGATCGACGCGGTCGAGGACGCCCGCAGGGTCTGCAGCCGGCTGGGGATCCCCCACTACGTACTCAACCTGGCGGAGCAGTTCCGGGACGTGGTGGTCGGCGACTTCCTTCGCCGCTACGCCGAGGGGCTCACCCCGAACCCGTGCATCCGCTGCAACGAGAGGGTCAAGTTCTCCGAACTGCTCCGACGGGTCATGTCCCTGGGGGCCACCCACATCGCCAGCGGGCACTACGCCCGGGTTGAGGAGGACGCCGAAGGGGGGTTCAGCCTGCGCCGTGGGCTGGACCGGCGCAAGGACCAGTCCTACAGCCTCTACCGGAATGGTGCAGTGCTCCCCCGGCTCCTGCTGCCGCTGGGGTTGCTGGAGAAGCCGATGGTGCGCCAGCTGGCCCAGGGCCTGGGGTTGGCCGTCGCTCACAAGCCCGACTCGCAGGAGCTCTGCTTCGTTGGCGGCCGGGACCATCGGGAGCTCCTGGCCGAGCGTCTCCAGGGTCAGTTCGCCCCGGGCCCGATCCTCAGCCTGGGGGGGGAGGAGCTCGGGCGCCACCGGGGGGTTCCCTTCTACACCGTCGGCCAGCGCCAGGGGCTGGGGCTGGCGGCCCGGCGGGCCGACAGCGAGCCCCATTACGTCGTCCGGGTCGACCCGGCCCGCAACATCGTCTTCGTGGGCCCCTGGCGTGCGTTGCTCCGGGGCTCCTGCTCGGTCTCGGGATGTGTCTACCTGCCCGGGCCCCCGGGACCTCGCTCCGGCCGGGCCCAGCTCCGGGCCCACGGCCAGGCGGTCCCGGCCAGCTGGAGGCCGGAGAGCGACGCCTCCGCCCTGGTCAGCTTTGCCGACCCCCAAGCTGGAATTGCGCCCGGTCAGTCGCTGGTTGTCTACGATGGCGACAGAGTCGTGGCGGGAGGTGAGATCGTCGCCGACAAGGAAGTGGAGTTCCCCTGATGGCATGGCCGGTTGATGCGGTCCTGATCGGTGCGGTGGTGGCCGGCTGCTGGGTCTCCTGCGCCGCCGCCGAGGTGGCCTGGACTCAGCGAAGCCTGCCCCTGGCGGTGCTGGCGGTGGCTGTCCTGGCCAGCCTTGGCGCCGAGGTCGGCGCCCTCAACGGCTCGGCGGTGGGTGGCAGCCTGGGCGGCCTGGGCGTGGTCACCCTGCTCCTGGGTGGGGTGGCCCTGGCGGCGCTCGCCGTGTACCTGTTGAGCCCACCTCCGGAACGCCCCGAGGAGCCGGCGCTGCCTCGGCTCAGCGGACCGGCCGGCAACCCCGACAGCGAAGCCTGATGGCTCTGATCGGGGTCCTGGTGGGCCTGCTCCTGCTGGTGGCGGTGACCGCGATCCTGCTTCGGCTCCCGGTTCCGGAAGGTCCAACCCAGGCGCTGGCGGCCCTGGGTCGGGGCTCGCGTCGCTGGTGGGTGCTGGCCGCGGCCGTCGTCCTGCCCGTCCTGGTCGGGGTCGCGGTTTCCGGAGCCGGTGCCCACGACTTCGTCCTCTTCCTGGTGGCGGTCACCGTGGTCCCCGTCCTGCTGGCCTGCACCTGGGCCTGGGGCCGGGCCCGGAGCTACTCGTGACCGGCGCGGCGCTGTCCCTGAGGACGCTGGGGGAGGATGGTCGGGAGCCGCCCGGGCAGAGTCCACGCCCTCAGCTCTCCAGCGCCCAGCACCGGACCGCGGAGGTGGTGGCCAACCTTCCCTGGGGGCAGGCTCTGGCCGGCTCGCACTCCCAGCTGGGGCTGGCGGCCCGTTTCACCCTCAGAGCTGCCCGGCCACGGGGGTTGGAGGGAGCTCGGGCGGTTCACGTGGCGGCGGCGGCGGAGCTGACCGAACGGGCCCTTCGTTGGCACCGCTCGGCAGCCTTCGGCGAGGAGCCACTGGGACTGGCGACGCTGGCCGGGGACTACTGCCTGGCCCAGGCCTCCGAGGCCATCTCCCGGTACGCCAACGTCGACGTCGAGACCGCCTTCGCCGACGGCCTGAGCGCGGCTGGGGCAGAGCTGACCAGTTTCGGGAACGCCGATCGCGCCGCCCGACAGCTCCTGCCCGCCTGCGGCCTGGCCGGCGCGAGTGCGGCCCGGCTGCCCGCCAACCGCCAGGCCAGCTGGTGGCGGCTGGGGCGCCGCTTGGCCCGGCCCACTCCTCTGCTGTTCGCCCAGGTTGGGGGAGTGCCGCTGCGGCGGCTGCTTGGCGCCCCGGACCAGGTCGATCGCCAGCTCGGGGAGCTGCTGGCCCACGACCCCGCCCTGGTGTCCGGGCCCATGGCCACTCTGCAGAGCGCCGGGGGCAAGCGGATCCGGGCCCGGTTGCTGCTGCTCGCCGGTGAGCTGGGGCCGGCGTACCGACCCGGGCCCCTCCACCAGGCGGCGGCGGCCATGGAGCTCCTCCACGCCGCCACCCTCTGTCACGACGACCTGGTGGACGGTGCCGCGTCCCGGCGGGGCGCCCCCACGGTTGCCGCCCTGGCCGGGCCGCTGGCGGCACTGGGAGTCGGCGACTACTACCTGGGGAGGTCGGCCGGGCTGATCGCCAGGCTGGACGACACCAGGATCTCCCGCAGCGTCTCGCGAGCGCTGGTGGAGATCGCCGACGGCCAGCTCCGGGAGCTCGATGGGCGCTCGGCCTGGTCCGGCGAGCTGGCCTCCTACGTCCGGGTCGCCCAGGGTAAGACCGGGGCGCTGCTGGCGGCCTGCGCGGCGACCGGGGCCCGGCTCAGCGGGGCCAGCCGGGAGGAGCGCCAGGCGGTGGTCGGCTTCGCCCGCAAGCTCGGCCTCGCCTTTCAGGGGATCGACGACTGCCTGGACTTCAGCGACCCCGAGCGCACCGGCAAGCCGGCGGGGACAGACCTGCAGCAGGGGATCTGCGGCCTTCCGGTGCTCTGCGCCCTCCGCGGGCCCCAGCGCCGGGAGGCGGCCCCGCTGCTCCACGCCATGAGTTCCGCCGATCCTGACCAGGCGTGGAGGCTCCGGGACCAGGTGGTGGCTCTGGTGAGGGGGAGCGGGGCCCTGGCCAGCGCTCGCAGCCTCGCCGACCGCTGGAGCGCGGAGGCGGTCGCCTGCCTTGCTCCGCTCCGTCCCGGACCCCGGGTCCGGCTGGAGGAATTCGCCCAGCGGCTGACGCTCCGGGACAGCTGAATTCCGGCCGGCGCGGGCAGGGCCTTCGCGCTCCCATAAAATGACCGCCCGTGCCATCCCCATCCAGGACCAGGCCTGCCGGTCCCCGGTCGCGGTCGGTCGATCTGTCCCCCGCTAGCTGGCGCCGATGGTCGGAGTAGCCGCCGCCTGCGGCGTGGCCCTGGGATCGGCCATCGCCCTGCTGCTCCGCCGCGAGCGCCAGGTCCAGCTGGTGGCTTTGGGGATCCTCTCCCTGGCCCTGGCGGCGGCGTTCGCGCTTGCCGGAGCGACGCTTCCCGCCCTCGGCGAGCTGCTCCTGGGAGCCGTCGCCGAGGTGGTGTTGCTGGCTCCATCGGCCAGGGTCAAGCTGGAGGGGGAGGCGGCTCCGGGGCGGGGCGCACGTCGGGCAGCGCTGGTGCTGCCGTTTGCGGCCGGGGGGGGTGCCGCCGGGCTGCTGGTCGGGGCCGGGCTCGCCAGCCGCACCCAGCTGGTCGCCAGGCTGTCCAGTGCGCCGAGTCTCGCTGAGGTCGGCCACCAGCTGGTGATGGGAGCCGGGGTGGCGGCCGTGATCGTGGCCCTGCTGGCGGTCACCACCGTGGCCGGAGGCGCCGCCCTGAGTCAGAGGGACCCCCGGGAGGCGGCTGAGGAACAGCTCCAACTGGCTCGCCGCCGCCGCCTGGAGGCTCAGCGGCGGCGCCAGGCCCATCGGGAGGCGGCCAGGGCGGCGGCCCGGGCCGCCCGGCGCCGGGGCGGGCCATGACCGAGACCGCTGCGACCCTGCTGGTCGCCGCCGCCTGCCTCTTCGGCGTCGGGCTCTTCGCCCTGATCCACCGGCGGGATGCCATGGGCGCCGTGCTGGCGGTGATCCTGGGGTTCGACGCCTGCGCCTGCGGGCTGGTGGGGTTCGCCGGGGTTGCGTCGAGCCGGGCCGGGGCGGCCCAGCTCCAGGCCTTCGCGCTCGTGGTCGAGGTGACCGGCGCGCTCTTTGCCGCGGCTGGAGTCTCGCTGGCGGCGGTGCTGCGGCGGCGCACTGGCGGAGCGGACCTCCTGGAACTGGCGCTGTTGGCGCCTCCGGCCGGTGCCGACGACCGGCCCGGCCAGGAGGACGCCGCGACCGCACGGGAGGAGGCTGAGGCCGGCCCCCAGATGCTCGCCGCAGTCGAGCCCGAGGATCCCCAGACGGATCCCGACCTGGACTCCGACGAGGAGGCCTGAGGTGGGCGTGTACGCGGTCGCCCTGGCGGTGCTGCTGCTACCCGTGGCGGGAATCGCCCTCAGCTACCTGGCTGAGAGCCGGCGAGGGGCGGCCGGCACCGTTCTGGCGAGCTCGTGGCTGGCCCTCCTGGCCTCCCTGGTGCTGCTGGGCGCGGTGGCGGCGGACAACCGGACCCTCCACTCGGAGACGATCACCTTCTGGTCCTTCCAGGTCGTCCAGAGCCCCTTCAACGCCGCCGCGACCACGGTGCTGGCCCAGACCTTCAAGGTTGGGGTCGGCTATGCCGCCACCCCCTCCGGGGCGATCCTGGCAGTGCTGGTGGCGCTGCTCACCCTCCTGGGCGAGCTGCAGCTGGCGATCCAATTCCGCCGTGACCACCGGCTGGCCACTCTAGCGCGGCTGGGCAACCTACTCGGCTTCGGTGCCCTGCTGGTGGTGCTGGCCCCCGAGCTGTTCCAGGTGGTGGTGGGCTTCGAACTCTGTGGCCTGGCGGCGGCGCTGCTGGCGGGTGCGGCGGTTGGCCCCAGGGCGGGGAGTGCCGCTCGCAGCGGCTACCTGGTCTGGCGGCTGGGGGGACTCTCCCTGCTCCTGGGCGTGGCCTTCATCTACGTCAAGTTCTCCGGGCCGGTGGCCACCGCCGCGGCGGCCGCAGCGGCCAGGGCCGCCAAGCTCAAGCAGGTGCTGGCCACTCCGGATGGGCTCAACCTGGTCGCTCTCGACCACATCTGGGTGGCTGCCGCCAGGGGGCTGGCGACCGGCGTGGGGGGGCGGTCGCTGACCCTGGCCGCGGTGCTCCTCGTGGTGGCGGCGGCCTGCGCCTGCGGCCAGATTCCCCTGCATGGTCTCTGGCGCAGCCTGGGCAACGCCCCCGGGGCCGCCGCCGGGCTGGTGCTGTCGATCGCGGTGGTGGTGGTGGGGCCGGCGGTCCTGCTGGACAGCTACACCCTGCTCCGACTGGCCTCCGGGGTCCTGCCGGCCCTGGTGGTGCTGGCCACCCTCTCCAGCCTGGCGACCGCGACGCTGGCCCTGCGGGAGCACCGCCTCCGCCGGCTGGTGATCTGGATCGTGGCCAGCCAGACCGGGATGGTGCTCGTGGCCCTGGGGCTGGGCTCCCGGGCAGCCGCGGTCGCCCTGCTGCTCTCCTCGGCGCTCGCGGCCGCGGCCCTGGTCGGGGTGGTGAGCCACCTGGGCCGAAGCCTTCGGGTGGACTCGGTCTCCCAGCTGGGGGCGGCCTGGAGCCTGAACAGGCGCCCGGTGACGGCACTCCTGGCCGCCCTGGCGGCGGCCACCGGGGTGGTGGGGCTGGGAACCTTCTTCGGCCACGCCGATCTGTTGGCGATCGCCCTGGCCGGAGCCGGCCACGCCGGGCCCACCCCGCCTTCGATCTTCCGGGTGGTGGGCGCTGCGGGAGCGCTCCTGACCATGCTGCTGGTGGCCGCGGCCGGCGCCCGGGTGGCGCTGCTGGCGATCCAGGGTGAGGAGTCCAGCGATCCCCGCGAGGCTCGCCTGCTCCGTCGCCAGCTGGCCCAGGGGCAGGGGCTGCACCCGCTCTGGCCCAGCCTGGCCGCCACGGGGCTGGCCCTTCTCTGCGGTCTCGTGGCCATTCCCGGGGTCGGCTGGGGGCTGGGCGCGCTGATGGCGCCCCGGGCGGGGCGGACCCTGATCCCGGTCCAGGCGGTGGCGCTGCTGCTCAGCCTGGCCGTCCCGCTGCTGGGGCTAGGCGCGGTGGCGGTTTTCCGGGCCCGCCTGGGCGCGGCCGCCAGCCCTGACCCGAGCTGGCTGGCCTGGTTGGACGGCGGCCGGCTGGCGGTGGCCGCCGAGGCCTTCGCCATCGGGGGGGCGGCCAGGGCGGTGGAGATGGGCGAGTCTCGGGTGCTGGAGCCGGCCGGGGATGCCGTGGGCGCGGTGCTCGGGGATCTGCTGCAGCGGCCGCCTGGGCGCCTCGCGGGGCGGCTCAGCTGGAGCTGGACCAGTGGCTTGGTGGCGGTGGCCGGTCTGGCGCTCACCGTGGCCTTCGTGGTCTGGGTCGCCGCCAGCCACGCGGCCGGGCTGGGGTTGCCCTAGATGCCCAGCGACCTCAGCCTCAGCGTCATCGTCTTCGCCCCCCTGCTGGGAGCGCTGATCGTCCTGGCCCTGCCGGTGCGCAACGATCTCCATCGGTTCCGGGTGCGGACGACCGCCCTCTTCGCCACCGCGGTGCCGTTGGCGGTCGCCCTCTTCGACCTCCTGGGGGAGGTCAGCACCGCCGGCAACGGGTCGCTGCCCCAGCCTGCGATCGACGCGCCCTGGCTGAGGGGCTTCTTCTTCCAGCTTGACTACCACCTCGGGACCGACGGCCTCAACCTCCTCCTGCTGGTGGCGGTGACCGCGGTATTCGCGGCCCTGGTGCTGGCCAGCTGGCGTCAGCGGGAGCGCTACCGCACCTACTTCGCCCTGCTTCTGGTCACCGAGGTGGGGCTGACCGGGGCCTTCGCCACCCAGGACCTGGGGATGTTCATCGTCTTCTTCTGGTGGCCGATCGTGCCCCTGGCGCTGCTCCTGGCCTTGGGGGGTGCTCCCGGCGGCCGCACCGCCGCCCGCCGCCTGCTGGTGGTCCAGAGCCTCTCCGCGGCGGCGCTGGTGGCGGGCACCCTGATACTTCTGTGGCGCACCGGGAACACCACCCTCAACTTCGCCACCCTGACCACGGTCAAGACTGCCACCGGCGCCCCCGGGCTGATCGTAGAGGTCCTGTTCCTGGCCGCGTTCGTGGCCCGCATGGGGGCCTTCCCCCTGCACCGCTGGTTCGTCGACGGGATCGCCGCCGCCAGCACCCCGGTGGGGATGCTGCTGGCGGTGAGCTCGCTCCCGGTGGGCGGGTACGGCCTGGTCCGGATCGCCCTGGCGATGGAGCCCAACGGCGCCCTCCAGCTGGTCCTGCCGCTTCTGGCCATCGCGCTGGCCACGCTCTTCTGGGGCGCCCTCAGGGCCCGAGCTGGGCACGATCTCCGCCGGATCGCGGCCTAATGCCTGATGGCAACCGGGGGGCTGGTGGTGCTGGGCGTCGTCACCTTCACCGAGACCTCGCTCAGCGGTG
>JBEKRL010000007.1:0-41317 GCA_049518775.1 Candidatus Dormibacteria bacterium
GATCCCGTCCGAGAACGTCGCCAGCCCTGCGGTGCTGGCTGCGGTGGGATCCTGGCTCACCAACAAGTACGCCGAGGGGACCCCGGGCAAGCGCTACTACGGAGGCTGCGAGTTCGTGGACCAGGTGGAGTTGCTGGCCCAGCGGCGGGCCTGCGCGCTCTTCGGGGCCGAACACGCCAACGTGCAGCCCCACTGCGGAAGCTCGGCCAACATGGCGGCGTACATGGCCTTCTGCCAGCCCGGGGACACCATCTTGGGCCTGGACCTCAGCCACGGCGGGCACCTCAGCCACGGTTCCCCGGTGAGCTTCAGTGGCATCGTCTACCACGCGGAGTTTTACGGAGTGGACCCGGAGACCGAGCAGCTCAACTACGACCAGGTCCGCCGCCGGGCCCAGGAGGTCCGGCCCAAGGTCCTGGTGGCCGGTGCCAGCGCCTACCCCCGGACCTTCGACTTTCCCAAGCTGGCCGAGATCGCCCATGAGGTGGACGCGGTCCTGATGGTGGACATGGCCCACTTCGCCGGTCTGGTTGCCGGGGGTGCTCACCCCAGCCCAGTGCCCTTCGCGGACGTCGTCACCCTGACCACCCACAAGACCCTGCGCGGCCCCTGGGGGGGGATGGTGCTGTGTCCGGAGGAGCACGCCAAGGCGATCGACAAGGCGGTCTTCCCCGGGGTGCAGGGTGGGCCGCTGATGCACGCCATCGCCGGCAAGGCGGTGGCCCTGCACGCCTGGAGCCAGCCCGAGATGCGGGACTACGCCCAGCGGGTGGTGGCCAACGCCAAGCGGCTCTCCGAGGGGTTGCTCGGGGCGGGCCTGCGCCTGGTGAGCGGCGGTACCGACACCCATCTGATGCTGATCGACTTGCGTCCCCTCGGCCTGACCGGCCGCAAGGTCCAGGATGTCTTCGACCGGGCCCACATCACGGTGAACCGCAACTCGATCCCCTTCGACGAGGCCAGCAAGTTCAACCCCAGCGGGATCCGGCTGGGGACCCCGGCGGTCACCACCCGGGGCATGGGGCTGGAGCAGATGGACGAGATCGCTGCGCTGATCTCGCGGACCATCCACAACCTCGGCGACGAGCAGGTGGAGCGCGAGGTGGCGGCCCGGGCCAGGGTCCTGTGTGAGGCCTTTCCGCTTCCGTACGTCTAGGGGGAAGGCAGCGTGCCCACCGCCAGCGACCCGTACCTCAGCGCCCTTCCCATCCTGCTGGTGGCGGCGGTGGTGACCGTAGTCACCGTCCCCCTGGCTCGTTGGTGCAGCTTCCGGCTGGGGGCGGTGGCCGAGCCCGGGGGCCGGCACATCCACTCCCAGCGCACCGGCAGGTTGGGGGGGCTGGCGATCATGGCCGGTTTCCTGGCGGCCATGCTGGCGTTCGGCCGGGGGGTCCAGGACTGGCTCCAGATCGTGGTGGCGCTGCTGGCCGTCACCGGACTGCTGGCCGTCGACGACATCCTGGGGCTGCCCTTCTGGACCAAGCTGGTGATCCAGGCGGTCTGCTCGCTGCTGGTGGCGGGGGCCTTCGCGATCACCATCAACTCCATCAGCCTGCCGGGCCTGGCCATTCACCTGGCCTGGGCCGCCATTCCCATCACGATCATCTGGCTGATGGGAATGCAGAACTCGATCAACCTCTTGGACGGCGTGGACGGCCTGGCGGCTGGGGTGGTGGCGATCGTGGGCGGGGTCCTCTACCTGGCCGCGGTCAACCGACTCGGGGTGGAACCACGCCAGGGGGGGGTGATCCTGCTCTCGGCCGCCATGGTCGGCTGCTGCCTGGGCTTCCTGCTCTTCAACTTCGCCCCGGCGAAGATCTTCATGGGCGACTCCGGCAGCCACCTCCTGGGGATGCTGGTGGGGATCATCACCGTCTTGGGGGTGGCCAAGGTGACGGTGGCGCTGGCCCTCTTCGTGCCAGTGCTGGCGCTCGCCCTCCCCATCGGCGACACCGCGTTCGCGATCTGGCGCCGCCGCCGCCAGGGGGTGGGGTTCGCCCACGCCGATGCCCGCCACCTCCATCACCGCCTGCTGGCCCTGGGGCTCACCCAGCGGGAGACCGCGGTCACCTTCTACCTGGTGACGGCGGATCCCGACCCCGCCCAGTTGGACCGCCCCCGTGGCTGAGGTCATGCCGCGGGGCTCGGGGGACCGGCTCGAGATCGTGGGCCGGGCCCGGCTCCAGGGCCGGGTGACGGTGAGCGGCAGCAAGAACTCGGCGCTGCCCCAGATGACGGCCGCGCTCCTCGCCGACGGCCCGCTGCGGCTCAGCAACGTCCCTGCTATCGAGGACGTGGAGACCATGTGCCGGCTGCTCCGCAGCCTGGGAGCCCGGGTCGATCGCTGCGACGGCGGGGTGGAGATCGACCCTCGCGGCGTCACCCGGACCGAGCCGGACAGCGAGTTGGGCCGGAGGATGCGGGCCTCACTGCTGCTGCTGGGCCCCCTGGTTGCCTCCCGTGGCGAGGCCTCGCTGCCGCTCCCCGGTGGGGACGACATCGGGCTGCGCCGGGTGGAGCAGCACCTGGACGGTCTCCGGGCCATGGGCGCCACGGTGGTGGAGGACGAGTTCGGGATCAGGGCCTCCGCCGACCGTCTCCGCGGCGCCCACGTCCAGCTGGACATGCCGACCGTTACCGGGACGGAGAACCTCATGATGGCCGCGGCCCGGGCCGAGGGGATCACGGTCATATCCAATGCCGCGCGGGAGCCCCACGTGGCGGACCTGGCGCTGTGTCTGCGGGCGATGGGCGCGAGGATCTCCGGAGCGGGGGGCGACCGGATCGTGATCGAGGGCGTCCCCAGGCTCCACCCCTGCGAGTACCAGGTCAGGGCCGACTACATCGAGGCCGGCACCTTCGCCATGGCGGTCGCCGCCACCGGGGGGGACGTCCTGATCGACCAGATGGTGTGCAGCGACCTGGGCCAGGTGATCACCAAGCTGCTCCGGGCCAACTGCGAGGTGGAGGAGGGGGGCACCTGGCTGCGGATCTCCCGCCCCCGGGCGTTGCTGCCGGTGGACATGTCGACCTGGCCCCACCCCGGGTTCGCCACCGACCTCCAGCCCCAGTACGTGGCCCTGATGACCCAGGCGAATGGGCTCAGCGTAGTCTCCGAGTCACTCTTCGAGAACCGCTTCCAGCACGTGGAGCAGCTGCGCCAGCTGGGGGCCGAGATCAGCGTGAAGGGGCGCAGCGCCATGATCCGGGGCGGGGCCCCGCTCCACGGCGCCGAGCTCGGCATCAGCGACATCCGCTCGGGCGCGGCGCTGGTGATCGGGGGGCTCTGCGCGACCGGCACCACCTGGCTCACCAACGTGCATCACCTCGACCGTGGCTATGAGGACCTGGTCGGGAAGCTGGCAGGACTGGGCGCCACCCTTCGTCGCCACTCCCCCGAGTCCAGTCCGGGAGCCTGACCCGAGGTGGCCGCCCGCCGGTTCGGGGTCGAGCTATCCCCGGACCACGTTGCGGCCTGGGCCAGGGGCGATGGCCTGGTGGTGGAGGAACCGGCGGTTCTGGCCCGGCAGCGGGGGAGCGGTCGCGCGCTGGCCTTCGGGGCCGCCGCCCTGGAGCTGGCCTCCGGACGGCCCCGGGACGTGGAGCTCAGCTGGCCGCTGGGGACCGAGGAGCTCATCGATGCTGGGGCCGCCCAGCAGCTGCTGCGCCAGCTGATCCTCAGGGTGGTGGGCCGGCTGGTCTTCTCCCGTCATGAGCTGATGCTGGGGGTCTCGGCGGAGCTCTCCGCGACGGGGCGCCGCTCGTTGCTGGAGGTGGCCCTGGCCTCCGGCGCCCGGATGGCCCACATCATCGACCTGCCCTTGGCGGCGGCCCTCGGAGCCGGCCTCCCGATCGCCTCCTGGACCCCGATCCCGATCCTCTTCCTGGTGCCCCAGGCAGCCCAGGCGGCGATCGTCACCCACGAGGGGCTGCTGGCCCACGGCGCGACCCACCCCCCGGAGGGGGACCTGGGCCGGCTCGCCCAGTCCTGGGAGAGCGAGGCTGGGCTGGCGGAGATCGTCGAGCTGGTGTCGGGACTGGTCCACGAGCTGTCCTCGCGGCTCCAGCTGCAGGCCCGGGACGCCGGGCTCGCCATCGCCGGAAGGGGGGTGACCCTGGCCCTGGTGGGCGAGCGGCTGGCGGAGGCGACCGGCCTCAGCTCCCACCTGCTGCCCGACCCCAACCACTGCGTCGCCAAGGGGGCCGAGCTGGCCCTCGAGCGGATCGAGGCGCTGGGGAGCAGGGGGTTGCTCTACTTGCGCTGAGCCGGGGCGGGGGCCCAAAATCCGAGCTATGCACTCGGATTTAGCTGGCTGGGGCGGCAGTGGGTGAGGTAGGACGAAGGGTGACCCTGGCCCGGACCGGCGGGCGCTGCGCCAGGCCAAGGGCACGGCGGGTCCCCGAAGGTCTCACTCCGGCCCGTGGGGCGGACCGGTGCCGGGCCTGAGGACGAGCGCAGCTCGGGCCGGGTGCGGAAAGCTGGCCGGGCTCGCAGCCACATCGATTCTGGCGGTGTCCCTCTGCGGCTGCGGCGGCTCCTCCGCTGCGTCCCGTCCCAGCCTCATCCTCTACAACGGGCAGCACCCCCAGACCACCGAGGCGCTGGTGGCCGGCTTCGAGAGGGCCACCGGGATCCAGGTGGAGGTCCGCTCCAACGATGAGGACGTGCTGGCCGACCAGCTGGTGGAGGAGGGGAGTTCGTCGCCGGCCGACATCCTATATACGGAGAACTCCCCGGCTCTGGAGTACCTCCAGCGGAGAGGAATGCTGGCCCACCTCCCCGAGTCGATCCTGGGCCGGGTCGAGTCCCGGTACGACTCCCCGGTGGGCGACTGGGTGGGGGTCTCGGCGCGGGTCAGCGTGATGGTCTACAACACCCGCCTGCTGAGGCCGGCCCAGCTGCCCGCCTCGGTGATGCAGCTGGCCGAGCCCCGCTGGAGGGGGCTGCTGGCGCTCGCCCCCGGGGAGACCGACTTCCAGCCGATCGTGACCTCGATCGCCCGACGCTACGGCAGGCCGGCGGCGGTCGCCTGGTTGAAGGCGATCAAAAGCAACGCCGGGCAGCAGGTCTACCCCGACAACGAGACCATCACCTCCGCGGTGAACTCGGGCCAGGCCGAGATCGGGATCATCAACCACTACTACTGGTACCGGCTCACGGCCGAGGTGGGGGCCGCCCAGATCCACTCGGCGATCGCCTACTTCGCCCCCCGCGACGCCGGCTACGTCATCGACGTCTCGGGGGCTGCGGTCCTCAGGTCCGCCCGCCACCGGGCCGCCGCCGAGAGGTTCCTCGAGTTCCTGGTCGGCCGCCGGGGGCAGGAGATCCTCGCCCACGGTGACAGCTTCGAGTACCCGCTCGGCTCGGGGGTGGTGACCGCCCAGCCGCTCCGGCCGTTCTCCGACCTCGAGCCGGCACAGCTGACCATCGCCGACCTCGGCGACGGAGCCGAGGCGGTCGCTCTGCTGCACTTGGCCCAGCTGCTCTAGAGACGGGATGAGAAGCGCCGCGATGTCCACCCTCGCCCCCGCCCTGGCCGGCCCGGCGCCACTCCGGCGCCGGCGCCCGCCGCTGGCGCTGGGGCTGGCCAGCTGCCTGGTGGCGCTGCTGCTGCTGCTGCCGCTGGCCTTCCTCCTGCTGGAGGCGCGGCAGGTGGGCTGGGGCCAGCTCTCCGCGCTGCTCTTCCGCCAGCTCACCGCCAGCCTGCTGTGGAACATGGTCCGGCTGGCGGCGGTGGTCACCGTGGCCGCCGCGGCGATCGGGACCCTGGCCGCCTTCCTCGTGGAGCGGACCGATCTTCCCGGCCGCCGGGTGCTGGGCCCGCTGCTGCTGCTGCCCCTGGCGGTCCCCGACTTCGTGATCGCCTTCGGCTGGATCTCGGTGGCGCCGGCGGTGCGCGGCTACTGGGGCGCGGTGCTGGTGATGACCATGGGGCTCTATCCGCTGGTGTACCTCCCGGTGGCGGCCAGCCTGAGGGGCGCCGACCCCAGCCAGGAGGAGACCGCCCGAACCTTGGGTCAGGGGCCGTGGCGCACTTTCTGGCATGTCACCCTGCGCCGGGCCCGCCCCACCATCCTGGCCGGTTGCCTGCTGGTCTCCCTGGCGCTCCTGGCCGAGTACGGTGCCTTCGAGATCCTCGGCTACCAGACCTTCACCACCGAGATCTTCACCGAGTTCCAGGTGGGCTTCAACGCCCCTGCCGCCTGTGCCCTCGCGCTGGTGGTGGTGCTGATCGGGCTGGCCGTGCTGGTGGCGGAGGGGGCACTGCCCGAGCGCGGTCGGGTGGGCGGGGCGGGGCGCGCTCCCGGCCGGCCCCAGGCGCGCCACCATCTCGGCGCCTGGCGCTGGCCGCTGCTGGGGGCGGCGGGAGCGCTGATCGGGGTCTCGCTGGGGGTGCCGATCGGGGTGATCGCGTTCTGGATGCTCCAGGGCGGGCGTTCGACCCTCCCCGCTTCCGCCACCGTGGCCAGCGCCGCCGGGCACACCATCGCCTACAGTGCCGCCGCTGCCGCCATCGCGGTGCTGATGGCGCTGCCGGTCGCACTGCTGGCGATCCGTCACCCCAGCCCTTCGGTCCGGCTTCTGGAGCGGAGCACCTACATCGTCCAGGGCCTGCCCGGGCTGGTGATCGCGCTGGCCCTGGTCTTCTTCGCCCTCCACTACCTGCCCTCCGTCTACCAGACCAGCTCGCTGCTGATCGGGGCCTACGCCATGCTCTTCTTCCCCCTCGCCTACGTGGCGATTCGGGCCTCGGTGCTGCAGGCCCCGGTGGGCCTGGAGGAGGTGGCCCGCTCGCTGGGTCGACGGCCCCTCGCGGTGCAACTCCGGGTCACCCTGCCCCTGGTGGCCCCCGGCCTGGCGGCCGCCTTCTGCCTGGTCTTCATCTCGGCGGTGACCGAGCTGACCGCCACCCTGATCCTGGTCCCCACGGGTGTCCAGACCCTGGCCACCCAGTTCTGGGCCTACACCGGCAACGTGTCCTACGGCGCGGCGGCCCCGTACGCCGCGGCCATGGTTGCCATCTCGATCGTCCCCGCCGTCCTCCTTGGCCGCTGGTTCGACCGGCGCGACCTCCGGCGCGGCCGGCCCGCATGAGCGCGATCAGCATCTCCGACCTCCACAAGTCCTTCCGGGAGGGTCCGGTGCTGCAGGGGCTGGAGCTTGCGGTCGGGAAGGGCTCTCTGACTGCGATCCTGGGGCGGTCGGGGAGCGGCAAGACCACCCTGCTGCGGCTGATCGCCGGCTTGGAGCGGGCCGACCGGGGACGGATCAGCCTCGCCGGGCAGGTCGTCGACGACGGTCCCCGCTGCGTCAGGCCCGAGGCCCGCCGGGTCGGCTACGTGCCCCAGGATGGCGCGCTGTTCCCCCATCTCACGGTGGAGCAGAACATTGGCTTCGGCGTCAGCCGGGCGGGGCGCCGGGCCGGCAGGCTGGAGTCGCTGATCCGCATGGTGGGCATGGCGGGACTGGGCGGCCGCTACCCCCACCAGCTCTCGGGGGGCCAGCAGCAGCGGGTGGCCCTGGCCCGGGCCCTGGCCATAGACCCCCAGCTGCTGCTGCTCGACGAGCCCTTCTCGGCACTGGACCCCGCCCTGCGGGCCGCCGTGCGCGAGGAGGTGGGAGCGATCCTGGCCGCCACCGGGATCACCACCTTGCTGGTGACCCACGACCAGGAGGAGGCGCTCTCGGTGGCCGACCAGGTGGCGGTCCTGAGGGGCGGCCGAGTGGTTCAGCTGGGAAGCCCGGAGCAGCTCTACGGTGACCCCGTCGACCTGGAGATGGCCAGGTTCCTGGGTCAGGCCAACCTGGTCGACGGGATGGTCGAAGGCGGGGTGGCCCACACCCCGCTAGGCCCGATGAGGTTGCGCTGGCCCCGGCAGGCGGCGGACCACCTGTCCGGCCCGGCGATCGTGCTGGTCCGGCCCGAGCAGATCACCATTGCGGCCGGCGGCTCAGCGGGGGCGCCCGGCAGGATCGTTCACACCCAGTTCCACGGCCACGACTCCGTGGTGGTGGTGGCCAGCCAGCTGCCCCAGCTGCCCCGCATCATCCGAGTCCGGATCTGGGGTGCCTCCGGATGGGGACGGGACGCGGCGGTGACCCTCTCGGCCAGCGGCGAGGCCCAGGCCTGGCCCAGGCCCTGACCGCGCCGGCTCTCAGACGCGGGCCAGGTGGAGCTCGCCGAGGAGCAACTGGGCATGGGCTGCGGCGGAGCTGTCCCAGCTGAAGCGGGAGGCGCGCTGCATCCCCAGCCGTCGCAGGTGCTGGCGGAGCTCGCCGTCCTCGGCCAGTCGGCGGAGGCCCTCAACCCAGCCGTCGGGATCGTCCGGGGCCAGCAGCAGTGCCGCCCCCTCCGCCACCTCCTGGACCCCGCCGATGCCGTTGCCGATGACGGGGGCCCCGCAGGCCATGGCCTCCAGGGCCGGCAGCCCGAAGCCCTCGTAGAGGGAGGGCACGCAGACGGCGACCGCACCGCTGTAGAGGGCGGCCAGCTTTGCCCCGGCCACGTGATCGAGGATGGTGAGCCGGTCCCCGACCCCCAGGGTGGCGGCCTGGGCCAGGAGTCCCCGGGCCACCTCCCCGGCGTTGGTGACGACCAGGTGGGGACCGGCCCCCCCGGGGGGAAAGGCGCGGGCGAATTGGGTGAGCAGGAAGGGGACGTTCTTGCGCTGGTGGTGGGCGCCCGCGACCAGGAGGTAGGACGGCTCCACCCCCAGCTCGCGGAGGAGCGGTGCCCGCTCCTCCGCGGGGAGCGCCCGCAGCTCGGCCGAGATCCCGTGGGGGATCACGGTGACCAGGTCAGGGTCGGCACCGAAGAGATGGACCAGGTCGGCCTTGGTGGTTTCCGAGGGGCTGATCACCCGGGCCGCCCGGCGCAGGCTGTCGAGGACGAAGGACTCGACCGCCTCGGCCTCGTCCTGGGGATAGGCGGAGGGGGCCAGGCGGTGCTCTACCCCGTGGATGGTCACCACCGAGCGGGGCAGCCTGCCGCCGGGGAGCTTGTAGGCGGGGATCCAGAGCAACCGAGGAGGGCGGCGGCGGAGCTCCCAGCGGAGCCGGGCGGCGGTCCACCCCCGGGGTAGGGGAATGCAGCTCCACTCCGAGGCCGGGGGTAGCCCTGGGGCCAGCTCGGGGGGGCGCCTCCGGTTGACGTAGAGGCGCATCGGAGCTGGGGGCGAGAGCAGGAGCCGGGAGATGACCTGGGTGGCGTAGACGCCGATGCCGGTCGGTCTCGGTCCGAACGCCCGGCTGGCGTCGATTCCGATCTCCACTGGGGCAGTTTACGGAGGTCGTGCCCGGGGGCCTCGGCGCAGCCCGAGAGCATCCTGGGGTGGAGCCGCGGCCCCAGCGGAATCGGGCCGATCGTGGCCGCAGCCCTGGTAAGATCGGGCCGAATTGTCCTCGGAGGGCGATCCTCGGCGCCCCGCGCGCGAGCCGGGTCCCGGAGATGCCCTCGCGTTGGTAGGAGTCTTCTCGATCACGGTCGGTACGGGGGTCGTGGCCGGGGTTCTATTGGACGAGCACTTTCACACCCTCCCGGTGCTGACCCTGGTGGGGCTGGTGGTGGGATTGCTTGGAGGAGCGTTGGCTCTTTACCGCGGGCTCACCCCGTTCCGGGAGCGCCGACGGTGATGCTGCAGGGGGCTGATGACCTGTCCGGGGCCATTCGGTCAGCCTGGATCGCCGCCATCGCGACCACCGTGGTGGTGGCCCTGGTCGCCTACCTGGTGGCGGGTTGGCTGGGCGCCGGCCTGGCGCTGGGGGGAGGCGCCGTGGGAATCGGCAACCTCCGCCTGGCGGCCTTCGCCCTGGACCGGGCCCCGATGGCGTTCCTCGGCTCCAGCCTTCCCCGCCTGGCGCTGATCACCCTGGTCCTGGCGGTGCTGGTGCTGGTCCTGGGCCCGGTCGGGGTCTGGGGCCTGGTCGGGCTGCTCGGCACCCACCTGGCTCAGGTGGGTGCGGTGCTCAACGCCGCCTGGAGGGCTGCCCGGCGATGAGGCCGATGGTGCTCGCCCAGATCTCGGTCGGCCAGCACTGGACCGTCCATCTCTTCGGGATGGCCCTCTACCTGGACACCGTGGTCAGCAGCCTGGTGGCCTTCGCGATCGTCCTGGCGGCCGGTGTCTATCTCCGCCTCCGGACCACCTCCGGGGTTCCTGGCCGGTTCCAGGCGATGATCGAGATGGTCTGGGAGACCGTCGACGACTACGTGGCCAGGATGGTCGGCCCCTTCGCCCGCTGGGCGGTCCCCCTGTGCACCGTCCTCTTCTTCTACATCCTGGTCAGCAACTGGCTGGAGCTGATCCCCACCGGAGGCCGGCTGACCTCTCCCACCGCCGACGTCAATGACACCGCGGCGCTGGCGGTGGTGGTGATCCTCACCGTCCATTTCACCTCGATCCGCCAGCGCGGATTCGGGCACTACCTCAAGATCAACTACCTGCATCCGTCCGGACTGCCCAAGGTTTTCTACGTTTTCCTGGCTCCGCTCAACGTGGTCGCCCAGGTCTCCTACCCGATCTCACTCACCCTCCGTCTCTTCGGCAACATGTTCGCGGCCGCCCTGATGCTCCAGATCATCGCCATGCTGCCGATCTACCTATCCTGGATTTTCAACGGAGCCTGGAAGCTGTTCGAGGGCGTCTTCGTGGACGTGATCCAGGCCTTCATCTTCGCCTTGCTGACGGTGATCTACCTGAGCCTGGCAACCATGGAAGACGAGCACGAAGGGGCGGCCGAGGCCGCCACCAGCTGAAGGGCCCTGCCCCCAAAACCTAGACCTGGGAGGAACGCAATTGGCGCTCGACACCGCTCACGCAACCGTTTACGCCGCTGCCATGATCGGCACCGGCGTCGGCGCCTTGGGCGCGGCCGTCGGTGACAGCCTAGCCGGCGCCCAGCTGATCGCCGGGGTCGCCCGGCAGCCAGAGGCGCAGGGGCGGCTCCTGACCTGGACCTTCCTCACCGTGGGTCTGGTCGAGGCCGTCTACTTCATCAACCTGGCCCTGATGTTCGTCTTCGTCGCCCTGGCCGGGAAGTAGGCGCGCTTCCGTGCCGCTCGTCGCCTCCGCCAGCCCGCTGTCGCTGAACCTGACCTTCCCGGTCGAGGTGGTCGTGTTCTTGGCGCTGCTCTACCTGCTCTCCAGGTACGTCTTCCCGTACATCGACAAGGCGCTCAAGTCCCGGCAGCAGACGATCGCCGAGGCGCTCTCCGAGGCCGAAAAGGCGCGTCGCGAGGTGGAGCAGGCCAGGCAGAAGGAGAGCTCCGACCTGGCCGAGGCCCGTCGCCAGGCCCAGGAGATCATGGACCGGGCCCAGAAGTTGGGTGAGGAGCTGCGGGAGGAGCTCCGCCAGAAGGGCCGCGAGGAGCAGGAAGCGATGCTGGTCCGGGCCAGGGCAGAGCTGGCCCAGGAGCGGGAGAGGGCGGTCAGCGAGCTCCTCGGTCAGGTGGCCGACCTGGTGCTGGCGACGACCACCAAGATCCTCGAGGAGGAGTTGGACCAGACCCGCCAGCGACGGCTCATCGACAAGGCCCTTCGCGAGGTCGACCTGAGTGCCTGATCCTCCCCGGGTGCCCAGCACCGCCCGCCACTACGCCCAGGCGATCTTCGAGCTGGCCGAGGAGGAGACGGACTTCTCCCTCTGGCAACAGCGCCTGGAGCGGGTGCGCCAGCTTCTGGAGGCGACCGAGCTGGACGCCGCGCTCGGTTCGCCGGAGCTGGCGATCGCCCAGAAGCTGGAGCTTTGCCGGGCGCTCCTGGAGCGAGACAGGCATCTTGACAAGCTGGCCGGCAACCTGCTCTTGGTGCTGGTCAGCAGCCAGCGCCAGCGGCTCCTGCCGGCGATCCAGGAGGGCTACCGCCAGCTGGTGGACCGACGCCAGGGCCGGGTTCTGGCCCAGCTGACCACGGCGGTGCCGCTGAGTGCCGCCGACCAGGCCCGGCTGGCGGAGAAGCTCTCAGAGCGGCTCCACCTGGAATGTCGGTTCGAGGCCAAGGTGGACCCCAGCCTGCTGGGCGGGGCGGTGGTGAGGGTGGGCGACCGGGTCTTCGACGCCAGCCTCCGGACCAGGCTCCAGCAGCTGCGCCAGGACCTGCTGACCCAAGCAGCAACGGGATGAGGAGAGCATGAGCATTAGCGCCGCCGAGATTGGCCAGATCATCAAGCACAAGATCGCCGACTTCGACGCCCCGGTGGTGTCGGCGGAGTCCGGCGTGATCACCAGCCTGGGGGATGGGATCGCCCAGGTGTACGGACTGGAAAGGGCCATGGAAGGTGAGCTGCTGGCCTTCCCCCATGACCTTTTCGGGATGGCCCTCAACCTTGAGGAGGACCAGGTTCGAGCCATCATCCTGGGCCGCTTCGAGGAGCTCCGCGAGGGGGATGAGGTCCGCAGCACCGGGCGGGTGGTCGAGGTGCCGGTCGGCCGGGAGCTGGTGGGCCGGGTGGTCAACTCCCTCGGTCAGGCGATCGACGGCAAGGGCGAGATCGTGACCAAGGAGCACCTCCCGGTGGAGCGCCAGGCCTTGGGGGTGATCGACCGCCAGCCGGTCAGCTCCCCGGTCCAGACCGGGATCAAAGCCATCGATGCGCTCATCCCCATCGGCCGGGGCCAGCGCGAGCTGATCATCGGCGACCGCCAGATCGGCAAGACGGCGCTCGCCATCGACGCCATCATCAACCAGAAGGGCAAGAAGCTCACCTGCATCTACGTCGCCATCGGCCAGAATGCGGCATCGGTGGCTCGGATCGCGGCGGTGTTGGAGCAGTACGGTGCCCTGGAGCACACCATCATCGTCGCCGCCACCTCGGGCGAGCCGGCAGCGCTGCAGTACCTGGCCCCCTACGCCGCCTGCTCGATGGGGGAGTGGTTCATGGAGCGGGGCGAGGATGCCCTGATCGTCTACGACGACCTCAGCAAGCACGCCTGGGCCTATCGTGAGATCTCGCTGGCGCTGCGCCGCCCCCCCGGTCGCGAGGCCTATCCCGGCGACGTCTTCTACCTGCACTCGCGCCTCCTCGAGCGCGCCGCCCGGCTCAGCGACGAGAGGGGGGGTGGCTCGCTGACGGCTCTTCCGATCATCGAGACCCAGGCCAACGACGTGGCCGCCTACATTCCGACCAACGTCATCTCCATCACCGACGGCCAGATCTACCTCGAGGGGGACCTCTTCTACGCCGGGACCAGGCCCGCGGTCTCGGTGGGCCTCTCGGTCAGCCGGGTCGGCGGTGACGCCATGACCAAGGCCCTGCGCACGGTCGCGGGGGGCCTGCGCCTCGACCTGGCCCAGTACCGGGCGCTGGCGGCCTTCTCCCAGTTCTCCACTGACCTGGACAAGGCCACCCGGGACCAGCTGGACCGGGGCCGGCGCCTCACTGAGCTGCTCAAGCAGGATCAGTACGAACCGGTCTCCCTGGCCCAGCAGGTGATGACCATCTTCGCCGGCACCGGCGGCTACCTGGACAAGATCCCGGTCGAGAAGATCAGCGACTGGGACACCCAGTTCCGGCGCTATGCGGGGCAGACCCTCCAGGGGTTGGAAGGGGAGATCGAGACCAAGAAGGTCCTCGACGACAACATGGTGAAGCAGCTCCGCAAGGCGCTGGACGAATTCAACCAGGGCTTCGACGTGGGCGAGGTCCAGGCCCCGACCGAGGAGTAGCGAGAGCCCCGATGGCCACCCTTCGCGACATCCGCCGCCACATCCGGGCGGTCCGCAACATCGAGCAACTGACCAGGGCCATGCAGATGGTCTCGGCCGCCAAGATGCGCCGGGCTCAGGCCCTGGCGGAGCGGGCCAGTCCCTACGCCGTGGCCGTGGGCGAGGTGGCCCAGGACGTGGCCAAGATCGATCAGGAGTACCGCCATCCCTTCATGGTGTCCCGCGAAGAGGGAGGGGGCCTGCTCATCCTGGTGACCAGTGACCGGGGGCTGGCCGGAGCCCTAAACGTCAACACCATCCGGGCGGCCCACGCCTGGATGCGCCGGGAGTTCGGCCCCCGCTACCAGGTGATCCCGATCGGGCGCAAGGCGGTCGACTTCGCCCACCGCAGGCAGCTTGAGGTCGTCGACCAACAGGTCGGGCTCCCCGACCGGATGGAGCCGGACCAGCTCCGTCCGACCGTGGAGGCCGCGGTCACGGCCTACCTGGATGGCGGGGTCCGCGAGGTGGCCCTGGCCTACTCATCCTTCAAGAACCTGCTCAGCCAGGAGCCCAAGGTCGAGCAGCTGCTTCCCATTCCGCCCCTTCCCGATGACCAGGGCCCGCAGACCAAGGGGGACTACATCTACGAGCCCGACGCTCACGACGTCCTGGACCGCTTCATGCCGGAATACGTGGTCAGCCAGGTGTACCGGGCGGTTCTGGAGAATCAGGCCAGCGAGCACAGTGCCCGGATGGTGGCGATGCGCAACGCCTCGGATGCCGCGGGAGACGTCATCAAGGATCTGTCCAAGACCGCCAACAAGGTGCGGCAGGCGAATATCACCCGTGAACTCATGGAAATTGTCGGCGGCGCCGAAGCGCTCAGCGGGGCGCGCCGTTGAGGAGGTGGTAATGGCGAAGGCCAAGGTCCCGGCGTCGCGGAAGAGCGCGGACGCGAAGAAGGCGGAGCCGAAGGAGGCAGCGCCGGAGGAGGTGGAACCGAAGAAGGCCACTGGGTCCGTGCTTCAGGTCATCGGGGCCGTGGTGGACGTCGGCTTCGAACCCGATCAGCTGCCCCATATCAATGACGCCCTGGAGGTCGTCCGCGAGGGACCGCGACTGGTGCTGGAGGTGCAGCAGCAGCTGGGCAACGACGTCGCCCGCTGCATCTCCATGGCTTCCACCGATGGCTTGCGTCGCGGCGACCGGGTGGTCGCGACCGGCGGGCCCATCGAGGTCCCGGTCGGCAAGGAGGTCCTGGGCCGGATGTTCAACGTGATCGGCGAGACGATCGACGACGGCCCCCCCTTCAAGGGCCGGAAGCGGCTCCCCATCCACCGCGACCCTCCCACGGTCTCAGAGCAGGAGACCTCGACCGAGATCCTGGAGACCGGCCTCAAGGTGATCGACCTCATCTGCACCTTCGCCAAGGGCTCGAAGATCGGGCTCTTCGGAGGCGCCGGCGTGGGCAAGACCATCATCGTCATGGAGCTCATCCGCAACATCGCCAAGGAGCACTCGGGCTACTCGGTGTTCGCCGGGGTGGGGGAGCGTACCAGGGAAGGCAACGCGCTCTTCCGGGAGATGCATGAATCGGGGGTCATCGACCAGACCGCCTTGGTCTTCGGCCAGATGAACGAGCCCCCGGGAGCGAGATTCCGGATCGCCCTGACGGGCCTGACCATGGCCGAGGAGTTCCGCGACGAGGAGGGGGCGGATGTCCTGCTCTTCATCGACAACGTGTTCCGCTACATGATGGCCGGCAGTGAGGTCTCGGCGCTGCTGGGCCGGATGCCCTCCGCGGTGGGATACCAGCCCACCCTGGCGACAGAGATGGGGGACCTCCAGGAGCGGATCACCTCGACCCATCGGGGCTCGATCACGTCGGTGCAGGCGGTCTACGTGCCCGCCGACGACTTCACCGACCCGGCCATCCAGACCACCTTCGCCCACCTCGGGGCGACCGTCTCTCTGAGTCGCTCCATCGCCGAACTGGGGCTGTTCCCGGCGGTTGACACGCTGGACTCCTTCAGTCGGGTCCTCGACCCCAAGACGGTGGGCGTGGAGCACCATCAGGTGGCCCTGGGGGTGCAGCGGGTGTTGCAGCGCTACAAGGAGCTCCAGGACATCATCGCCATCCTGGGGCTGGAGGAGCTCTCCGACGAGGACCGGCTCACGGTCAACCGGGCCCGGAGGGTGCAGCAGTTCCTCGCCCAGCCGATGTTCGTCGCCGAGCAGTTCACCGGTCTGCCCGGCAAGTACGTCCCGGTCAAGGAGACCGTCCGCGGCTTCAAGGAAATCCTTGACGGCAAGCTCGACGACCTGCCTGAGCAGGCCTTCCGGATGGTGGGGACCATAGACGAGGCGATCGAGAACGGTCGCCGGCTCAACCGCGGGGCGGAGCCGGAGTCTGGGTCGAAGGAGGCGGTCCCCGGCGAGGACTCCGCCGCAGACGAGGGCGCCTCCAAGAAGGGGGCCAAGGCGGGCGAGGGCGCTGCCGCAGACGAGGGCGCCTCCAAGAAGGGAGCCAAGGCGGGAGAGGACGCTGCCGCAGACGAGGGCGCCTCCAAGAAGGGGGCCAAGGCGGGAGAGGACGCTGCGGCAGACGAGGGCGCCTCCAAGAAGGGGGCCAAGGCGGGAGAGGACGCTGCGGCAGACGAGGGCGCCTCCAAGAAGGGAGCCAAGGCGGGAGAGGACTCTGCGGCAGACGAGGGCGCCTCCAAGAAGGGAGCCAAGGCGGGAGAGGACGCTGCCGCAGACGAGGGCGCCTCCAAGAAGGGGGTCAAGGCCGGCGAGGCCGCTGCCGCAGACGAGGGCGTCGCCAAGAAGGGAGCAAAGGCCGGCTGAGGTGCCAGTTCCCACTCGGCTCTACGCGTCGCGGCAGCGGCTCTTCGACGGTGACTGCGACTTCATCGTGGCCCAGGGTGCGAGTGGTGAGCTGGGTGTCCTCCCCGGGCATGCACCGCTGCTGACCTGGCTCAAGCCCGGCGAGGTGATGCTGCGGCAGGGAACGGAGGAGCATTTCTACTTCCTGGAGGGGGGATACCTCGAGGTGCTGCCCAACCGGGTCTCGATCCTGGCGGAGGCGGCCACCCTGAGCTCCGAGCTCGACCCCGCCGCCGCCGAGGAGGAGCGGCAGGCCGCCGCTGAGGCGATCTCCGGCCCGACGGGCCCGGAGCCGGAGGAACTCGCGGCCCGGCGGCGCCGGCTCGACATAGCGACCCAGCGGCTGCAGGCGGCTCAGCGGGACCAGCGCCGCCACCGGGACTGAGCCTGGCGCCGGACCCGCTGTAACGGGTCGGCCGCGGCGTCAAGGTCTGAGCCGGCCCCCCATATACTCGGCCGGTGCCCCGGGCCGGCGTCTCCTCCACGTCCCCCCTGACCGGTGCGGCTGCCACGGGCGCCCCCCGGCTCGAGCTGCTGGGGGTTCCGCTGGACCGGTGCTCCCGGGAACAGGCGCTCGGGAGATGCGAGGTGGCGATCCGGGGCGAGCGGCCCCCGCTGCAGGTGGTGACCCTCAACCCGGAGATGGTGATGCAGGCGCGCCGCCGGCCCGAGCTGGCCGAGGCGATCCGGCGCGCCGGGCTGGTTCTCCCGGATGGCGCCGGGGTGGTCTGGGCCAGCCGGAGGCTGGGGGCCCCTGTCCCGGAGCGGATCGCGGGCGCCGACTTCCTCCAGGACCTGGCCGAACTGGCCAGGAAGCACCGGCGCCCAATCTTCCTGCTCGGTGCCAGCCCGGGAGTCGCCGAGGCTGCCGGCCGGGCCCTGCTCAGGTCACATCCCGGGCTGGAGCTGGGTGGGGCCTGGAGCGGCTCACCCGCGGACGACGAGGCGGCCGCGATCTGCGAGCGGGTGAGGGGTTCCGGTGCGGTGGTACTGGCCGTGGCCTTCGGCGTGCCCCAGCAGGACCTCTGGCTGGCGCGGTACCTGGAGAAGACCGGGGCCAGGGTGGCGATCGGGGTGGGCGGCACCCTCGACTACCTCGCCGGCCGGGTCCCGAGGGCTCCCGCGCTGCTGCGCCAGGCCGGGCTGGAGTGGTCGTTCCGCCTGGCCCGCCAGCCCTGGCGGCTGCCGCGGATGCTGCGCGGGTCGACCTTCTTCTGGGAGGTGGTCAGAGCTAGGCGCGGGGGGCATGCCGGATGAGCCTGGAGCCGGTCGCGTTCAGCCTGGTGGTTCCCGCCTACAACGAGGAGGAGCGGCTCCCGCCGTCGCTGCGGCTGATCCGTGGCTTCCTCGATGGGACCCGGCTGCCCTACGAGGTGGTGGTGGTCGACGACGGGAGCCGGGATCGGACCCGCCTGCTGGTGGAGAAGGCGCAGGCCAGCTGGCCCCAGCTCCGACTGATCTCCTTCGAGCGCAACCAGGGCAAGGGCTCGGCGGTCCGGTCCGGGATGCTGGCCGCCACCGGTCGGCGCCGGCTCTTCAGTGACGCCGACCTCTCCACGCCCCTCTCCGAGATGGCCAAGTTGGAGCGGGAGCTGGACGCGGGCGCCGGGGTGGCAATCGGGTCGAGAGCGCTGCCGCAGTCTCAGGTGGAGCGGCATCAGCCGCTCCACCGCGAGCTCATGGGCAAGACCTACAACCAGGTACTGCAGCGGCTGGTGCTTCCTGGGATCAAGGACAGCCAGTGCGGCTTCAAGTTGTTCACCGAGGAGGCCGCGACCGTCTGCTTCACCTCCCTGGAGACCCCGGGTTTCGGCTTCGACGCCGAGGTGCTGCTCCGGGCCCGGCTGCAGGGCATCCGGGTCGCCGAGGTCCCGGTGGTCTGGCGCAACGTGGGCGGGACCACGGTCAGCTCACTGCGGGACGGGGGGCGGATGCTCACCGACCTGGTGGGGCTGCGCCGCCGGCTGGGAAGGGGCCAGGCCGGCCGGGTGACCCGCTGAACCGGGGCCTGGCTGAGGGCGAGCCGGTAGCCCAACTCCGGAAGGGCCTCGCCCAGCGTGCCACCAGGTGGAGCCGGGAGCTGGCCAGGGCCACGTCGGGGCGGGGCTGGTGGCTGGCGGCGGGCACCGTTCTGATCCTGGGAGGAGCAGCAGCGGGACTGCACCCGGCTACCGCGGGGGCAGAGTTCTGGAACCTAGCCAACGGCGAGCTGATCCTCCGGCACGGCCTGGGCGGGACCGCCGCCTACCTGGCCCAGCCCAAGGCGTCCCTCGACCTGCGCGCCTGGCTGGCCGACGTGATCCTGGCCGCGGTGTATCGGAGTGGCGGTCTGGCCGGCCTGGAGCTCTCCGGTGGACTGGCCGGCGCCCTCCTCGGGCTTGGCCTCCTGCTCTCGATCCGGCGCGGGGGACGGGCCCACCCACTGGCGGTGGTGGTGGCGGGTGGGCTGGCTCTGGCGGCGCTGGCCCCGATCCTCACCGACCTTCCCCGGGAGGTCCTCGCCCTCCTGGCGGTGGCGCTCTTGCTGGTCGGGGCCGAGCTGCGCCGGGGGGCGCGGTGGGGCCCGCTCGCCCTGGTGGCGCTGGTGGTCCTCTGGGCCAACCTGCAGGCGGACGCCTGCCTGGCGGTGCTGGTGATCTGGGGGTGGCTGGTCTTCGCCAACCGGGAGACGGCCCGGCCCGGCGGACCGCCGACGCCCCCGCTGTGGTTAATCCCGGCCACCGCGGTGGCACTGCTACTGAACCCCCGGGGCCCGGGGATCATCGCCGACCTGCCGCTGAGCCTGGGGATGCGGGGGGAGTACCCGCTGCTGGCCGCCTGGTCCAGCATCGACTTCCACCCCTGGAGTGCGCGGGTGGCGGAGCTGGCCGGGCTGCTCCTGCTGGTCGGCTACTGGCTGGCTGGTCGGCAGATACGGCGCGCCGACGGCTATCTGGGACTGGTCACCGTGGTGCTGGCGCTGCTCTGGTCGAACTACCTGGCCTGGTTTCTGGTGGTGGCGGCCGTGGAGAGCGGCTGGTACCTCTCACTCCCGCTCCTCCTCCCGGATCTGCCGCCCGGGGAGGGTGCCGGCCGCGGGCGCTCGGGGTGGGCCGCGGCGGTGGCGGTTCCGATCATCCTGGTGCTGGCGCTGCTCGCCGCCAACGGGGCCGGCCTAGTGGACCGGGGAGGGCCCGGCGGCCAAACCGCGGCGCAGCTGCCGGTGAGGGCAGTCTCCTGGCTCAGGGCTCACCCCGGCGCGGGGTCCTGGCTGACCACCCCCGGCTTCGGTGACTACCTGGCCGCCCGGCTCCCGTCCTCAGCGCGCCTGGTCTGTGTCGACGACCCCCTGCCGCTGGCTGGGGTGCCGCTCCAGGAGTGTCGGGAGCTGAAGGTCCTCAACGCCGGGGCCCTCGGCACCATCCGCCGGATGCACGTGGGGCTGGGGGTGCTGCCACGCTCCGCTCCCGCAGCCATCTTCCTTTTGGCCCAGGGGTGGACGATCCGGTATCGTGATCCGACGACCGTGATCCTGGCTCCCAGGAGGCTCTAAGCTCGCCCATCTAAGATCCCGGTCAGCTGCGCAGTCCAAGCAGGAGAGCATGTCCAAGAAGTCGATGGCCGCCCGGCGCCAGATGCAGTCCGACAAGTTGGCCGGCAAGCCCGGTGGGGGCCGCCAGCAGGCCGGGTCCCGGGGGCGCGGCCACCGCCGCAACGACCGGTCCGGGAAGCGTCCCTGGGGGTTGATCTCGGCGGTGGTGGGGGTGGTGGCCGTCTTCGTGGTGGTGCTCCTGCTCACCGAGTCGACTCTCAATTCCGGCCTCCAACAGGACACCCAGGTGCTCGCGGCACCCGCCTCCCTGGTGAAGTCGATCACCACCATCCCGCTCAAGACCCTGGAGGCGGTCAAGGGCGGTTCGATCGGCAACAGCCCCCTGAATATCCCCTCCTCCTACAAGGCCGCCGCCCTCAGCCAGGGCGGCCTGCCCGAGATCGCCTATGTGGGGGCCGAGTACTGCCCTTACTGCGCCCTGGAGCGCTGGTCTGTGATCATCGGGCTGAGCCACTTCGGCACCTGGTCCGACCTGCACCTCATCCGATCGTCGGTCTATGAGACGGTGGTCGGAGCCAGCCTGGCCACCTTCAGCTTCGCCCACGGCGCCAACTTCACCAGTCCCTATGTGGCCTTCGTGGGGCGCGAGTTCCAGAGCAATGTCTCCACCGACCAGGGACAGAGCTACAAGACCCTGCAGTCGCTGCCTCCGGCGGTGGCCACGGCCTTCACCAGCATCGACAGCAACGGCGGCTACCCCTTCCTGGACTACGCCGGGAGGATCGCCACGGTGGGCAGCGAGGCGAAATCGGTGCTTCCTCTGCAGGGCCTGGACTGGTCGCAGGTCGCCAAGGACCTTCGGAATCCCACGTCGAAGGTGGCCCAGGAGGTCCTGGGCGGGGCCAACTACGTCACCGCCGCCACCTGCATCCTGACCGACAACAAACCCGGCAAGGTCTGCGATAGCGCGATGATCCAGAAGCTGCGCCAGAAGGTGGAGTCCAGCGAGTGAGCGGCTCCCGGAGCCGCCGCCGGATGCTCCCGGCAGACTTCGGTGCCGAGGGCAGCGGCGGGCCGCCGACCGCTGAGGGAACTCCGGCGCCGGCCCAGCCCGGGGCCATCGTCCTGGCGGTCCTGGCGGTGTTGGGCCTGGGGGTGGCCGGGTACCTGACCTCGGTGCACTATGCCCACACGCCCCTGGCCTGCAGCAGCAGCGGGACCATCGACTGCGCCAAGGTGCTGAGCAGCGTCTACTCGCTGGTCCCCGGCACCTCAATCCCCGTCACTCTCCCCGGGATCGGCTTCTTCCTGATCAGCCTGGCCCTGGCCCTGGCCCAGCTGTGGCGGCCCTTCAACTACGGGCTGCGTCAGGCCCATGCCGCCTGGGCCGGGCTGGGGATGCTCACCGTCCTCTACCTGGTGTTCGTCGAGCTGGTCGAGCTGCGCGTTATCTGCCTCTGGTGCACCAGCTTCCACGTGATCATCCTCATCACGCTGCTGATGACCCTGTGGCGGCTCTATCCCCAGGACCGGGCGTTAAGCCGCCCCTAACCGCCCGGCCCTGACAATCCAGTCGCGTCGTGCCAGCTGGGGCTGGCCGGAGGTTCGATCCACTCTGGGGCCGGCGGCCCCAAGACGGTCTGAGGGCGATCTGGGATAGTGCCCACCCCGGGTTGCCCCGGGGCCCGGCGGCCAACTGGCGGCATTGCCCGCCGGAGGCTGCCAGGGCCCCTTTCAGAGCGTCCTCGGGCCGGTCTCCTGTGACCTAGGCTGAAGTTCGGTCGCCGGGTGAACCCGATCCGAGTTCCACGATCGTCGGGAATGTAGTCAGAAGAAGTGGCCAAGCCCGCGCCCACGGCAGCATGCTGACGATGCTCTGGGGCAACGTAGTCAGAACCGGCGCGGTTCCCCCCAAGTCGTGCTGAGTTCAGCTGTCTCCCGAACCTCGGCCTAGGGGAGGGTCTGAGTCTGGCCGGCGCAGGCCGACACACCCAGCTGGTGCCAGCTCCGGGCGCTGGGGTTGGGGGGAAGCCGCAGCGAGCCGAGGAGGCTGGTGCGCTCGAAGACCTCGACCCGCCGGTCCCGGTACACGACCTTCCAGTTGGGCTCCTGCTGGAGGGCGTCGGGGAAGGCGGTGCCGCGCTCGAAGAGCACCAGCTGCGAGGGGCTGGCGTCGAGCCGGGTGAGCCACGTGGGGCTGAGGTCGATGATCGAGGCGTAGCGGTAGAGGAGGGGCTCGCCCATGAGGGCGGCGTCGCCGAAGATGTAGACCTTGTCCCGGGGCAGGCTGTAGGCGAGAAAGCCGCCGTCACCGTACTGGTTGAAGATGCGCAGGCCGGGGGGGCCGGCGGCCAGCCACCTGGAGGCACAGACTGGGAACGAGCCGATGAAGGTGGGGGAGTCGAGCCGGGCGCTGCCGCCGGCATCCACCTGCACGGTGAGGAAGGCCAGCAGGAAGCCCATCTCGAGCAGCTCAAGCAGGACCACCAGCGGGGGCTGGCGGAGCCGGAGCCGGGGATGCCAGCGCCGGGCCAGCCCCTGGCGCATCCGCTCCGCGAGGTTGATCCAGACGGGGGTCCCTGCCGCCACCAGGAAGACGCTGTTGCGCACCGACTGGAGGGTGAGGAAGAGGCAGAGGGTCAGGACCACCGCGTCCCTCAGGCTGACTCTGCGGTAGCGCAGCAGCAGCAGGCCCAGGCTGACGATGAAGAAGAGGAGCGGCACCAGGACCCCCACGTGGAAGTCGGGGCTGTGCCACTCCTGGATCAGCGCCTGCTGGGCACTGTTGAACTGGGTCTGGAAGGGGTAGGCGACGATGGCGGCGCCGTTGGGGTTGATCAGACAGGCTGCCGCCGAGCACCCCGTGGCGAGGGCCAACCGTCCGATCCGGACCCGCTCCGCGGCGGAGCGCCGGCCCAGGACGATGCCCAGGGTCTCGACCGCCACGATGGCGACCAGCAGGATCAGCCCCAAGATGAAGCCGGAGTGGAGGTTGGACCAGATCAGGAACACCGGGGGCAGCCAGAAGGCGACCTGGCCGCCGCGTCGCAGCTGCCGGTCCACCACCAGCAGTACCAGCGCCGCCAGCAGGTAGGACTGCATCTGGGAGCGGGGTCCCAGGATCGGATAGGCGACCATGCCCGCCAGCAGCACCCCCACCCCCAGGGTGAGGCCGTGGGCCGGGCCCAGCTCTCTGGCCCGGAGCCAGATCAGGAGGAAGAGGCCGAAGGTGACGAGGTCGTACGCGATGACGAAGCCCAGCCGGCCGGTCAGGGAGATGAGCGCGGCCGACCAGACCTCGCTGAGCCACTCCTGCATGATCCAGTGGTGCCCGACCGCCATGAAGGCGTAGGGGTTCACGTGGATGAGGGCATTGCTGGCGAGCAGGATGCGGCCATTGCGCAGGTGCCACCAGAAGTCGGGGTCGGCCACCTGGGGACGGGCGGTGAGCATCGCCGCCAGCAGCCCGGTGAGGGCCAAGAACCGGGGCAAGGTCAAGAGCTGGCGCCGTCTGGGCGCCGCCGTCACCGGACCCTGATCCATGCCCGTCCTCCGAGGATCACGGGCGCCAGTGTAGGCGGCGGGAGATCGACGTCCGACGGCCGTTGCGGGGTCGCGACCCTGGCGGCTGGTGGCCTGGGACGGACAATTCCCAGGACGAGACCTTACCCTGTGGGTGTGGCCGTGCGCCCCGCTCCCGTCGTCACCTCTCCTCTCGGCGAGCTGCAGTTGGTGCTCGAGGAGGAGGTGCTGAGAGTTGAGAACTCGCTGCTGACCATCGACGAGGAGGTCATGCAGTTGCTGGCGGCCCTGGACCAGGTCGGGGACCGGCTTGAGGATGCCGACATCGTCCGCCGGCACGTGCTTCGCGACCATGGCCGGTTCACCCCCGGCGAGGTGGAGGCGGCGGTCGGGCGCTGCTTCGCGCTCCGCTCGGAGATGAGCCTGGCCCGGCTGCGGCTGGCCCATTGCCGCAGCTGGGCCAAGCAGCTCCGCCAGTGGCACTCGCTGATGAAGGCCGCCGCCGAGCAGCTGGAGGATCACCGGCCACCGGACAGCACCCTGGAGGAAGGTCTGGCCCGCTACCGGAGCGCCTCGCGCCAGGTGTTCCAGACCATCGACGAGGAGCGGATGAGGATCGCTCGGGATATGCACGACGGTCCGGCCCAGTCGATGTCCAACCTGGTGCTCCGGGCCGAGATCCTGGAGCGGATGCTGGACCGGGAGCCGGAGCGGGCCAAGGCCGAGGTGGAGACCTTCAAGGAGGCCATAAAGGGGGTGCTCGACGAGACCCGCCAGCTGATCTTCGACCTCCGGCCCATGACTCTCGACGACCTGGGGGTGATCCCGACCCTGCGCCGGCTGGTCAACGAGTTCCGCGACGCCGAGGGGGTCGAGGCCCGGCTTTCGGTGATCGGCACCGAGCGCCGGCTCCCGGCGGCCACCGAGGGGGCCCTGTTCCGGATCGTCAAGGAGGCCCTGGTCAATGTCCGCAAGCATGCCCGTGCCCGCAACCTGGACGTGCTCATCAACCTCCAGCCGCAGCGGGTGAGCGCGGTGATCAAGGACGACGGCGAAGGCTTTGACCTGGCCGCTGTGGAGGCGAGGCTGGCCCGCGAGCCCCACTTTGGGCTGATCTCGATGCGAGAGCGGGCCGACCTGGAGCGGGGGCAGCTCGAGGTCCGCTCCCAGGTGGGCCGGGGGACCGAGGTGCGGGTGACCCTTCCGGTGGGGCCGTGATGCCTGACCGGAACGTTACCGGGCGGTTACACGAACTGTGGCGGGCCCAACATATACTTCGGCCATGGTCAGGCCCGGGGATGTTGATGCCTGAAGTCCGAACAACATAGGAGGTTGCTAAGGAATGCTCGGATCTTGGTACGTACGGCTGCGTGCCCGTCTCGCGGAAGTCATCTCGGCACGCGACCCGGAGGAAGAGGGCCAGGGGATGGTCGAGTATGCGCTGATCCTGGTGCTGATTGCGATCGTCGTCATCATCATCTTGACTGTGGTGGGCCACAAGGTCAGTACGGTCTTCTCGAACATCAGCAACGGCCTCAGTTAGCACGTAGCAGCAGAGCGCGCGGCGGGGTCTCCCGCCGCGCGTTCATCCCATCCACCCAACGGCCACGGGGCCTGCGGCCATCCTGCGGAGGTTCTCGACGGTGACGACCGATTTGAAAGGACGGGTCAATCAGGTCTGGATCGCAATCGGACTGATCCTTGCGATCTGCGCGTTCGGCGCCATGTACTACTTCACGCGCGCCAACACCTCGACCACCTCCACTGTGCCCAGCAACGGGCAGCTGGTGGTGGTCGCCAGGGTGACCATCCCGAGGGGAGCTCTGATCACTGCCGGGATGTTGAAGGAGACCCGGATCAAGGGGATTCTTCCTACCGACGCCTTCACCTCTTGCGCGCAGCTGGTCAATGCGACCTGCGCCACCGCCGCCGGCGTTTCGACGTCCCAGACGAACACCGTCACCCCGGTCTCCAACTACTACGCGGTGGTCAGCATCCTGCCCAACACCCTGATCACCCAGAATCTGGTCTCGCTCAACAAGGCGACCCAGTCACCGACCTTTGGGAACCTTGATCTCCCCGCCGGCGAGGTGGCCGTGGCGATCCCGGTCAGCTCGGAGGAGTCGGTGGCCGGTTACCTCCAGGCGGGCGACCGCATCGACATCGTCGGTCTGGACAGCAGTGGGAACACGGACTTCACCTATGAGGATCTCCCGGTCATCAGCGTCGGTGCGCCAGCGTCCGGAAGTTCGAGCTCCTCAGGGAGCGGTCTCATCGTCCTCGAGCTGACCCGGAGCCAGGCGCTCGGTGTCACCGAGATGGTCGAGAAGGGTGCCATCTACACCATCGTGCTGCGGTCCAGCGCCGACTACGGGCACGGCTACATCCCGATCAGCTCGACCCCGGCGGACGAGTACACCCAGGCCTGCGTGCCGGGCACCTCGGTCAATCCGCTCATCGAGGAGGACCTGCAGTCAGCCCAGCAGGCGGTCACTGCGGCCACCACCACCTACAACCTGGCCCAGAAGCAGTACAACAAGGACAACAACGCCCTCCAGAGTCTCAGCGGCGGTAGCTCCGCGGTCCAGGAGGCCAAGGCGCAGGTGCTCTCGGATTCGTCCACCTTGGCCCAGGATCAGTTCGCTCTGATCGAAGCGCAGAACGAGGTCGCCTCCGACCAGGCGGTCCTCTACTGTGGCTCCACCAACGCCGCCAGCTCGTCGAGCGCCGCCGGAAACAACCAGGGCAGCGCGCAGATGCTGCAGAGCCTCTTCGGATTCGCCCTCGGCTCGTAAGGGACGAGCAGAGCCGGGCAGACCAGTAGGTGGCGGCCAGTACTGTGGCCGATAGGCAGGTGATCCGGGTGGTGGTCGTCGATGACATCGCCAGCACCCGGGAGAACCTCAAGAAACTGCTCTCCTTCGAGGAGGACATTGAGGTCGTCGGGACCGCCGCGGACGGTCGGTCAGGCATTGACGTGACCCGTCAGCTGTCTCCCCACGTGGTCCTGATGGACGTGAACATGCCGGGGATGGACGGGATCGCCGCCACCGAGACGCTGGCAGTGGAGGCTCCCAGCTCGCCGGTGGTGATCATGTCCGTCCAGGGCGAGCGCGACTACCTGCGCCGGGCCATGCAGTCGGGGGCCCGCGAGTTTCTGATCAAGCCCTTCACCGGTGACGAGCTGGTCGCCAGCATCCGTCGGGTCTACGGGATGGAGGAGAAGAAGGGCGCCTATCTGCACCGGCTCCAGCCCCCCGAAGGGGGGGAGGGTGGCCTGCCCGGCCGGAGCTGCCAGGTCTGCCTGGTGCTGAGCGGGAAGGGGGGTTGCGGCAAGACCTTCCTGGCGATCAACCTGGCCGCAGCTCTCAAGCTGGAAACCGGCGGGCGGGTCTGTCTAGTCGACCTGGACCTCCAGTTCGGTGACATCGGGGTGATGCTCAACCTGGACCACGCCAAGACCATCACCGAGCTGGTGGACAGCGAGAGCTCCCTGGACTGGGAGTTCGTGGACGACATCCTGGCCGACGGCCCGGAGGGGATCCGGGTGCTGCTCGGCCCCTTCAGCCCGGAGTTCGGGGACCTGGTCCGGGCCGAGCATGTCCGAGCCATCGTCGACGTTCTGCGACGAGAGTTTGACTATGTCGTGGTGGACAGCGCCAGCCAACTGTCCGAGGCTACTCTCGAAGCAACCGAACTGGCCGACCACGTGATCGTCGTCGGCCAGCTCACCATCCCCGCTATCAAGGACACTCGCCTCATGCTCAAGATGCTGGAGTCACTCCGGGTGGACCGCTCGCGGGTCCTGGTGGCGATCAACGCCCACGACGCCCACGCGGTCTACGATTCGGCCAGCATTGAGCGCAATCTGCGCTTCCCGGTCACGCTCCAGATCCCCTCGGACCCGCGCCTGGTGGGCGGTTCGATCCACCGCGCCGTGCCCCTGGTGGTCTCGCACCCCGACTCGGAGATCTCCGCGCTCCTCCGCGGTCTGGCTCGCGGCCTGGTCCCAGCCGGGGCCGGGCTGGCAGAGATCAGGGTCGAGACCAAGGCCGCCGGGTCGCACCGCTTTGGCCTCAGGCGCTAGGCGCAGGCCGGGAGAGAGCTGAGAGATGTCACTGCTGGAGCGGGTCCGGACCAAGGGCGACTCCGAGCCGGACCGCGAGTCCGGGAGCCCGGCGCTGGTCGACGACAAGCACAAGGCCCAGCCCGCGGGACCGCCGACCTCGGCGGCCGCCCCGCCCGCCGCGGCCCCGGCGGCCCCGACCCGGCTCGCGGCCGCCCTGGCCGCGGCCCACGCGGCCGAGCAGCCGGCGGTGTTGCCGGCGAAGCCGCCCGGGTGGCGGGAGCGAGCCGAGCGGCCCCGGGAGCCCCAGGTCGCCGGCCTTGAGCTGAGGGTGTGGCACCACCCGCAGTACGCGGCCATCAAGGGCGAGGTCACCCAGGCGCTGCTGCAGGAGTACTCCGACGTCGGCCAGGCCCCCAGGGAGCGCCTGGTGGTCCGGATTGGCGAGCTCTGCAGCGTGGTCCTGGAGGCGCTCGGCATCTCGATCACCCGCAGCGACCGGCAGCGGCTGGTGGAGCAGCTGATCAGCGACGTCCTCGGACTCGGTCCCCTGGAGATGATGCTCAAGGACCCCGAGATCAGCGAGATCATGATCAACGGGCCAGACGACGTCTATGTCGAGCGGCTGGGGCGGGTCTACCGCTACCCGGCCAAGTTCGACTCCGACGGCCACCTGATGCAGATCATCGACCGCATCGTCAGCTCGATCGGACGCCGGGTCGACGAGAGTTCGCCCATGGTCGACGCGCGGCTAAAGGACGGCTCCCGGGTCAACGTGATCATTCCGCCGCTCTCGCTGCACGGCCCGGTGGTGACCATCCGGCGCTTCTCCAAGGATCCCTACACCATCGAGGACCTGATCGGCTTCGGTACCCTCACCGCGGACATGGCCACCTTCCTGCGGGCCTGTGTCCGGGCCCGGCGCAACATCCTGATCTCCGGTGGAACCGGGTCGGGGAAGACCACGACCCTCAACGTGCTCTCGGGCTGGATCCCCAACGACGAGCGGATCATCACCATCGAGGACGCCGCCGAGCTGCAGCTCCGCCAGGAGCACGTGGTGACCCTGGAGTCGCGGCCCTCCAACATCGAGGGCCGGGGTCGGGTGACCATCCGCGACCTGGTCCTCAACAGCCTGCGGATGCGGCCCGACCGGATCGTGGTGGGTGAGGTGAGAGGTGGCGAGGCCCTGGACATGCTCCAGGCGATGAACACCGGCCATGACGGCTCGCTCACCACCGTCCACGCCAACAGCCCCGCCGACTCCCTCGCCCGGCTGGAGACGCAGGTGCTGATGGCCGGGGTGGAGCTGCCCTCCCGGGCGATCCGGGAGCAGATTGGTTCGGCCATCAACCTGGTGGTTCAGCAGGCCCGCCTCCGCGACGGGACTCGCCGGATCGTGGCCATCAGTGAGGTCCAGGGCTTCGATGGTGAGAAGGTGCAGCTGGCCGACATCTTCCAGTTCATCCAGCGGGGGGTGGATGATGAGGGTAAGGTGATCGGAGACTTCCAGCCCTGCCAGGCGCCCAAGTGTCTCGAGGATCTCGCCATCGCCGGCGAGAAGATTGACCGGTCCATGTTCGCTCCCAGTCCCAAGAGCAAGGCTTCAGCAGGGGAGACCGCTGCATGAACGTGTTAGGGATGGTCCTGGACGGGGTTGGCGCCCTGGCCCTGGGGGCCACGGTGGCATATGCCCTGTCGGTGTTGGCCCGGCGCCGCCAGGGCGGTGCGCTCGACGAGCGGGTGCGGCGGTTCGCGGAGGCCGGCGTGGGGCTCCCCATCTCGCTGCCCGACGAGGAGGGCGCCGAGGAGGAATCCGGTGGCGGTCCCCTGGAGGGGCTCCGGAGGCTACTCCTGCGGCTGCGGCGCGAGACTGAGCCCGGCGCGCCCGGGGCTGCTGGTCAGCGGCCCCGGACGGCGCGGGTCGCCGAGGCCCTGGCCCGAGCGGACGTCAAGCTCCGGCCCCTGGAGTGGTACCTGATCCGGGGCGGCACGGTGCTGGTGCTGGCGCTGCTAGCGCTGGCCATCTACCGCAACGTGATCTTTGTCGTCATCCTGGCCGTCGTCGGCGGCTTCATCCCGCCGCTCACGCTGCGCTTCCGGGAGCGGCGGCGGCTGCGCCGCTTCAACAACCAGCTGGGCGACACCCTGATCCTGCTGAGCAACGCACTCAAGGCCGGATACAGCTTCCCCCAGGCGATGGCCAGCATCGCCCGGTCCGCCGACGCACCCATATCGGAGGAGTTCGCCAGGGCCAGCCGGGAGATCCAGCTGGGGATCACCACCGACGAGTCGCTCGCCCACATGGTGACCCGGATCCGGTCCGACGACCTCGACCTGGTGGTGACCGCGGTCCAGATCCAGCGGGTGGTCGGCGGCAACCTCGCCGAGATCCTCGACAACATCGCCTTCACCATTCGAGAGCGGATCAGGATCAAGGGCGAGATCCGGACCCTGACCGCCCAGGCGCGCATGTCCGGCTACATCATCACCGCGCTGCCGATCGGACTGGCCTTGATCTTGGAGGCGGTCAATCCCACCTACATCCGGCCGCTGCTCTCCTTCGCCGGGCCCGGGCCCTACATCCTGGGCGCCTGCGTGCTCTCGGTCGCCTTCGCCTTCTACGTGATGCAGCGCATCGCCAACATCGAGGTCTGACGGATGTCCTACCAAGCCCTGAGCGTCAGCCTTGTCCTCGCGGTGGGCGTCTTCCTCATCGTCGCCGGCCTGGTCCGGCGCCAGCCCCAGGTCGACCTGCTGGATGCCCGGCTGGCCGCCTACGAGGAGCAGGCGGCACCCCGCACGCTGGAAGAGATCGAGATGAGTCAGCCGTTCGTCGACCGGTTCGTGCGCCCCTTCTTCGACCGGATCGGCCGTCGAATGACCATCCTGCAGCCCCGCGACCGGGCCCAGAAACTCCAGGCCCTCATCGACCTGGCCGGGCGCCCGCTGGGGATGAACGCGGGCAGCTTCGTGGCCCTGCAGCTGGTGCTGGCGGTGGTGGTGGCGCTGCTGGGGGTGGGGCTGACGCTGGCGCTGGCGCTGCCCTGGCCGCTGGGGCTGGTCTTCGGAGGGGTGTTCGGCTTCATCGCGCCCCAGTACCAGCTGAAGCGGATCGTCAGCGCTCGCCAGAAGGAGATCACCCTGGCCCTGCCCAACGCCCTCGACCTGCTCTGCATCAGCGTCGAGGCTGGGCTCGGATTCGACGCCGCCCTGGCCCGGGTGGTGGAGAAGTTCGACAATGCCCTCTCCCGGGAGTTCGCCTTCGTCCTCAACGAGATCCGCCTGGGCCGGCCTCGCCATGAGGCCCTGGAGGACCTCGGCAAGCGCTCCGGGGTCCCGGAGCTGAACTCCTTCATCCAGGCCCTGGTCCAGTCCGACCAGCTCGGAGTGGGGATCGCCAGGGTGCTCCGGATCCAGTCCGACGAGATGCGACGCCGGCGTCGCCAGCGGGCTGAGGCCAAGGCCCAGCAGGCCAGCCTGAAGATGCTCTTCCCGATGGTGGGCTGCATCTTCCCGGTGCTTTTCGTGATCCTGCTCGGCCCGGCCGCCATCCACCTGCTCTTCCATGTCGGCTAGCCCCCGGTCGGTGGCGGTCAGGAGCGAGTCCGGTTCCCTGGTGGCCGGCAATGTGACCGTGGCCGACGGCTTCGGGACCCGGTTGATCGGTCTGATGGGGCGCACCCGGCTGGACCCCGACGAGGGCCTCTGGCTGCTCCCCTGCAATGGTGTCCACATGTTCTTCATGCGGACCCCTCTGGACATCGCCTACCTGGACCGGCAGCACCGGGTTGTCCTGTGCGTTCCCGAGATGCGGGAATGGCGGGTCAAGCTGCTCCCGGTCCGGCGCGCCCACAGCGCCCTGGAGCTGGCCCCCGGCACCCTTCGCCGGCATGGGGTCAGCGAGGGCGATCAGCTCAGCATCGGGACGGAGCCGGCGGTTCCGGTGGCGTCCCAGCCCCCTGCCGCCGACGCCCGGCCGGCCGCACTCAGCCTCAGTCCCAGGGAGTAGTCAATGAGTCCCGTCGTCAGTGAAGAGGAACGGCTGCAAGACATGGAGGGCTATCTCCAGGCTCTGGGTCCGCTGCGGGTCCTGGTCGAGGACGACAGCCTCACCGAGATCATGGTGGTGGGCCCGGATATGGTCTACGTCGAGGCCCAGGGCAGGATCGTGCTCACCGACGTGCGCTTCCGTGACACTGAGGACCTGCTCCGGGTGATCGACCTGATCGTGGCCGCCGTGGGCCGCCGGGTCGACGTCCGCCAGCCTCTCTGCGACGCCCGCCTCCTGGACGGCTCCCGGGTCAACGCGGTGGTGCCTCCGGTGGCCATCGACGGTCCCATGCTCACCATCCGGAAGTTCGCCAAGGAGCGGCTCCGGATCACCGACCTGATCCACTTCGGGACCATCACCGAGGCCGCCGCCTCCTTCCTCCAGGCCTGCGTCCTGGCCCGGGCCAACATGCTCATCTCCGGTCCCACCGGGGCCGGGAAGACCACCCTGCTCAACATCTGCTCCGGCTTCATCCCGGCCGACGAGCGGATCGTGACCATTGAGGACGCCGCCGAGCTCCAGATGCACCAGGAACACGTCTGCCGGCTGGAGGCGCGGCCGGCCGACATCCGGGGGGAGGGCCGGATCAACATCCGCGACCTGGTGATCAACGCCCTGCGCATGCGGCCCGACCGGATCGTGGTCGGTGAGGTCAGAGGCGGCGAGGCTCTGGACATGCTCCAGGCCATGAACACCGGCCACGACGGCTCCATGACCACCATCCACGCCAACAGCACCCGGGACAGCCTGGCCCGTCTCGAGACCCAGGTGCTGATGGCCGGGCTGGACCTGCCCGTGAAGGCGATCCGTCAGCAGGTGGCCAGCGCCGTCGACATGATCATCCAGCTGAGCCGCCTTCGCGACGGCAGCCGCCGGATCACCGCCATCAGCGAGGTGGTGGGGATGGAGGGCGAGACCATCACCATGCAGGACATTTTCCTCATGAAGGCGGAGGGGACCGACAAGCAGGGCAACCTCAAGAACGAGCTGGCGCTGACCGGGGTGCGCCCCCAGATCCTCGACCGGCTCTTCGACATGGGCCTGACGGTGCCGCCCGAGATCGCCCGGCTCTTCCCCGACCGCCGGGACGACCAGGTGGCTTCGGTGCGCCTTCCCAGCCCGCCTCCGGCAACTCCGCAGCGGCGCCTTGGCTGACGGTCCGACCAAGGGCAAGGGGGGGCGGCGTCACCGGCTCCCGACGCGCCTCTGGAGCGCTCTAGGGGGCGTCATCGTGTTCCTGGGTCTGGCCGCGCTCCAGGCCAGCCCGGTGCTGGCCCAGCCGGTGGGAAGCTCGACCCCGTACGACGGCGAGCTCTTCGCGCTCACCAACCAGGACCGGGTCAGCAACGGCGAGGCCGCGCTGGCCGGGAACGGCACCCTGAGCGGGATCGCCGAGTCCAGTCCCTACTACGGCTGCAGCCCGTCGCCGATCTATGGTCGCGCGGCCGACATGCTGACCCGGGACTACTTCTCCCATGTGATCCCCGGCTGCAGCGGGGATGGCGGATACGTCTGGGCGATCATGAGCGCCGACGGCGTCGACTACAGCTCCGCGGGTGAGAATGTCGGCTGGGAGTCCGGCTACGCCGATCCCGCAGCCCAGGTCAACACCGACTTCATGGCCTCCCCGGAACACCGGGCCAACATCCTCGGCAGCTTCGATGAGCTGGGGATCGGCTCCTGGTACGACAGCGGATCCTGGAACTACCCGGGCAGCGGCGGGGGACCCTACTCCAACGTCTACATGTTCGCCGAGGAGTTCGCCCTGGTGGGCGCCGCGTCCGCCCCCGCTCCGGTCCAGACCCCCAGCTCGGGAGGGAGCTCTGGCAGCCAGTCGGCTCCCACCCCCACTCCCACCCCGGCTCCCACCCCGGCCCCGACGCCGACCCCAACCCCCAAGCCGCCGGCACCGGGCGTTGGGTCCAAGGAGCCCCGGCTGGCCCAGGGCCTGCTGGCCGGCACGATCGACCAGGTGATCGGCAGCTATCTCGATGAGTGAGGCTCCCGTCGCATCAGGACCGGTCCTGGATGCCACGGACCTCCACAAGAGCTTCGCCGTCAGCCGCACCCCCCACGAGGTGGTTCGGGGGGTGTCCCTCAGCGTCCGCCCAGGGGAGTTCGTCGCCGTGATCGGTCCCAGCGGCTGTGGCAAGTCCACCCTGCTGCACATGCTGGGCGGCCTCGAGGCCCCCGACCGGGGCCAGGTGCTGATGCGGGGTGTAGACCTCTACTCCCTGGGGGAGGCCCAGCGGGCCGACTTCCGGCGTCGCCAGATCGGTTTCGTCTTCCAGTTCTTCAACCTCCTCCCCAGCCTCACCGCCGCCGAGAACGTGATGCTCCCTTACCGGCTGGAGCGGAACCGGGCCTGGCCGCTGCGGGGGCTGGGCCGGGATCACGACGCCCGGGCCAAGGCCCAGGATGTGATGGCCATGCTCGGGCTCAAGGGACTGCAGGGGCACCGACCCGACGAGATCTCCGGTGGCGAGCAGCAGCGGGTGGCGCTGGCCCGGGCCCTGGTCTCCGACCCCGCCGTCCTCCTCGCCGACGAGCCCACCGGCACCCTGGACTACCACGCCGGCCGGGGGGTCCTGGAGCTGCTCCTCCGGCTCAGCCGCCAGGAGGGGCGGACCATCGTCCTGGTCACCCACGACGTCCGCACCGCCGCCTACGCCGAGCGGGTGGCGATCATGCTCGACGGGGAGTTCAGGGAGGTGGTGGAGCTGGGCCGACGGACCGTCCACGACACCGCGCCGCTGTTGGAGCGGCTCGGGGTCCATGGCCTCTGAGGTCCCGGGCCGGAGGTGATACCCCTCCTCTGGCGCCGGGTGGCGCTGGCCAGGCTGGTCCTGGGGGTGCTGGCCCTGGGCCTGGGGGGCGGCGCCGTCCTGGGCACCCAGCTGGCCGCCGGGGCCCTCCAGCGCCAGACTGCCACCGCGGTCCGGGAGCGGGCCGGAGCGGCCGAGTACGACATCCAGCCCTTCAACGCGCCCGGGTTCACGGGGCAGCAGGTGGAGGCGATCTCCAAGCTGGCGGCGGTGGCCGAAGCCTCCCCTCTGGAGGAGAAGGCGGACCTGGCCGAACTGCCGTCCCACGGCTTCCGCCAGGTGCTGCTGATAGTGGCCGGCCGGGACGGGGTTGCCCTCCGGCCGCTGCCGGTGGTGCGCGGCTCCAGGCCCAGGTCGCTCCACCAGATCGCGGTGAGCCAGCACCTCAGCCCGGGGATCTCGGTTGCGTCCGGTGCCAAGACCCCGGGCAAGGTCGGCATCGGCCAGAACCTGGAACTGGTGAAGTCGGCTGGGGTTGGGGCCTTCAAGGTGGTGGGGGTGGTCTCCGACGCCAGCCCCGGGGCCCCCTTCACCGAGGATGCGGTCTACATCACCCCGGCCGCGGCGCGCAGCCTCTTTGCGGCGGGGCTCCAGGTCCGTGACGTCGCGGTCCGACTGCGCCGGGGGGCCACCGTCGGCCAGCTCCTCAGTGAGCTCTCCAGCTCGGTCCACACCCAGTACACCATCAGCGACCCCCGGGCCCTCCCCGACGGCGACCCGGCCGGTGAGCTGCGCCCGATCCTGGACGCGATCACCGCGCTCAGCCTGGTGCTGGCCTTCGCCGTGATCGCGGCGACCTTCAGCTCGGTGGTCCTGGACCGGCGTCGGGAGATCGGCCTGGTCCGGTTGGCCGGGGCCAGCCGGGGCCTGATCTTCCGCAGTTTCCTGCGCGAGGCCGGCGCCGCCTCGGCCGTCGGCGCCGCGCTCGGCGTGGGGGTTGGGTACCTGCTGGCCGAGGTCCTGCTCGCGATCTCGCGCCCCTCCGGGGTGAGTCCGCTGCCCAGGGTCCAGCCCGACCCGGGGTGGACCCTGGCCGCCTTCCTCCTGGTGCTGCTGCTGGGGCTGGCTGCCTCAGCCCTTCCCGCGCTCCAGGCCTCCAGGATCCCCCCGCTGGAGGCGGTCCGGCTGCCGGCCGCCGGTCGGGGTTGGGGGTGGCGCCTGCAGAGCCCCCTGATTCTGGTGGGAGGTTTGGGGGCCTACTTCTTCTTCCAGAGCGGCGGCTCGGCGGGGGTGGGACTGGGCGCGGTCTGCGCCTACATTGCCGTCTGCGCCGCCCTCGCCTGGGTGGGGCTGGCCCTGGTCCGAGGGCTGGGGTCGGTGATCGCGCCACTGTTGGGGGTGCCGGTGGCTGCCATCGCGGCCCGGGCCCGCACCCGCCCCGCCCGGACCTCTCTGGCCCTGGCCAGCCTCTTCGTCAGCGTCGCGACCGCCACCGGGCTGGTCGGCCTGTCGGCGGCCGCCCTTGACGCCGGCCAGGTCTGGGTCAGCCACCTCTTCGTGGGCCAGTATCTGGTCGTCAGCCCGGTGGTCCAGAGCCAACGGGTCGAGGACCAGCTCCTCAGCGAGATCGCCGCTCGCACCAGCAGCAGCACCGTGGTCGCCGCGGCCCCGGTCCGCTTCGTCGACGGCCGGATCGGCCATGTGGCGGTTTCCCTGGCCGCCACCTCGGCCACCGCCTACGCGCTCAGTGGTGCCCTCCAGTTCGTCCACGGCGATCGCGGCACCGCCCTGGTTCAGCTGGGCGCCGGCACCGGTGTGTTGCTCCCGCTGGAGCTGGCGGACAGCCTGGGCGACGGGGTCGGATCGAGGATCCGGGTGGTCACCACCACTGGATCCGCCACCTTCCGGGTGGCCGGGGTGGTAGAACACAGCCTTCCCGGACCGGCCGGCCAGGAGACCATCGTGGTGGACAGCACAATCGCGAGGAAGGACTTCGGGTCGGCGGCCGAGGGCTTCAACCTGATTCAGCTGCAGCTGCGTGGACACGGGGATCTCCAGCGCCCGGTGGCGCTGGCGGCGTTCAAGTACGGCATGGAGGAGGAGACGGTGTCCTCAGTCCGGCAGGGGGTTGACCTGGCGGTGGAGCACGACATCGCCGCCCTCTCGGCGCTGGCGATGGTGGGGGTGGTGATCGCCATCCTGGCCGCGGTCAACACCGTGGTCCTGGGCGCTCGTGAGGGGGTCAGGGACATGGCCCTGCTCAGGGTCGTGGGCCTCAGCCGGGGCGGGGTGCGTCTGGCGGTGATGGGGGAGGCGCTGGCCACCGCGCTGGTCGGCTGCGCCCTCGGGACGGCGGTTGGGATCGGGCTGATAGTGCCCGAGGTGCACGCCGCCAGCTCGGCCGCCCTACCCCTCTCCTTCACCGTCCCGGGGCCGGTGCTACTGGCCGTGGTGGTGGCGGTGGTGGCCGCCATCCTGATCGCGGCGGTGATCCCCGCCCACCAGCTCAGCGACCTCGACCCGATTGCCGCGCTCGCCGTGGAGTGACCTCGGGGTGACTGCGAGGCCGGGGGCGGGGAGCCTTGAGGAGCTGCTGGAGAGCCGCAGCCGGCGGCTGCGCTGGGTGTTGCTGGGGCTGACGCTGGGCTTCATAGCCGGGCTGGCTCTGTATGCCCTCGGCCATGAGTTCCCTCCCCATCCGTGGGGCCTGGCCAACGACTACCGGGACTTCTTCGCCGCCGCCACCTTGATCGGTCGGGGAGTCGATCCCTACCACCTCGGAGTCCTGCGGGCGGCGGAGCAGGCGGCCGACGCCTACCCCCTTCTCCACCTGGGCGTGGGCCCCTTCGTCGACCCCCCGGTGACGGCGTGGGCGGTTTTGCCCCTCGCCCACCTCAGCTTCTGGGTCAGCTTCGGGGTCTTCACGGCCCTCTCCGCGATCCTGGTGGTGATCACCCTCACCCTGCTGGCCCGCGATCTGGGGTGGCGCCACACCGCCATCCTGGCCGCCGCCGCGCTCACCTCGTGGATCGGCCTGCTGGGACTGGTGAGCGGTCAGTTTGATGCCCTGCTCTTCGCCGCCCTGGCGGGCTCGATGCTGCTTGCCTGGCACGAGCGGGGCCTGGCCGCCGGCTGCGTCCTGGCCGTCATCCTGCTCAAGCCGGACCTGCTCTGGCCGGCCCCGATCTTCCTCTTCCTGGCGCTCTGGCCCAACCGGGCTCGGGCCTGGCACTTCGCCGCGGGCTTCCTGGGGGTGGCCCTGCTCTTCATCCTCGCCAGCTGGTCGCTGCTGCCCAGTTGGTGGCATGCGCTGGGCCACTTCGCGGCTGGGGTAGGCTCCCGGCAGCCCGACCTCGCCGGGCTGCCGGGGCTGCTGAGGGCTGCCCCGGCCTCCTGGGGGCTGGGCACCGGGGTGTCGGCCCCGCTCACCCTGCTCCTGGTCGCACTGGCCCTGGTGACGATGGCGATCTTCGGAGCCTGGATGATGATGTCGCCCGACTGGCGGCGGGTCAGCCCGGTGGGCAGGATCGCCTGGGCGGTGGCCCTCCCGGTCGGGATCTGGCTGGCGGCGACCCCCTACGGCCACCCCAACGACGACCTCCTGCTCCTGCCGCTGTTCATGCTCACCGTGGGCCGGGACGCCCGCCGGGTCCACGGTCTCGGTCTCGGCCTCTCGGCGGCTGCGGCCGCAGTGCTGCTGTTGATCTGGCCCGCCGGGATCCTGCCCTGGGAGCTCGGGGCGGCGGCCTTGGTCGCGCTGACGGTCCTGCTCTGGCGGCGCCGCACCGACTCCCGGCTGACCGGCTTCGGGGCCGGCGCCTGCGTGCTGGCGCTGGCGCTGCTGCCGCCCCTCTGGGCCTTTCACACCCTGGCGGTGGGGCTGACCCCGCTGGCGGTCCTGGTCCTCGTCGTGGAGGGGGCGCGGACCTGCTGGATGGAGGTGGGTGGGGCGGGCACTGGCCCGGCCTACTTCCCGGAACCGGCCCCGGCGGCGGTTGCCCAGAATCCCGCCGGGGCATAATGCCTTGGCACCATGAGCGTCTTCAGCCGGATCTACGACCCCACCCGGAGCGAGCTCCGGCGCCACTCCGGCGAGGTGACCGCCATCGGCCGCCTGGGGGACCGGATGGCGGCCCTTTCCGACGCCGAGCTGCTCGCCAAGACCGAGGAGTTCAAGGGCCGCCTGGAGGAGGGCGAGGAGCTGGACAGCCTCCTCGTCGAGGCCTTCGCCACGGCCCGGGAGGCCGCCCACCGCAAGATCGGGCTGCGGCCGTTCGATGTCCAGTGCCTGGGGGCCATCGTGCTCCATCAGGGCAAGATCGCCGAGATGAAGACCGGGGAGGGCAAGACCCTGGTGGCGGCGCTGCCCCTCTACCTCAACGCGCTCACCGGCAGGCCCTGCTTCCTGGTCACGGTCAACGACTTCCTGGCCCGTCGGGATGCCGGTTGGAACGCCCCCATGTTCCAGGCCCTGGGGATGCGCGTGGGGGTGATCATCCCCGACCAGTCGCTCATCTACGACCCCGAATACGTTGACGAGCAGCACACCGACGTGCGCCTGCGCCACCTCCGCCCGGTCTCCCGCCAGGAGGCCTACCGGGCCGACGTGGTCTACGCCACCAACAATGAGCTCGGCTTCGACTACCTCCGGGACAACCTGGCCCGGTCCCTGGACCAGAAGGTGCAGCGGGACCGCTATTACGCGATCGTCGACGAGGTGGACTCCATCCTGGTCGACGAGGCACGTACCCCCCTGATCATCAGCGGGATGGGGGAGGAATCTGCCGAAAAGTACTACCAGTACGCCCGTCTCATCCCCCGGCTGACCCCGGACGTCGACTTCACCATCGACGAGAAGACCAAGTCCGGCAGCCTCACCGACGAGGGCATCGAGAAGATCGAACGGATGACCGGGATCGCCAACATCTATGACATCGAGCACGTGGAGGAGGCCCACCACATCAACCAGGCCCTCTGCGCCCAGGCGCTCTACCTCAAGGATCGCGAGTACATCGTGCGCGACGGCGAGGTGGTCATCGTGGACGAGTTCACCGGGCGGACCATGCCCGGGCGGCGCTGGTCGGACGGGCTCCACCAGGCGATCGAGGCCAAGGAGGGGCTCAAGGTCCAGCAGGAGCAGCGCACCCTGGCCACGGTGACCTTCCAGAACTACTTCCGGACCTTCGAGGTCCTGGCCGGGATGACCGGCACCGCGCTCACCGAGGCCGAGGAGTTCCACAAGATCTACAAGCTGGAGGTGGTGCCGATCCCCACCAACCAGCCGATGATCCGCAAGGACGAGCCCGACCTGATCTTCAGCACCGAGGAGGCCAAGTTCAACGCGATCGCGGACGAGGTCGAGGCGCGCAACCACAAGGGGCAGCCGGTGCTGGTGGGCACGGTGAGCATCGAGAAGAGCGAGCGGCTCTCCCGTCTGCTGGACAAACGTGGGATCAGCCACCAGGTCCTCAACGCCAAGCAGCACGAGCGGGAGGCCGAGGTGGTGGCCGCGGCGGGCCAGCCGGGCGCGGTCACCATCGCCACCAACATGGCGGGCCGCGGTACCGACATCGTCCTGGGCGAGCGGGTGGCCGGGCTGGGGGGCCTGTTCATCCTGGGCACCGAGCGCCACGAGTCGAGGCGGATCGACAACCAGCTCCGGGGCCGGGCGGGGCGCCAGGGGGATCCGGGCGAGAGCCGCTTCTTCCTGTCCTTCGAGGACGACCTGATGCGGGTCTTCGGCGGAGACCGGATGCGGGGCATCATGTCCACCTTCCGGATCGACGATGAGGTCCCGATCGAGTCCCGCCTGGTGAGCCGCAACATCGAGTCGGCCCAGTCCCGGGTTGAGGGCGCCAACTTCGACAGCCGGCGCTACGTGGTCGAGTTCGACGATGTGGTCAACACTCAGCGGGCGATCATCTACGCCGAGCGTGACCGGATCCTGGAGGGGGTCGACACCAGGGACAACCTGCTGGAGTGGACCGAGGAGGTCATCCGCGAGCTGACCGACCTGCACTGCCCGGGTCGCCACCAGGCGCAGTGGGAGCTGGAGTCGCTCTGGGACCGGCTTCGCTACCTGTTCCCCTTCCCACCCGCCGACGAGGTCGATCTGGAGCAGCTCGGGGAGAGTTCCGATGAGGTGGCGGAGACCCTCTTCAACGAGGCGGCCCGGCTCTACGTCGAGAAGGAGGAGCGCTACACCGCGGAGGTGGTCCGGATCGCGGAGACCCAGATCATGCTCCAGCTGATCGATCAGCGCTGGGCCGACTACCTGACCAGTCTGGAGCATCTCAAGGACGACATCCGCTGGCAGTCGATGGGCCAGCGTGACCCTCTGGTCGAGTTCAAGGCCGAGGCATTCTCGGCGTTCTCGGCGTTCCAGGACTCCCTCAAGCAGGAGATCGTGCGCTACCTGTTCCACGCTGAGATCCAGGTCTCCCCGCCGGAGCCCCAGCCACTGGAGGGGGTGGCGATCCACCCCGAGGCTGAGGCCCTGGCCACCGCCGCTGCCACCCCGGCCCCGGCGAGCGAGGGGCCGGTGGCGAGCCCCGCGCCGCCCCCGCGCGTCGCCGCCGCCCCGGCCCCGGCGGTGCCGGTCAGCCGCAACGCCCTCTGTCCCTGCGGTTCAGGGCGCAAGTACAAGCGCTGCCACGGAGCCAGCGCCTGAACCTTGGCGGCGATCGAGCGGCACCGGCACAAGGGGGACGGGTACCGGCGCGACGACGGCCTCTGGGTCATCCGGGTCCAGCTGGCGGACGGGAAGCGGGTCGCCTGCTACGGCAAGACCTTGGCCGAGGCCCGACGCAAGGCCGAGGCAAAGAGGGGAGAGTGGCGGCCGGCCG
>JBEKRL010000008.1:0-41218 GCA_049518775.1 Candidatus Dormibacteria bacterium
GATCACCTCGTGTTCCGTGATCTCGAGCACCAGAGGGCGGTCGGCCTTGGCCAGGATGTCCCTGACCTGACCTGGCTCATCCAGCAGCCGAGGCGACACGTTGACATTTAGCCAGCAGCCCTCAGGCAGCTGCTGTGCTACCTCGATGCTGGTCGCCAGTATCGCCAGCTCCAGCTCGGGCCCCATGCCGATGCTCCAGGCGGACGAAAGGTGAACGTCGGGGCGCTCGCCGTCCAGGAACCTGGTGAGCGCCTCATAGCCACGGACCTGGCCGCTGGCGATCTCCACGATCGGCTGGAACACAGGGAAGTAGGCGCGGGTCTGGATTAGCTCCGCAACTGCAAGGCGATCCCGGGAGGCGGCTCTCTCCGCCTGAAGGTCGAGGCCGAGCAGGGCGCTGGCGGCGTGCCCGAACTCGGCGATCGCAGGGAGGTGGACGATCGTCGCCGCCTGGTCGATCCTGCCAAAAGCGCCCGCCCCCAACACTCCCAGCGTCGTCGAACCGTAGCGGACCGGCGCGTAGGAGAAGCTCTGCATCCCGGAGGCGGTCATCGCCTTGCCGTAGAGGCCATCGCCGGAGTGCTCGCGCCAACTCTCCGCCCAGGGCCCGTGGCTGGCACGCTCGACGAGGAAGCAGGCCCTCGCGCGGGGTAGCCGCATGCCTGCCGAGAGGAAGAAGTTCTCAGGGCCGTCGACAGCCAGGACGGTGGCCTTCCCCTCGGAGTCGAAGACGGTCATGATCGCAACGCTAACCCCCGTAAGGCGCCGTAGTTGCCTGCATATGGACTCGGCGGTGGCCGCTGCTGTACCGCCCCGCTCCAGCCGCCCGATCGCGGAGGCCACGTCGCGCCGGTCCCGCAGCTCCTGCTTCAGGGCGGCCTCGCGGGTGCGCTGCTCGGTCACGTCCTCGCCCAGGATCGCAGCCTCGCGCAGATCGCCAGCCTTATCTCTGAGCCGAGTGGCGCTCACCGCGACGAAACGGTGTTGACCGGACCGGGTGAGGATCTCGGTGACCAGCGGATGGCGCAGGCTGGCCGTTCGCAGTCGCGGGCCTAGCTCGCCAGTACCACCGCCCAGGATGGCGGCCGGAAGAAGCTCACGGATCGAGCACCCGATTAACTCGTCAACGGACCAGCCGGTGAGCGTGCTCAGGGCGCGGTTGGCGTAGGAGATCTTGCCGTCGGCGTCGATGGTCGCGGCGAAGAGCCGGATGCCGGCGAGCATCTGGTGGAGGGGGCCCTCCATCTGAACTTGCTGGCTTGTGTCGCAGAAAACGCTCAGGATCCGCCCATCCTCAAGTCGGCGCTGCTGCACCTCGAGCTCCACGACGGAGCCATCCTTCCGCTGGCACTTGGCCTTCGAGAACTGCATCCCGTCGTCGGTGACGAGGGCGAGTTGATCTGCCGCCTCGCCGCGGGTCGCCTCTGGGGCCAGCTCCGCGAGTCGCATCCCCAGCAGCTCCTTATGGGAGTAGCCAGTGAGCTTGGAAGCGGAGGTGTTGGCGTCCAGGATACGGAGCGAGCGGCTGCTCACCAGGAAGATCCCGGAGGCGGTCTGCTCTGCGAGTGCCTGGTAGCGGCTCTCGCACGCCATCAGGCTTGCGTCCGCAAGGCGCGGTCGGTTGGGTCGGACCACACGACTTCGACGAGGCCTCGCCACGGCGAGTTTCGAGATTAGCGGCGACCGCGCTCCATCCCTCGGATGGGTCCCATCAATGCTCCGGACCACCTGGTCCATGAGGACACGCTAGTTCATCGGAGCGGAGATCTCGTGACCACGTGGCTACGAATGCCCGTGCGGTTGGCAACGGCCAGAGTTGACCCCTCGCAGGCACGCCAGGCCGGAGTCGGCACTCCAACCGGGGAGGTCGACGCCCTGGTGGCGAGTGCGGACCGGCGCCATCCTGGCGGCGATTCGCCGCCGGCCCCGGGGCTCACGGCCAAGGGCACCCGTGGGGGGGTTCCAGCGCGTCAGCAGTGCCGACCGGCTCGTGCCCCAGGCGCGCCTCCCGGGACGATAGCACTCGGCTGACCCGTTGACGCCTCTGATGGGTCCAGCGTCGCGGGGTGACCGGCTGGCCCCGCCGGTCCAGTCGACGGCCCTCGGGGGGCCTCGGCCCGCGGCGGAGGCGGCGGGCTGCGTCAGGGGGATGGCGCGGCCTAGAGGTCCCCTGGCGATGCGCCCCAGGAAAGACCGGGGAAGTGCTTAGCTGATCGACGCGGATCGGGGCTCGGTCTCACCGGATGCCCGCCACTGGGAGTTCGGCTTGCGCGACTCCGATCTTGACTCGTAGCGCCGTGGCCCTACCCACGTGGGGTGCCACGTAGCGCCGTTCCGCGACTTTCCCGGAGTGTCAGGCGGCCCAGGCCACGCGGGTCCGGGCCCAGCGACTTCGTCGGCTAGTTGGGCGCGGCGCTGAGTCGACCGGTGATGCGCCGAGGGGCACGTCGGGGCCGCCGATCCCCGGCGTGGGAGAGGAGCCTCTCGTTTCACCGCCTGCTCCGGCCGCAACCGCCTTGTCCGGGCCAGGGAGCACCCCGCCGCTGGGCACAGGGGGCACGGTCCTGCCGGCGGCCCTGATCCTCGCCCTCATCGTGGCGGTGATCGCACTGGTGCTCCGGCGGGGCGGGCAAGGGCCGTCGCCGCCCCCGCCAGCTCCGCCTTGGCGGCCCAGCTGGTGAGTTCAGAGGGCTGGCTCGGGGCGGCGGCCCCGGGGGACCGCCCGGAGCTTGGCGCCTGGTCTGGCTCGTTGACCGAGGCGGGGTGGGAAGTGGGCGACCGGGTCGCTAAGTCTGGTGGGTCTCGAGGTCATGGTGTACCGGTCTGTCGACCACGGGTTGGTATCAGCGTTGGTATCACCAGACCGGCGAGAGAGTGCTTTAGTGGTTGGTCTACGCAAGATCGGATCTTGGAAACCTGGTGCCCCCGGAAGGACTCGAACCTCCGACACGCGGTTTAGGAAACCGCTGCTCTATCCCCTGAGCTACGAGGGCTGAAGCGCGCCCCTCGGGGCGGGGCGGCACTCAAGACTAACTGCCCCGGGCAGGAGGATTCGTCGCCGGCCGCTTGGTCCCTAGTCTCTAGGGGTGCAGGGCGACGACGGGGGAGCAGCCGGAACCGGAACGAGGCCGACCGAGGACAGGGGGAGGACGGGTCCGATTGGTCCGGTCGCGACCCTGGCCCAGCTCCTCCGGAGCGCTGGGGTCCGGTGGAGCGCCTCGTCCCAGCTCAGGGTCTCTCTGATTAGATGGAGCGCCCTGGGTCTGATTCTGAGCGCCGCCGCCGGGGCCAGCGCCGGAGCCCTGGGCGGACGAGTCGCAGTGGGGCTGGTCCTGGATCTGGTCTGGTGGGCGCTGACGTCTGCCTGCCTCTTCGCGGGGCTCTCCCTGCTTCGGACCTACCCCGCCGGGACCCCGGTGCAGCGCCTTGGTCTCCCCAACGGGATCACCGCCATTCGCGCCTACCTCTCGGTGCCGGTGGTCCTCTTCGCCGCTTTGCCGCCGCTGTCTCTGGCCCGGGTGCTCTTTCTGGCGATCGCCTCGCCCATCGCCGTCCTCGACGCTGCGGACGGATTCATCGCGCGAAGGGGGGGCTTAGTGACCGTCCTGGGTCGGGCCCTCGATCCGATCATGGACACCGTCTTCTTCTCGCTCTGCGCAATTGCCAGCCTGATCGTGGGGTTTGTGCCGCCCTGGCTGGCGCTGCTGGTGGTGGCGAGGTATGGCCTCCCCGGGCTGGGCTTTGTGCTCCTGTACCCCTGGCTGCGCCGGCGCCCTGCCCTGGTGGCGACCTGGTTTGGCAAGGTCAACACCATGGCCGGCGCCGTCACCCTTGGGCTCTCAGCGATCCTGGTGCTCGCCGGAGGACCGGTACAGCAGGTCGACCTCGGTCTGGGTGCGCTGCTGGCCGTCACCGCCATCGGCCACTTCGTCACGCTCTGGCGCCGCACCTTCCGTCCCCCGGCGACTGCGGGCTCCTGAGGGGTGGCTCGCTGAGCCGCAGAGCGATGGCACGAATCGGATGGCGCGGCCGTCGCTCTGCGGATAAGGTCAGCGCATGCCTCCTATGGATCAGAGCCCAGACCGACTCTGGCAGGCGGTGCTGGAGCGGAACGCCAGTGCCGCTGGGGAGTTCGTCTTCGGCGTCACCTCCACCGGCATCTACTGCCGCCCGGGCTGTCCGGCCCCCACTCCGAAGCGGCCCCGGGTCCGTTTCTTCGGGGACCCCGGCACCGCCGAGGCTGCCGGCTTCCGGCCCTGCCTGCGTTGTGGCCCCAACCGGTCCGCCGGCCCGCGGGAAGCAGTTCAGAAGGCGCGTGAGTTGCTGGAGCAGTCGCCCGCGGGCATTGGGCTCCGTGAGCTGGCCGGCCGGGTCGGGGTGAGCCCCGGGCATCTCCAGCGGAGCTTCACGGTGGAGTTGGGGATCTCGCCCCACCAGTACTCCCGGGCAGTCCGGATGCGCCGGGCCCGCTCCTCTCTGGCAGAGGGTAGCCCGGTCACCGATGCGATCTACCGGGCAGGCTTCGGCTCCAGTCGCGCCTTCTACGAGTTGGCTCCTGGGCAGCTGGGGATGACCCCGGGCGAGTTCAGGCGGGGAGGGGAGGGGGTCCAGATCCGATACACGGTGGCCAGCTCAGATCTGGGCCAGCTCCTGGTCGCCACCACCCTCCGGGGGGTTTGCTCGGTCAAGATCGGATCCTCTGCCGCCGATCTGGAGCGACAACTGGCGGAGGAGTTCCCCCGCGCCGCCCTCGCCCGGGACGAGCCAGGTCTTGCGGAGTTGCGCGAGGTCGTGGCCGGCCTGGCGGGCGGCCGGTCCGGGCGCCCGGAACTCCCGCTCGACGTCCACGGCACGGTCTTTCAGTGGCAGGTCTGGCGGAGAATCCAAGCCATTCCCAGGGGCAGCACCAAGACCTACGGGCAGCTGGCGGAGGAGATGGGCCGGCCGGGCGCCGCCCGGGCCGTGGCTCGTGCCTGCGCGACCAACCAGGTGGCCCTGGTGATTCCCTGCCACCGGGTGGTGCCAGCCGCAGGCGGGAAGGGCGGGTACCGCTGGGGCCCGGAGCGGAAGAGGCGGCTCTTGGAGGCAGAGGCTCGCCGCTCCTGAGGAGAGCCGGCCTGAGAGACCGCCTCAGGGGCGGCTGAGCTGACCCACGAACTCCGGCGCTACCACCCAGAGCAAGCTGGCGTGGGCGATCTGGGCGCCCCGCCCCAACGAGCCAACCCGGCTGAGCTGTCCGTAGGTGTGGCGCAGGGTGACCTCTGAGGCCTGGACCAGGGCTCCCAGCGCCGCGAACGGAATCATCTGCAGGTCGACGAAGATGCTCATGGCCACGGCGATTCCGACCGGCACGTGGAACTGGACCAAGAGGAAGACCAGCAGTCCCTCCCGGAACCCGATCCCGTTGGCCGAGATGGGGATGAAGGTGGCCAGCAGGGCCACCGGGAGGGCCAGCGCGAAGACCTCCCAGGAGACGGTGTAGCCCAGGGCTCGACTGAAGACCTCCATCGAGAGCAGATTCAGTCCCCAGCCCAGTCCTCCGGCCACGATGGCGCAGGCCAGCGCCCGGCGGGTGCCCCGGTATCGGGCCAAGGAGATGAGGAAGGGGCCGATGCGCTGGAGATGGACCCGCCAGCCCAGCTGGGCCACCGGACGACCCATCACGTGGGCGAAGACCTTCTCCGCTCCGAGGGCCAGCACCCAACAGATGAGCATGACTGCGCTGAAGATGGCGAAGCCGATCAGGTCGGTGACCCGGAAGACGTTGTGGAGCACCACCGCTCCCACCAGACCCCAGAGAGCCATCCCCAGGGTTCCGGCCATCCGGCTACCTACCAGTGAGGCGATCACCGGGCCGTGGCCAGCGACCTTGCCGACCTGAACCGCTCGGACCGCGTCGCTCCCCACCCCGGCCGGGAGTACCTGGTTGATGAAGAGCCCCTTCATGTACCAGCCCCCCAGGTAGCGCCAGCCCAACGCCTTCCCGGCGCCCCTCACCAAAGCGCCCCACTCCAGGATGCTGGCGAGCACGGAGAGCGCCGAGAGGGCGACGGCGAGAAGGGCCCACGGCCAACTGAGGTGGGCGAAGTCCCGGAGGGCGGCACCCAGGTTGACCGAGTGGACAAAGATCCCCAGGGCGAGCATCGTGCCCGCGATGCGGACGGCCGGGTGGGAGGCGGCGCGGCGAAACCGTGCCGAAGAGCAGAGCCTGGTCAGCTGACGCACCGCCCGGGAGCATACTCCACGGCCCTGAGCCTGGCTGCAGCTGTGACCGCTTTGTCTCACCTAAGCTGACTGCATCTTAGCTGGCCTCACACCGCCGGGCCGCTGGTGACTAAAACTGTCTGATCGAATTCGACCAGAACATATAACTGAAGTATAGCACTCTCATGGTCCCAGTGCGTCGTTATCAGAAGATATAATTCGTTCCGTGGACCGAGATGAGACCGAGTTCTTGGAGCTGTGGCCGGACTTCGCCCTTTCCCTTCGGGCGGAGCACCGCTCCCCGAGGACGCTCCAGAGCTACCGCGAGGCGGTGGATCAGTTCGCGGCCTGGCTTCGCGAGCAGGGTCGTCCGACCAAGGTCGGGGAGCTGACCCAGGCGGATGTGGAGGGTTTCCTGGACGCGGTCCTGACCCGGAGCAGGCCTGCCACGGCCGCGGCGCGGTACCGGGGCTTGCACCGGTTCTTCAACTGGCTGGTGGATGAAGCGGAGCTGGCCGTCTCCCCGATGGCGAGGATGCGAAGTCCCCGGGTCGAGCCGCCCCCGCCGCCGGTGCTCACCGAGGGTGAGCTGCGGCGACTGCTCCAAGCTTGCGAGGGGACGAGGTTCGAGGATCGCCGGGACATGGCGCTCCTCAGGGTTCTCATCGACACCGGCTGCCGCCGGGGCGAGCTGGCGGCCCTGAGGATGGAGGACGTGGACATGGATTACATGGTTCTCCACCTCACTGGGAGTGGGCGCCCCTCCCGGGCCGCCCCCTTCGGGCCGGCTACCGGGGTGGCGCTCAATCGGTACCGACGGGCGCGCCGTCGTCACCCCTGGGTGGCATGCGCCCAACTCTGGCTGGGCCTGAAGGGCCCGATGGGAGCCTCCGGGATCGCGGACGCGGTGAGACGCCGGGGGCAGCTGGCGGGCTTGGAGGGCCTGCATCCGCACCAGCTCCGGCACACCGTCGCCCACCACTGGCAGTTGGAGGGCGGCAACGAGAGCGACCTGATGATGCTGCTGGGCTGGAGAAGCCGGGCGATGCTGAGCCGCTACGGGTCGTCCCCTGAAGTGGAGAGGGTCCGGGAGAGCCACCGACGGCTGGCCCTGGGGGATCGGCTCTGACCTCGCCGGCCGGACCTCGCAAAGCGCCCAGCGAGTTGGCCGAACCGGAGGCACGCTGGCGGCCAGCGCCGTGAGCGCCCGGCTGCAGAGCTAGTGACGGTGATGGCGCGGCCCGCTCCACCCGTGCAACGGCGGCTGGGAGCCGGGGGCGGCGCACGGCCCGGCGCTCGGGCGCTGGACCGGTCGACTCGGCGGGCAGTGCAGCTCGCCAATCCTGCGACCGAGCGCATATAAGTGAGGGGCGGACCATCGGCGGCTGCGGCCCCGGAGCACGGTGCGCGGGCTCGACCGCCGGCATACTAGGATCGCTTCCGGTGGCAACTCCCCCAGCTATCGACGCCTCAGATCAGGCGCCGCCTTCGATCGGTGCCCTGCCCCGCTACGTTTCCCCGGACCGCGAGGACCGAACCCAGAGCGTGGGGCCACGGCAGCGGCTCGAGCAACGGCTCTGGGAAATGGCGCCCGGGCTGACGGTCTGGGTGCTCCTGGCCGCCCCGCTGGCGGTCGGGTTTGTGATCACGTTCACCAACTTCGAGTACCTCTGGCTACTCGGGGTGTTCGCGGTCCTGCTCGACCTCTACTGGCTGGTCAAGCTCATCTACACCTTCCGATTCGTGCTGCGCGGGATCCGGCTCCTGGAGGCGACCCAGGCGGTGGACTGGGCGGTCCGCCTGGCCGAGCTGGAGCCCGGTTCGGGGAGGCCCGGGCCGGACCAGGTGACCCATGCATTCCTCATCCCCACCTACACCGAGCGGTACGAGACCCTCCATGCCACGGTCTCGGCGCTGGCCGCGGCCGACTATCCCACTGAGCGGAAGATCTGCGCCATCATCTGCCGGGAGACCGATCTCCAAGGCTGCGCCAACATCGAGCGGCTCCAGGAGAAGTTCGGCGGCAGCTTCAGGGCCTTCTGGCACATCAAGGATCCTCTCCTCCCCGGGATCGTGGCCGGCAAGTCGGCCGCCATGGCCTATGGCGGCCCGGTCCTGAAGCGGGCCTGCGATGGCCTGGGGCTGGACCCTGCCCAGGTGATCCTGACTGACCTGGACTCGGACTACCGGGTCCACCCCCAATACCTGGCCTACATCACCTACCAGTTCTGCACCGCCGAGGATCGCCAGACCTCGATCTGGCAGCCGGTGCCGATGTTCCTCAACAACCTCTGGAAGGTGCCTTCGGCGGTGCGCTCGATGGCCACCCTGGCGACCCAGTGGCAGCTCTACCTGCACCAGCACCCCAAGCGTCTGGTGATGTTCTCCGCCTACTCGATGAGCCTGCGGATGGTGGACGACGTGGGCTACTGGGATGACGACGTCATCCCCGAGGACTCCCGCTTCTTCTGGAAGGCCTTCTTCAAGTGCGGCGAACGGCTCCACGTGCGGCCGGCATTCCTACCCGTGTTCGGAGACGCTCCCCGGGCGGCCGACTACGGGACCACCCTGGTCAGCCAGTACAACCAGATCAAGCGTTGGGCCTGGGGGGTCACCGACATCCCCTACGTGGCCTCCCGAATGACCTCTCATCCGGAGATCCCCATCCGGCTGCGGCTGGAGCGGTTCCGGATGCTGATCTTCAACCACCTGAGCTGGGCCACGGTGCCGATGCTGATCCTGATCGCCGGCACCCTGCCATCGCTGTTCAATTACGACTACGCCATCTCCAACATGGGGGCGATCCTGGAGACCACCGCCAGCATCATCCTGGAGACCACCCTGCTCAACATCGTGGCGGTGGCGGTCCTGGACAACCGACTCCAGCCCCGGCCGCCCACCTGGCGTTGGTGGCGGCGGCGGGTGGTGGACGTGCAGACCTGCATGTACCCGGTTGTGTTCATGCTGCTCAGCGTCATCCCCGCCCTCGAGGCCCAGACCCGGCTCCTCTTCGGCTCCCATCTGGAGTACCGGGTCACCGAGAAGGAGTAGGTGCCGGCCCCGGATACAATCCGGGCGATGTCGGAGCGCCCGGTTGTGTTCAGCGGGATGCAGCCCACCGGGGAGTTGCACATCGGCAACCTCCTGGGGGCGCTCCGGCCCTGGGTGCTGGAGCAGCACCTCTTTGAGAACTATTTCTGTGTCGTGGACCTGCACGCGCTGGCTTCCGCCCACGACCCCGAGGAGCTGGCCGGCAAGACTCGCCAGGTGGCGGCGCTCTACCTCGCGTCGGGAATCGACCCTCAGCTGTCCACCCTGCTGGTCCAGTCCCACGTCCGCCAGCACTCGGAGCTGGCCTGGGTCCTCGGCTGCGTCACTCCGGTCGGGTGGCTGGAGCGGATGACCCAGTTCAAGGACAAATCACGGCGCCGGGACGCGGAGCGGGTCAGCAGCGGCCTCTTCACCTACCCGGTCCTGATGGCCGCCGACATCCTGCTCTACCGGGCCGATTACGTCCCGGTGGGGGAGGACCAGCGCCAGCACCTGGAACTGACCCGCAACCTCGCGCTGCGCTTCAACCGGCTCTTCGGGGAGACCTTTGTTGTTCCCCAGCCCAGGATTGGGCGGATGGGATCGGGCGGTCGGGTGATGGCCCTCGACGACCCCCTCTCCAAGATGAGCAAGAGCGCGGAGGGCGAGGCGGGGAGGATCGGGCTGCTGGACCCACCCGACCGGGTGCGGGCGAAGTTCATGAGGGCCAAGACCGACAGCGCCAGCGCGGTCGACGTCGCCCATGCCGGGGCGGGCGTGGCCAATCTCATGGAGATCTACCGCGGCCTGACCGGGAGCAGTGCCGAGCAGCTCGCCTCTGAGTTCGACGGGATCGGGTACGGGAGGCTGAAGTCGTTGGTCGCCGATGCCGCCATCGAGGCCCTGGCCCCGATCCAGCGACGCCACCGGGAGCTGATGGACGATCCCGCCCACATCGATCGGATCCTGGCCGCCGGGGGCGCGAGGGCGCGCCAGGTTGCCGAGGCCACCATGGCCGAGGTTCGCAACAGGGTCGGCCTGCTCCCCGCCGCCCACCCCGGCTGACCGTCGAGGGGACCTCGGGGCAGGCACCGCAGAGCCCTGGCGATCGCTCTCCGGGGCCGGGGAGCTCCAAGTGGCCGGGCCTATAATCCCGCCGATGCGGTGGAGTCGTATAGGCGTCTTCCTAACCGCCGCGGCGCTTCCGGCCTATGTCCTGCGGGGCAACCTCTTCGGGCGGTTGCCGTTCACGGGGCTGGAGGTCGTGCTGGGGCTGACGGTGCTGGCCTTCATCGCCGAGAGCGCCCAGCAGCGGCGGATGCCCCGGCTGGACACCCCCTTCGGCATCGTCATCGCGGTGCTCCTGGTGGCCACCGTTTTGGGGGTGGCGGTTAGCCCGGATCACCGGGCGGCGCTGGGGATCGCCAAGGCCTACATCATCGAGCCGGTCGTCCTCTTCTTCGTGGCGGTCAACGCGCTGCGCTCCAGCTGGGACTGGGAGAGGGTCGTCTACGGTCTCTATTTCAGCGGTCTGGTGGTGGCGGTCTCCCAGTTCGTGGCGTTGGGCCAGGCGCTGGCCGGCCACACCTTCAACCTCAACTTCTCGCCGCCGGCCCCCACCTGGCTCTGGAGCAACAACAACTTCGGCGGGATATTCCTGGATCCCCTGGTGGGGCTGGCCCTGGGGCTGGCGCTGTTCGGCGGGGTGCGGATCCCCCGGCTGCACTGGGCCGTCCTCGTGGTGCTGGGATTGGGGGACGTCCTCACCCTCAGCCGCGGGTCCTGGCTGGCCCTGGTGGTGATGGCGGTGGTGGCTGCGGCGCTTCACCCGAGGCGCAAGCTGCTCCTGGCCGGCTGCCTGGCAGCTCTGGTGGTGGCCGTAGTCCTACCACCGGTCCGGCACCGGATCACCAACGAGCTCAACCCCAACAACCCCGCCAACTCCCTGGTGACCAGGGCCCATCTCTGGCACGCCACCCTGGATCTGATCGGGGCCCATCCCTTCACCGGGGCCGGCCTGGCGGGCTTTCAGACTGCGATCGGGCCCTACCGGGCAGAGGTTCACGATCTCTCAGGCCAGACCCATGCCTACCCGGATCAGCTGGAGCTGGACTTCTGGGTAGAGCTGGGAGTGCTCGGCTTCGTGGCTCTGATGGGCTTCCTGCTGGAACTGGTGCGGTACCTGGCCCCGGCGGTGCGGGCTGGCCCCCGGGACCATCCCTGGGCCGCGGCTCTGACCATCGCCTGGGTCGCCGTGGTGATCCACGGGCTGGTGGACAGTCCCTACTGGAAGAACGACCTGGCCGCGGAGTGGTGGCTGCTGGCTGCCCTGGTCACGGTGGCGGTGGTCCCCGTCACCCGCCATCTGCAGCTGCCCCGTCGGAAGCCGGCGAGCGGATGAGAGGCTGGCCATGAGCCTGGCTCATCGGGCCGTCCGCAACACCACCATCCTCTTCGTCGCCAGGTCGGCCTCCAAGCTCTTCGTCCTGGCCGCCTTCCTGCTTCAGCAGCACACCCTGGGCGCCCGGCTCTACGGCGAGTTCAGCCTGATAGTGGTGCTCAGCACCCTCTCCAGCATCGTGGGCGACCTCGGGTTGCAGATCGTCTACCTGCGCGAGGCCAGCCGGGACAACGGCCGGATGAAGACCTACCTGGCTGCGGTGCTGGCCGCCAAGATCCCGCTCTTCGTGCTCAGCCTGGGGACCCTGGCCCTCCTGGCCGCCCTAGCCGGCAAGGGCCCCGGGTTCATGGCGCTGATCTGGCCGGCCTTCGCCCTCCAGGTGGCGACCAGTGTCGCCAACGTGCTCCGGAGCAGCTTCTACGCCACCGGCGAGATGCGCTACGAGGCCCACGCCACCATGCAGGAGGCGGTGATTCTACTGGTGGGGACCTTCTTTGTGGCCCGGGCCCACTTGGGAGTCGCCGACTACCTCTGGGTCTACGCCCTCAGCTATGCGGCGACCTGCGTCTATGCCTACGTGATCGTCGCCCGCCGCTACTTCCTTCCCACCGTCCACTTCGATCCGGTGCTGGCGAGGCGGCTGCTGAAGATGGCCCTGCCCTTCGCCCTGGTCTTCTTCCTCAACACCGTCTACTTCCGAATCGACGTGGTCATCCTCAGCGCCATGCGCCCGCTCACCGAGGTCGGCTACTACACCGCCGCCTACAAGTTCCTGGACGGGCTCTCATTTGTTCCCCAGACGATCATGAACGCCGTCTTCCCGACCCTCTCGGTGGTCCACCTGGACACGGTGGCCGCGATGCGCCAGGCCTACACCGCCACCATCAGGCTGCTGGCCGCCCTGGCGGTGCCCTTCGCGGTGGTGCTGGGCTTCGGGGCGGCCCCCTTCCTCAGCGCCCCCTTCATCAAGGTCTACCCGCAGTCGGCGCCGGCCCTACAGATCCTGGCCCTGGCCATCGTCTTCATGTTCGTCAACAGCACCTTTGTCTTCGGCCTGGGAGCGATGGACCGGCAGATGGACAGCGTCCTGCTTTCGGTGCTGAGCATCGTGGTCAACGTGGCTCTGAACCTCATCCTGATCCCGCTCTTCCCCAGAGCGACCGGCTATCTTGGCTGCAGTTGGGCCACCGTGATCACGGAGGTCTTCCTGCTGGTGGCCGGGTATTGGATGGTGAGAAGGCGGCTGGAGTACCGGCTGCCCTGGGGGAGGCCCTTGCTGCCGATACTGGCGTCGGGCGCGCTCATGTGCGGCGTCATGGGCCTGCTCTCTTCGCTCAACATATTCTTCTTGGCGCTCATCGCCGGGCTGATCTACCTGGGTGCGCTCTACATCACCGGCGGTGTCTCTCCGGCCGAGCTCCGGCTCATCCGGGCCAGCCTTGGCCGGCGGCTCAGTCCGGTGGCGGGGGACCGAGGCGGTGACTGAGCCCAAGACCCTGCTCCGGCCGCTGGAGCAGGCCCAGGTCTCCCGGCACCGGCGAAGGCGGCTGTTCGCGGTCGCGGGCCTGCGGCTGTTGGGGGACGCCCTGGCCGTGGCCCTGGGGGCCCTGCTCGGCTTCCAGTACCGCTTCTATGTGTCGGGGGTCCCCATCCCCGGCAACCGGGTCCCCAGCTTCGAGGCCTACGCCCTGGCAGTCCCGGTGATGGCCGCGCTCTGGGTCCTGATCTTCGCCTTCACCGGACGCTATCGGGTCAAGCTCGGGCAGTCCTTCGTCGACGAGATGCTGGGATCGGTGGGCTCGGTCGCCCTCTTCGTGCTGGTGGCGCTGGCCCTCGAGGGCCTCTATCGGGGCTTCCCCTACTCCCGGCTGGTGCTGGCCGACGCTGCGGTGGCGGCGGCGTTGCTGTTCGTGCTGGAGCGCACCCTGATAAGGGTGCTCCAGGGAGCGCTGCTGCGCTCCGGCTACGGCAGCGTCCGGGTGCTGGTGGTCGGCTCGGGCCCGGTGGCCGATCTACTGCTGCGGCGGCTGCGGATGTTCCCCGAGTACGGCTACCGGGTGGTGGGCTGGGCGAGGTCGGGGGTGGAGCCGGGTCCGGCACTGGCCGGCACCGACCCGCCGCTCTTCTCCCTGGACTTGGGGCTGGCCCAGGTCGTGGCCCGGGAGCGGGTCGACACCGTCATGCTGGCGCTCAGTGGGGTCGGGCCCGACCAGGTTCTCGATCTGGCTCAGGACTGTCTCTCAGCCGGTGCGGAGGTGAAGGTGATCCCTGACGTGCTCGAGATCATGACCAGCGCCGCCAGCACCGAGGAGGTGGGCGGGCTGCCGCTGGTTGGGCTTCGCCCCAACCGGCTGGTGGGGGCCAACCGCTGGGTGAAGCGGAGCTTCGACACGGTGGGGACGGTGGTGATCTCGGTGGTCGCCATCCCGCTGGTGGCCATCTGCGCCGTGGCGATCGTCATCACCTCCCCGGGGTCGCCCTTCTACTGCCAGGAGCGACTGGGCCGGCAGGGGCGGCCCTTCCAGGCCTGGAAGCTCCGCTCCATGATCAAGGACGCCGAGCGCCAGACGGGCCCGGTGATGACCGGGGTCGGAGACCCCCGGCGGACCACCGTGGGACGCTTTGTGCGTCGGTTCAGCCTGGACGAGCTGCCCCAGCTCTGGAATGTCCTGGTGGGGGAGATGAGCCTGGTTGGGCCCCGGCCCGAGCGGCCCTTCTTCGCCACCAAGTTCGAGCAGACGGTGCCGCGATACCGGGAGCGGCTCCAGGTGGCACCGGGATTGACCGGATGGGCCCAGGTCAATGACCTGCGCCAGGCCAGCAGCATGGAGGAGAGGATCTACTACGACATCTACTACGTGGAGAACTGGTCCCTCGGTTTTGACATCAAGATCCTCCTCCTCACCCCCTGGCGGCTCCTCTTCCACCGCCACGCCTACTGAGGCGGCGGCGATGGTGGCGCCTGCCAGGGTCGGGGCGGGCCGGGCAAGCTGCTAGGGTTGGGCGCCGTGAAAGGCCTGGTCCTGAGCGGAGGCAAGGGCACGCGGCTGCGGCCGATCACCCACACCGGGGCCAAGCAGCTGGTGCCGATCGCCAACAAGCCGGTCCTCTTCTACGGGCTGGAGGCGCTGGTCGAGGCCGAGGTGACGGAGATCGGGATCGTGGTGGGGGACACCGCCGAAGAGGTCCGGGAGGCGGTGGGCGACGGCTCACGCTTCGGGGCCACGGTGAAGTACATTCCCCAGGCGGCTCCCCTGGGTCTGGCCCACGCGGTCCAGACCGCCCGGGGTTTCCTGGGCGACTCCGACTTCGTCATGTACCTGGGCGACAACGTCATCCCCGGGGGCATCGTCGGAGTGGTGGAGCAGTTCCGCCGGGAGCGACCCGACGCCCTCATCCTGCTCAAGCAGATGCCCCACCCGGAGCGCTTTGGGGTGGCGGAGCTATCCGGGGGCCAGGTGATACGCCTCACCGAAAAGCCGAGCGTTCCCCGATCCGACCTGGTCCTGGTGGGGGTCTACCTCTTCCAATCATCGATCCTGGAGGCGGTGGACTCGATCACGCCTTCCGCCCGGGGCGAGCTGGAGATCACCGACGCCATCCAGTGGGAGATCGACCGCGGCCGCCGGGTGATCCCCTACGTGGTGCCGGGGCGGTGGATTGACACCGGCAAGATGGACGACCTCTTGGAGTGCAACCGGGTCGTTCTCGACATGCTTCCGGAGCGTCGGGAGGGCTGGGCCAGTGAGGACTCCAGGTTGCTCGGCAAGGTGATCCTGGAGGAGGGCAGCGAGGTGCGGGGGAGCACCATCCGCGGGCCCGCCATCATCGGTGCCCACACCCAGGTGGTGGACTCCTTCGTGGGTCCCTTCACCGCCCTCTACCACCATGTCCTGCTCGAGGGCAGCGAGATCGAGCACTCGATAGTGTTGGAGAACACCATCATTCGCGGTGTGGGCAAGATCGAGGACTCCCTGATTGGACGCGATGTCGTGATCGAGAAGAGCCAAACCCGGCCGCTGGCGCACAAGTTGATGCTGGGCGACCACTCCAAGGTCAGTCTGGCGTGAGCCGAGTGAGGAGGGCGAACTGATGGCCTGGCAGGGGACGACCCCGGAGATGGAGTCGGTACTGGAGGCGATGCGCGGGGTGACGGCGGCCCAGCGGCTGGGCCGAATCGAGGGGGTGATGGTCAAGTCGTTCCGGGTCCACGCCGACCAGCGCGGCTACTTCCTGGAGCAGTTGAAGAGGGGCGACGTGGACGACGAGGGCCATCCCTTCGCCCCGGCGCAGAGCTTCGCCCAGATGTCTCGATCGCTGGCCTACGCCAGGGGGGGCAACCCTCCCGAGCTGATCAAGGCGTTCCACTGGCACAAGCGCCAGTGGGACTACTGGGACATCGTGGAGGGGAACGCCCGGGTGGTCCTGGTCGACCTGCGGGCCGGCTCGCCCACGGCGGGCCGGGTCCAGGTGGTGATCGCGGGCCAGAACTCGCCCAAGATGATCGCGATCCCGCCCCTGGTCGGCCACGGCTACCAGGCTCTCGACCTCCATGACGTCCTGCTCTGCTACTACGTGACCGAGCCCTATGACCCCGACCAGCCGGACGAGGGCCGGATTCCCTGGGACGATCCCAGGATCGGCTTCGACTGGACGATCGAGAACATCTGAGTGCCTGAGCCAGCCCTCTCGCCGGCGCTGCGACGGGGGATCCCCCGGCGGCTGCTGGTGGCCGGCGGCGCCGGTTTCATCGGCTCCGCCTTCGTCAGGCTCCTGCTGGGCCAGGGCAGCCGGTTCGCGGTCACGGTCCTGGACAAGCTCACCTACGCCGGCAACCTCGCCAACCTGCGGCCGGTGGAATCCCGGCCGGGATTCCGCTTCGTCCAGGGCGACATCTGCGACGGCCCCCTGGTGGGTGGGCTAGCCGGGGAGGTGGACTGCATCGTCAACTTCGCCGCCGAGACCCATGTGGACCGCTCCATCCTCGACCCCGAGGCCTTCATCCGCACCGATGTCCTGGGCACCCACCAGCTGCTCGAGGCAGCGCGGGCGGCGGGCCACCCCCGCTTCCTCCAGGTCTCAACCGATGAGGTCTACGGGGACGTGCCCGCCCCCGCCCGCTCGCGGGAGACCGACCCCATCCGGCCGCGCTCCCCCTACTCGGCGAGCAAGGCGGGCGCGGAGATGCTCTGTTTCGCCTACCACGCCACCTACGGTCTGCCGGTGCTGGTGACCCGCGGCTCCAACACCTACGGCCCCTACCAGTATCCCGAGAAGATCGTGCCTCTCTTCATCACCCAGGCCCTGGACGGGCTGCCGCTCCCGGTCTACGGCGATGGCAGCGCCGTTCGCGACTACCTCTACGTCGACGACCATGCCCTGGGCATCGCGGCCGTGCTGGCTCACGGCGAGCCCGGCCAGGCCTACAACCTGGGTCGGGGCGACCAGCCCATCGACGGGGTTACGGTCGCCAGGACCGTGCTCCGTCTGACCGCGGCGGACCAGGGCTTGATCCAGCACGTGCTCGATCGGCCCGGGCACGATCGTCGCTACGCGCTGGACAGCGGCAGGGCCAGGCGGCTGGGCTGGGAACCGATGGTCGACTTCGAGCCCGGCATGGCGGAGACGGTCAGCTGGTACCAGGCCCGGCGGGACTGGTGGGCGCCGATCAAGTCGGGAGAGTTCCTCGACTTCTACCGCCGCAACTACCACCCGGCGGCTGGTTCGGCACCGGCGTCCTGACGGCGGGCAGCGGTTGAGGGTCCTGGTCCTGGGCGAGCGCGGTCAACTCGGCCGAGAGCTGGTTCCGCTGCTCCGGTCGGCCGGCCATCAGGTCACCGGCCTGGACCTGCCGGAGATCGACATCACCGACTCCGCAGAGGTCGGGGCGCTGATAGGCCCGGGGAGGTTCGACCGGGTGGTCAACTGCGCCGCCTACACCCAGGTGGACGCGGCCGAGCTCCACCCCGAGCAGGCCTTCGCCGTCAATCGGGACGGGCCCGCCAACCTGGCCCGGGCCTGCGCCGGCTCCGGGGCCGCCCTCTGCCATCTCAGCACCGACTTCGTCTTCAGCCAGGAGCCCTCCGAGCCGCCGCGCCCGTGGACAGAGGATGAGGAGCCGGTCCCTCGGGGGGTGTACGCAGAGAGCAAGCGCGCCGGGGAGCTGGAGTGCCTTCGATCCGGCTGCGCGCTCTTCCTGGTGCGCACCGCCTGGCTCTACGGCAGCCAGGGACCCAACTTCCCGCTCTCGATCTGCCGGGCAGCCGCGGCGGGTCGCCGGTTGCGGGTGGTGGCGGACCAGCTGGGCAGCCCGACCTGGACCGGAGATCTGGCCCCCGCGCTGATTCGGCTTATCGAGGGAGAGCGCTTCGGCCTCTACCACTTGACCGGCTCGGGCTCCACCACCTGGTTCCACTTCGCCAAGGCGATCCTCCAGGACGTGGGGATCGCGGCGACCCTGGAGCCGGTCACCAGCGACGAGTGGGGAGCTGCCGCTCCCCGACCCCGCTACTCGGTGCTCAGCAACGGCCGCTGGCGTCAGTTGGGGATGGCGCCGCTGCCGGCCTGGGAGCAGGGTCTCCTGGGGTACGTCTCCTCGGAGCGCCAGGGCGCTCTCGCCGAGTTCTTCGCCGACCTGCAGGGGTAGTGGATGGGCGGTTCCGAAGAGCTCTCCCAGGTGGCCGCGGTCATCTGCACCTACCGCTCGCGGCGCGAGGTCGGGGAGGCGCTTCGATCCTGTCTCGACTCGGGGCTCGAGGTGGGCCAGCTGACGGTGGTCGACAACGGCTCCGGCGACGGCACCGCCGACCTGGTCCAGGCCCGGTACCCCTCGCTGCGGCTGCTCCGGCTGGAGCGCAACCTGGGCTTCGCCAGGGCCAACAACCTGGCCGCACGGGGTCTTCCGGGAGATGCCCTGCTGCTCCTCAACCCGGACGCGGTCCTGGTCGGTGATGCCTTGAGGGTGATGCTCTCCGCCCTGGCCCAGGACCCCGCGCGGGGCGCGGTCTCTCCCCGGATCGACCGCCCCGACGGGAGCCTCGACGCCGCCTGCCGCCGCACCTTTCCCAGTCCGGTGATCGCGCTCTGGCGGCTGGCCGGCCTCAGCCGGCTCCGGCCGGGCAGCCCCCGTTTCGGCGCCTACAACCTGACCCACCTGCCGGTGGACCGGCCCACCGAGGTCGACAGCGGCAGTGGCGCCTGCCTGCTGATCCGGCGGGAGGTCTGGGACCAGCTGGGCGGGTTCGACGAAGGCTTCTTCATGTTCGGAGAGGACCTCGACCTCTGCTGGCGGATCCACGAGCTCGGGCTCAAGGTCTGGTACGAGCCGGGGGCTCGGGTAGTCCACCGCAAGGGTCAGAGCTCGCAGCAGAATGCGCTCCCCATGCTGGTCGCCTTCCACCGCTCGATGTGGCGTTTCTACCGGCTCCACTACCTGCGGGGGAGGAACGCCCTCTGGTCGCCCCTGGTCGCCGCCGGGATCCTGGCCCGGCTCAGCTGGCTACTGGTGCTCAACGCGCTGCGGCGCAACCCCGAGGTGAGCCCATGAGCAGTGCTGCTGGCCCCACCCGCGTCGAGGTGGCGGTGGTGGCGGTGAACTGGAACGGGCGCCGGGACTGCGAGGGCCTGATGGCCTCTCTCCGAGGCCAGACCCTGAACCCGACCGAGATCGTGGTGGTGGACAACCACTCCGAGGACGGCTCCCGGGAGTGGTTCTCGGTCCAGCCTGAGGTCCGGCTCCTGGAGAATTGCTCCAACCTGGGCTTTGCCGCCGCGGTCAACCAGGGGCTTGGGGCCACCACCGCCGCCTACGTTCTGCTCTGCAACCTCGACGTGGTACTCGACCCCCCATTCATCGAGGCTGCGGTGGCCCGGGCGGAGACCGACCCCAAGATCGGGGCCGTGGGGGGAAGGCTGCGCGGCCCCTTGCGGCTCGACTCCACCGGGCACCTCCTCTACCGCAGCGGCTGGGTCCGCAACCGGGACCAGGGAGCCCCCGACGACGGCCGGCGCCGGGAGGCCGAGGAGGTCTTCGGGGTCTCGGCCGCGGCGGCGCTCTACCGGCGGCAGATGCTGGATGACATCGCCCTCGACGGTCAGGTGCTCTGCGAGGATCTCTTCGCCTACCTCGAGGACGTGGACCTGGACTGGCGGGCCCGCTGGCGGGGTTGGCGCGCCTGGTACGAGCCGGGCGCCACCGCCGTCCATCGCCGGGGGGGCACCGGGCTCCACGCCACCAGCTTGATCGAGCGCCACGTGGTGGCGAACCGGCTCACGGTGTGGGTTCGCAACGCCCCCCCGGAATGGTGCCGGGGCGGAGGGCTGGCTGCCGCACTCTCTCTCTTCGCCATGCGCGCGGGCCGGGCGGCCGTGCGCCACCCGTCCGCCGCCGCCGGGGCGGCGGACGCCATCCGCCGGCTGCCCCAATCGCGAGCGGAGCGCCGGGCCATCATGGAGGGGCGCCGGGTGGATGCAGTTGAGCTCTCCCGCTGGGCGGCCCCCACCCCCTGGGGGGCACTGCTGCGGGGAGGGGCGGCGGCCGCCCGCTAGCCCTCCCGGGCGCGCGTCTGCTGTAGCCTGAGGCTGCGCATGCCCGAGCTGCACATCTTCACCGAGCCCCAGGAAGGTGCCTCCTACGAGGAGCTGGCTTCAGTGGCGCGCGCCACCGAGGAGCTGGGGTTTGCCGGCTTCTTCCGTTCCGACCACTACCTGGCCATCGACCGTCCGCCCGGACTGCCCGGGCCCACCGACGCCTGGGTGACCCTGGCCGCCCTGGCCCGCGAGACGCACCGGGTGCGGCTCGGCACCCTCATGACCTCGGCCACCTTCCGCCTCCCCGGTCCCCTGGCGATCCAGGTGGCTCAGGTCGACCAGATGAGCCACGGCAGGGTGGACCTGGGGATTGGGGCCGGCTGGTACACCGCCGAGCACCGCGCCTACGGCATACCCTTCCCGGCCGCGGGGGAGCGGTTCCAACGGCTCGAGGAGCAGCTGGAGATCATCACCGGGCTTTGGTCAACTGAGAGCGGGGGCACCTACTCGTACCAGGGCCGGCATTACCAGCTGGGCGAGGGGCCGGCCCTGCCTCGGCCTTGGCAGCCGGGAGGTCCGCCGATCCTGATCGGAGGCACCGGGGCCCGGCGCACCCCGGAGCTGGCGGCGCGCTTCGCCGCCGAGTTCAACGTCCCGTTCGTGTCCCTGGAGGACGCCGAGGCCCTGTTCGCGGGGGCGCGGCGGGCCTGCCGTGCCCAGGGCCGCGACCCTGAGCATCTCCGGCTCTCGGTGGTGCTCTGCGTCTGCTGCGGACGGGACCAGGCCGAGCTGAGCCGCCGGGCCGCGGTCATCGGCCAGGATCTGGACCAGCTGGCCGTGCTCGGTGCGGCAGGCAGCCCCGGGCGGGTGCGGGAGCGGATTGCCGCCTACGTCGCTCTGGGGTGCAGCCGGGTCTACCTGCAGTTCCTGGACCTCCACGATCTGGATCAGCTGGCGCTGCTGGCCGCCGAGGTTCTGCCCGCCTTCGCCTGACCGCCTTCTGGGGCTGCGGTGTCGGCGATGCTGGGGGCGGCCGGAGGCTGGAGCGTGAGACGAACTTGGTTTCGGAGCGGGGGATCCTGCTCCGGGACGTCGAGTCGGGGCTGGTGGACCTGCCCTCCCGAGGGTGGGTCGGCCCGACCTCCCTGGGCCCGCAACCGGTTGACGCCGCGGTGGGTGTCCGGCATGCCTGGGAGCGGGGCTTCATCGCACCGCGGCCCCCTTTGCCCAGGGGGCGGACGGCTGGGAGACTTGTAGTAGGATGCCCAGGTGGCCGAGGCCCTGTCTTCCCCCGAGGTAGATCTGCGCGCCTACATCCGTGACATCCCCGACTTCCCCAAGCCAGGGATCCTCTTCCGGGACATCACCCCCCTGCTGGCCGATGGCGTCGCCTTCCAGAGCGCCTGCACCAGGCTCACCGATCTCTTCCGACCGGAGCACGTCGGGGTCGTGGCCAGCATCGAGTCCAGGGGCTTCACCTTCGGCTCGGTGGTCGCATTCCAGCTCGGTGTGGGAGTGGTGCCGGTGCGCAAAGCCGGCCGGCTGCCGGCGCCCGCGCTCAGTTCCAGCTACAAGTTAGAGTACGGCGAGGCGGTACTGGAGATGCACAGGGACGCCATCAGTCCCGGCGCCCGAGTGCTGGTGGTGGATGACCTGCTGGCCACGGGGGGCACCGCACTGGCAACCCTGGACCTGATCTCCAGGCTGGGTGGGGTCGCGGTCGGCTTCGGCTTCGTCATCGAGCTTCTGGCGCTGGGGGGCAGACAGCGTCTTGCCGGCCATCGGGTCGAGACCCTGCTGGCGCTGTGAGGGAAGAGGCGGGCGACCGAGGGGGCCGGTGACAGCGGCCGCCTATGACATCGTCGACCTGAAGCTGGCCGCCCAGGGGGACCAGCGGGTGGCCTGGGCGGCCCGGGACATGCCGGTCCTGGACCAGATCCGATCGCGGTTCCAGACGCTTCGGCCGTTCCAGGACCTGCGAATCGGGGCCTGTCTCCACGTGACCTCCGAGTCCGCCAACCTGGTCCTGACGCTCGCCGCAGGCGGAGCCGAGGTGGCCCTGTGCGCCAGCAACCCGCTCTCCACCCAGGACGCGGTGGCGGCCAGCCTGGTCGGCCAGGGGATCTCGGTCTTCGCCCGCAGGGGTGAGGACCATGGCGTCTACTACTCTCACATCGAGTCGGTGCTCGCCACTCGGCCCCAGATCACCATGGACGACGGCGCCGACCTGGTGAGCCTGCTCCATCGCCGGCCCGCCGAGGAGACCGCCGGGGTCATGGGCAGCCTTGAGGAGACCACCACCGGGGTGATCCGGCTCCGGGCCATGGCCAAGGCCGGGGTGCTCCGATTCCCGGTGATCGCGGTCAACGACGCCCAGACCAAGCACCTCTTCGACAACCGCTACGGCACCGGTCAGTCGACCCTCGACGGGCTGATCCGGGCCACCAACCTGCTGCTGGCCGGCCGCACCCTGGTGGTCTGCGGCTTCGGCTGGTGCGGTCGTGGCCTGGCCGCCAGGGCCAGGGGGATGGGGGCTCAGGTGATCGTCACCGAGGTCGAGCCGGTGCGAGCCCTGGAGGCGGTGATGGAGGGCTACCGGGTTATGACCCTGGAACAGGCGGCGCCCCAGGCCGACGTGGTCATCACCGTCACCGGCGATTGCAACGTGGTCGACCGCCGCCATCTCGAGCGACTCAAGGACGGATGCGTCGTGGCCAACAGCGGTCACTTCAACTCCGAGATCAACCTGGCGGCCCTGGACAGTCTCACCACCAGGGTCAGCGAGGTTCGGCCCCAGGTAGCGGAGCACACCCTCGTCAACGGTCGCAAGGTCTACCTGCTGGCTGAGGGAAGGTTGCTCAACCTGGCCGCAGCCGAGGGCCATCCCGCCTCGGTGATGGACATGTCCTTCGCCAACCAGGCGCTGGCGGCGGCCTACCTGGTGGCCAATGCCAAGGAGCTCTCCCCCGGAGTGCACGAGGTACCGGCGGAGATCGACGCGGAGGTTGCCCGGCTCAAGCTGGCGTCGCTCCAGGTGGAGATCGACGTGCTCACCGAGGAACAGCTGCTCTACCTGGAGTCCTGGGACCAGGGAACCGACTGAGCCGGCCCCGCCCGGTCAGGACCGTGTGGGGCCGCGGATCGCGCCCACGGGTCCGGGTCGGCTCCTGGCCAGGTGCCAGCGCCGGTCTGCGCCAAGGCTAGTATTGGTCCAACTCTCGGACAGGAGAAGGCCCGTGGCCGCAAGCGGGTGGCTTCCGGTGAGGGTTGGAGGTACCGACTGTGACCCACCGGACCAGCCGCAGAATCTTCACCTCGGAGTCGGTGACCGAGGGCCACCCCGACAAGATGGCCGACCAGATCTCCGACGCCATCCTGGATGCGATCCTGGCCCAGGACCCGCTGGCTCGGGTGGCCTGCGAGACAGCCCTGACCACCGGCACCGCGATCCTCCTGGGAGAGATCACCACCGACTGCTACGTCGACATGCCCAAGGTGGTGCGCCAGACCATCCACGACATCGGATATGTGCGGGCCAAGTACGGGTTCGACTACGAGACCTGCGGGGTGATGGTCTGCATCGAGGGCCAGTCCCCCGACATCGCCCGGGGGGTCGATACCGGCGGGGCTGGTGATCAGGGGATGATGTTCGGCTTTGCCTGCGACGAGACCCCCGAGCTGATGCCGGCGCCGATCCAGTACGCCCACGGGATCGCGCGGCGGCTCTCCCAGATGCGCAAGAAGGGAACCCTGCGGTGGGCCCGGCCGGATGGCAAGAGCCAGGTCACCGTGGAGTACGACGAGGCCGGGGCACCGGTGCACATCGACACCGTGCTGGTGAGCGCCCAGCACTCCGAGGACGTCTCGCCGGACGAGATCGAGGCCGGCGTCCGGGAGCATGTCATCATCCCCGCCCTGCCCGCAAGCCTCTTTGACGACCGGACCCGGGTGCTGGTCAATCCCACCGGGCGCTTCGTGATTGGGGGCCCCCAGGGGGACGCTGGGCTGACCGGCCGCAAGATCATCGTGGACTCCTACGGTGGCGTGGGTCGCCACGGCGGGGGCGCCTTCTCGGGGAAGGATCCGACCAAGGTGGACCGCTCCGGGGCCTACGGGGCCCGCTATGTGGCCAAGCACCTGGTGGCATCCGGGATAGCTCGCCGGGCCGAGGTCCAGCTCGCCTACGCGATCGGGGTGGCCCGGCCGGTGTCGGTGGGGGTGGAGACCTTCGGCACCGAGGTGATCCCCAAGAACCAGATAGAGGCCCTGGTCGACGAGTACTTCGACCTCTCGCCGGCGGGGATCATCAAGGAGCTCAACCTGCGCAGCCCCATCTACCGCCAGGTTGCCGCCTACGGTCACTTCGGCCGATCCGATCTTGACCTGCCCTGGGAGCGCACCCCCTACCGGGACGACCTGGCCCGGGACGCCGGGCTGGCGACGGGGCCGGCCGCCGGTGCTGGAGCCAGCAGCTGACCTCGCCGAACGCCGCCGGTGCAGGGATTCCCTCGGCTCCCCCGGAGCTGGTCACGGTGGTGCTGGCGGGGGGGTCCGGGACCCGTCTCTGGCCCCGCTCGCGGGTCCAGCTGCCCAAGCACCTGCTCCCGCTGGCGCCGGATGGACGCTCTTTGCTTCGGCACGCCTTCGAGCGGGCCAGCCGGCTGGGTGGCTCGCTGCTGGTGGCCACGGCGGCCCAGCAGGCGCGGCAGGTGCGGGCTGAGCTGCCCGAGCTGGAGCCGGAGCAACTGCTCCTGGAGCCGGAACCCCGCGGGACCGGGCCGGCGCTCACCTGGGCCGCCCTCAGGGCCTTGGAGCTGCGGGCTGGGGCGGTGCTGGTCTCGCTCCACGCCGACCACTACATGCCCGACCAGGACGCCACCGCCCTGGCCCTGATCTCGGCGGCCCGCTGGGCCGCCCGGACGCCCACCCTGATCTCGATCGGCATTCGGCCCACCTGGGGATCCCCGGGGTTCGGCTATGTGGAGTCCGGGGAGGAGTTGCCGAGGCCGTCCGGCCTGGGCCGAGCCCTGCCGCTCCGTCACGGTCTGGGGTTCGTCGAGAAGCCGGGGCCGGGACAGGCCCAGGAGATGGTGGAGAGCGGGCGTTTCTTCTGGAACACAGGGCTCTTTTCCTGGTCGGCTGAGCTATTCCTCCAGGAGATGGAAACCTACGCCCCGGAGGTGGTGGGCGGGGTGCGGGAGGCGGTCGGCACGCTGGCCGGTGGGCCCGGGGCCTTCGCCAGAAGCTGGGCCGAGGTCCCGACTGGGGTGGTGGAGCGGCTGGTCCTGGAGCGCAGCTCCCGGCTGGCGGTGCTGCCCGCCGGGATGCGCTGGAGTGACCAGGGCTCCTTCCTCGACCTCTACCGAGCGGCGCTGGAGGCTGGCAATGCGGACGAGCGGGGCAACGTCACCATCGGCGACGCCATGGTCCTGGAGTGCCAGGGGAGCTACGTGGATGCCGCGGGGCGACGCCTGGTGGTGGTGATCGGCGGCGAGGAGCTGGCGGTGGTCGACACCCCGGACGCGCTCCTGATCTGTCCCCTGGCCAGGGTCCAGGAGGTGGCCAACGTAGTCGCCGAGCTGCGCCTGCGGAACCGCTCGGAGCTGCTCTAGAAACGCCGCGGCCAGGGTTGGGGACAACCCTACAATGGCTCTGCCCCGCCGCCTTCGGGGCAGCCGCAAGGAGATCAGAGTTGACAGCACCCAAGATCAGCTTCGGCACCGATGGCTGGCGGGCGGTGGTAGCCGACGACTTCACCTACGCCAACGTCCGGGCGGTCACCCAGGCCGTCGCTCAGTACCTCGCCTCCGAGCCCGCGGAGGGCAGGGTGGTCGTGGGTCACGACACCCGGTTCTCGGCGGAGCTCTTCGCCCGTGAGGTCGCCAGGGTCCTGGCGGCCAACTCTCGGCAGGTGCTCCTCAGCGACCGCCCCAGTCCCACCCAGGTCTCGGCCTGGCTGGTGGTGGCCACCGGCGCTCTGGGAGGCGTGGTGGTCACGGCCAGTCACAACCCGCCGGAGTTCAACGGGCTGAAGTGCAAGTCCGAGCACGGTGGCTCCGCGCCCCCCGAGGTCGTCTCCCGGCTGGAGCAGGAGCTCGCGCTGGTGTTGGAGAAGGACCTGGTCCGTTCCATGCCCATCGAGGAGGCGATCTCCCAGGGCCTGGTGGAGCTGGTCGACCCCCGGCCCCCGTACCGAACCCAGATCGCCCGGATGGTGGAGGTGGAGGAGATCCGGCGGGCCGGGCTGAACATCCTCCACGAGCCCATGTACGGCTCCGGCGCCGGCTACATCACGGATCTGGTCGGGGGAGGTAGGACCACCGTCACCCAGCTCCACTCGGAGCGCAACCCCAACTTCGGAGGCCTCCATCCGGAGCCGATTCCCCCCAACGTGGCGGAGGCGGAGGAGCGGATCCGGGGAGGCGGCTTCGACCTCGGTATCTGCAACGACGGGGACGCCGACCGGGTGGGGATCTTCGACGAGCGAGGCGAGTTCATCGACCAGCTCGAGGTGGCCACGCTCCTGCTCTGGCACCTCTTGGAGAACCGCAAGCTGCGGGGTCCGGTGCTGCGCTCGCTGACCATGAGCCGGCGCCTCGACCTCCTGGGCCAGCGCTACTCGTGCCCGGTGGAGGAGCTCAAGGTGGGCTTCAAGTACCTGGGCACCCGGATGCTTGAGGTCGACGCACTCTTTGCCGCCGAGGAGTCGGGTGGGTTCGGCTACCGCGGCCACATCCCCGAGCGGGATGGCATCCTCAGCGGCCTCTACTTCGCCGAGATGATCGTGACCTGCGGCCAGCCACTGAGCCAGATCCGCCAGCGGGTGGCCGAGCTGGTCGGACCCCACGCCTACGCCCGTCGGGATCACCGCTTCACCCGGGAGAGCTACCCCGAGGCTCGGGAGCGGCTCACCCATCGCATGAGGGTGGGCGCCCTGGAGAAGGTGGGGACAGAGCGGGTCACTGCCACCAGGAGCGACGACGGCTACAAGTTCTGGCTGGGGGATGACTCCTGGGTGCTGGTGCGGATGTCGGGGACCGAACCGTTGATGCGCGTCTACTGCGAGTCCACCGATCCCGCGCGGGTCCAGAGCCTTCTCGACGACTTCGAGGCCGAGCTGGGGGTGATCGGGGACTAGGGTGGGATCGGTGCCTGGCGCCAGCTGCGACCACCAGCCCCAGCGTCGGGTGGAGAAGCCCTGGGGCTATGAGGTCTGGTTCGCGGTCGGAGAGCGGTACGCGGGCAAGATCCTCCACATCGACGCCGGCCACGAGCTCAGCTTCCAGTACCACCGGCGCAAGGACGAGACCATCTACGTGGTCCATGGTGAGATCGACCTGGAGTTGGACGACGAGCTCGGCCAGCTCCAGACCCACCGGCTGGGACCGGGTCAGTGCCAGCGCATCAGGGCCGGGTGCCGGCACCGGATGCGGGCCCTCCGCGACGCTGATCTCTGCGAGGTCTCGACTCCCGACCTGGATGATGTGGTCCGGCTGGAGGACCGCTATGGCCGGGTGGTGTCGCCGGGAGACTGAGTCCAAGGGGGCCGCGGTGGGGAGCTCGGGGGAAGGTCGGGGCCTCAGGGGAAGCCGGCTCCGAGATCAGAGTTTCCCCCAGTGTCCACAGCTCCCCTTGGATAACTGGGGGATGGGTATGCGGCCGTGAGCTGGCGCCCCCGGGGGGCCGCGGCCCTACGCGAGGACGCCGGAGCCGGGCTGGGGGTCTCGCCGGGCGAGGGCGGAGCCGACTTCCACCTCTCACCACCCCGGATCGTCCCCTTCGCTGTGGTGGCGGCCGCGATCAGTGCCCTCTCAGGGATAGGAGTGGTACCGCTGCCAGCGGCGATCGCGCTCGATGCCGGCAGCGCCACCTGCTACCTGGTCGCCCTGCGCTCCGGCCTGCCGCGCTGGCCGACGCTGCCCTGGGCGCGGCTGGGCTGGTTCAGTGGCATGGGCCCGGCGCTCCTGCCCCTGGCCGGGTTCGTCTCCGCCTGTGTGGCTCTGGCGGAGCAGCCGGGGCTCCCCGGGCTGGTGCTGCTGCCGCTGTGGGTGCTGCTCCTGTTCAGTCTGTGTCCCTGGCTCGAGGTGGCGGAGGAGTTGGGCACCAGCTTTGGTGTCGGCGCCACCGTGCTGGCCCTGCTGGCCATCTCGGTGCCGCTGCCGCTCTTCATCCTGGCCATGAGCCCTTCCGTCACCGCCCCGGTGAGGGGGCTGGCGGTGGCGGCAGCGGTGGCGGTGCCGACGGGGAGGCTGGTGAGCCTGGCCCGGCGGAGCTGGCGAGGTGCCTGGCCGCGGGCCGCCCTGGTGGCAGTCCTGATGGGGGTCGCCGCGGGGTTCTCGGCGCTGCTGCGGGTGCCGATCCCGCTTCTGCCGGTGGCGCTCCTGCTGGGCTGGTACGGCCTGGCCGGGGTGGTCAGCCAGAGGAGCAGCCGCTCGATCAGTGGCTTCGCCGTGTTCGTGGTCCTGGCGGGCGTGATGCTGGCGGTGGCCGCTCCGCTCTGAGCCGGGCGCGCCCCCGGGCCGTCCGAGGTTGTACCGTGCTAAGGGCATGGAGACAGCCACCCTCGGATCCTGGTGGGACGCCAGCGGCCTGCCGCCGCCTGCGCCTGGCGACCGGCCCAGCTAGGCCGGATCGGTTGGGGCGAGGCCCGCGCCTTCGGCCCCATCCCGCAGCCCCGCGCTATGCGCCAACACCAGAGGAGGTTTGCCATGACCACCACGGTTTCTCCCTCCGACCTGACGCCCCCGACCACCGGTTCCAACCGTTCCGACGAGTGGCGCGCCCGCGACCGCCGATCTGTGGCCTCGGTGTGGTCCCGCTACACCGACCTGGTCATCAGTGATGCCGAGGGCTCCTACCTGATCGATGTCGACGGCCGCGGCTACCTCGACTTCGCCTGCGGCATCGCGGTGACCAGCCTGGGCCACCGCCACCCCGCGGTCAGCGAGGCGGTCCACCGTCAGGTCGACCGGGTCTGGCACACCAGCGTGGTCACCCAGAACGCGGCGATGACCGAGGCCGCCGAGCGAGTGGCTGCGATCTGCCCAGAGCCGCTGGACGTGGTCTTCTTCGCCAACTCCGGGGCCGAGGTGGTGGACGGGGCCCTCAAGCTGGCCCGGCGCTCGACCGGCCGGCAGAACATCATCGCCTTCCGGGGCGCCTTCCACGGCCGGACCTTCGGGGCACTCAGCGTCACCAGCAGCAAGGGCCATTACCGGCAGGGCTACGGCCCGCTGCTGCCCGGGATCCAGATCACTCCCTACCCCTACTGCTTCCGGGTCTGCGATCACGCCCCCGGTGAACCCTGCCCGATCGCGGCGGGGGTGGAGCTGGAGAGGCTCTTCCACCAGGTAGCGCCGGCCAGCGAGGTGGCGGCCATCCTGGTGGAACCGATCCAGGGGGAGGGCGGCTACGTGGTCCCCCCCCCAGGCTTCCTGGCCAACCTACGGCGGATCTGTGACCGGCACGGCATCCTGCTCATCTGCGATGAGATCCAGACCGGGGTCGGTCGCACCGGCCGCTGGCTGGCGGTCGATCACGAGCAGGTGGTGCCCGACATCGTCACCCTGGCCAAGGCACTGGGCAGTGGCCTGCCGGTGGCGGCGATCGTTGCCAGCCACCAGCTGATGGACCGCTGGGAGCCGGGCAGCCACGGCAGCACCTTCGGAGGCAACCCGATCTCCTGTGCGGCGGTCACGGCGACCCTGGAGGTGATCGAGCGGGAGGGCCTGCTGGCCCGAGCCGAGCAGATCGGCGAGGTCGTGAAGGCTGAGGTGAGCCGCTGGCAGGAGTCGGGCCACGGTCCCTCTGACCTGCGGGGCCGGGGGGCGATGATCGGGTTGGAGTTCATGGACGGTGAGGGCGGGCCGGACGGCGACCGGGTCAGCCGGATCAAGTCCAAGGCTCTCGAGCAGGGGCTGGTCGTGCTCTCCTGCGGCATTGACGACAATGTGATCAGGCTGCTGCCGCCGCTGACGGTCAGCGACTCCGAGCTGGCCCAGGGTCTGGAGATCCTTGAGGCAGCGGTGCTGGAGACAAGGAGGGCGAGGTGAGCTCAGTGGAGTCGGTCGAGGCCCGCACCTACGGCAACCTGATCGATGGGGAGTGGCGGGATGCCCACTCTGAGCAGACCTTCGACTCGGTCAATCCGGCCCACCGCCAGGAGGTGGTGGGCCACTTCGCCAGGGCGACAGCCAGGGACGTCGAGGTGGCGGTGGCGGCGGCGAAGGCGGCTCAGCCCGGCTGGGCCCGCTCGCCGATGCCCCACCGCGCCGAGATCCTGGCCCGGGCCGGGCAGCTGCTCGAGCAGCGCAAGGAGGATCTGGCCCAGGCGATGACCCGCGACATGGGCAAGGTCCTGACCGAGGCGAGGGGCGATGTCCAAGAGGGCATCGACATGGCCAAGTACATGGCCGGGCAGGGCCGCAACCCCATCGGGGAAGTGGTCCCCAGCGAGCTGCGCAACAAGCGCGCCTTCACCGAGCGAGTGCCGATCGGGGTGGTGGGCTGCATCACGCCCTGGAACTTCCCGGTGGCGATCCCCAGCTGGAAGTTGATGCCGGCGCTTCTGGCGGGCAATGCCGTGGTGTTCAAGCCCGCCGCTGACGCCCCCCTGCTGGGGGTAAAGCTGGCCGAGATACTGGTCGAGGCCGGGGTGCCCAAGGGTGTGCTGGGGCTGGTCACCGGGTTTGGCGAGGAGGTCGGAAACGCCCTGGTGGAGCACCCCGAGGTTGGGGCCATCTCCTTCACCGGCTCTGTCGGGGTGGGGCAGCAGCTGGCCGCCACCTGCGGCCGTCTGGGTAAGCGGGTCTCTCTGGAGCTGGGTGGCAAGAACGCCATGGTGGTCTGCGACGACGCTGACCTCGAGCTGGCGGTGGAGGGAGCCCTCTGGGGCGCCTTCGGCACTGCCGGGCAGCGCTGCACCGCCACCTCCCGCCTGATCGTGGACCGGAAGGTGCTGGCGGCCTTCACCGAGCAGTTGGTGGCGAGGGTCTCCAATCTCCGACTGGGCGACGGGCTCGAGCCCGAGACCGATGTCGGCCCGGTTATCAACCCGACCCAGCTGCGGCGGATCCACGGGTACACCGAGGTGGGGCGGCAGGAGTCCGCCGAGCTCCTGATCGGGGGGCAGATCGCCACCGAGGGGAAGCTCTCAGAGGGCAGTTTCTACCAGCCCACGGTCTTTGCCGAGGTGACCTCCGGAATGCGGATCGCCCAGGAGGAGATCTTCGGGCCCATCACCGTGATCATGCCCGCCGCCGACCTCGACGAGGCGATCGGGATCGCCAACGGTACCCACTACGGGCTCTCGCTCTCCGTCTACACCCGCGACATCGACCGGGCTCTGCGGGCGGTGGACCGCCTCGACGCCGGGATCGTCTACGTCAACGCTCCCACCATCGGCGCCGAGATCCAGCTTCCCTTCGGGGGTACCAAGTGGACCGGCAACGGCTCGAGGGCCGCCGGGACCACCGCGATGGACGAGTTCACCGAATGGAAGACGGTCTACATCGACTACTCGGGTCACCTCCAGCGGGCGCAGATCGACACTGAAGCGGGCTGAGCTGGGCGAGCCTTGTTCGACCTCAACCTCGGCGAGGAGCTGAGCCAGCTCGAGGGCCTGATCCGCGAGTTCGCCCAGCACGAACTGGCGCCGGAGATCGCGAGGCGGGACCGTGAGTCCGACCCCGACCCCGAGCTCTTCGCCAAGCTCGCCAGCGTGGGGCTGCCCGGGGTCTGCATTCCCCGGCGCTACGGTGGGGCGGGGCTGGATTGGCTGGCGCTGGGGATCGCCTGTGAGGAGTTGGAGTACGTGGACGCCTCCTGCCGGACGGCGCTCTCCGTTCACGCCGGCCTGTGCCTGACCGGGATCTACCAGTGGGGCACCGAGCAACAGCGCCAGACGCTGCTCCGTCCCCTGGCTGAGGGGAGGCTCCAGGGCTGCTTCGCGCTGACCGAGCCGGACGCCGGCAGCGACGTGCGCGCGATGCGTACCCGGGCCACCAGGGAGGGCGACCTGTACCGGCTCCGGGGCCAGAAGGTTTGGATCTCCATGGCCGACTTTGCCGAGATCATCCTGGTCTTTGCCAACGTCCACCCCGAGGCCGGAGCCGCTGGCATCACCGCCTTCGCCGTCGACCGCCAGCTGGCGGGGCCGGGGCTGCGAACCCAGCCAATCCACGACAAGTACGGGCTCCGGGCCAGCGACACGGCGCTGGTCTTCCTCGACGACGCCCTGGTTCCGGAGGCCAACCGGATCGGCGACGAGGGGGACGGTTTCAAGGTGGCGCTGAGCTGCCTCGACGGCGGCCGCTACTGTGTGGCCAGTGGCGCCGCCGGCACCATCCGAGCCTGCCTCGACCTCAGTGTGGGCTATGCCCGGAGCCGCTCGGTGCAGGGCCAGGAGATCGGCAAGCTGCAGCTGGTTCAGCAGATGATCGCCGGCATGCAGCGCGACTACGACATCGCCCGTCTCCTCTGGATGCGGGCCGGCTGGCTCAAGAACGTGGGCCGGCGCAGCTCCCGGGAGTCGGCCCTCGCCAAGTGGGTGAACTCGGAGCGGGCCAATCGCTGCGCCGACGACGCCCTCCAGGTCCACGGGGCGACCGGCTTCAGCGAGGAGTGTCCGGCGGCCCGCTACCTCCGCAACAGTCGGGCCTCCCTGATCTATGAGGGCACTCGCGAGGTGCAGACCCAGCTGGCCGCCGAATACGCCCTCGGCTACCGCCGGGACCGCGCGGTCTCCCACCCGCTGCCGGCCTGGCCGGATGAGGCCGCTCCTGCGGGCGATTCCCTGGAGCGGCCGTCCTGAGCGCTCCGGCCGTCAGCCTGGCTCCGCTGCCGGAGTCCCTGGCGGCGGGCTGGTGCGAGCAGTTCATCGAGCGCCCCCAGGGGCAGCTCCGGGTGGTGAGCGCCGGCTCAGGACCGCCGCTCTTGCTCTGCCACGGCTTCATCGGGTCGGCCGAGAACTTCGAGAGCTGGGTTCCCCGGCTCGCCCGCCAGCGCCGGCTGGTGCTCCCCGACCTGCCCGGGTTCGGGGAGTCCGCCCGGCTCCCCGGTCCCCATACCAGCCGGGACCTGGCCGCCGAGCTGCTGGCGCTGGTGGACCGTCTGGAGCTGTCCCGGTTCGAGCTGGGCGGCCTGTGTCTGGGCGCCGCGGTGGCCCTGGAGCTCCTCTCCATGGCGCCTCACCGAGTGGAGCGGCTGGTCCTCCACACCCCGCTCCTGGAGCCCGCCGGGGTGCCACGGGCGGTCCGGGCCCAGGTGGCGATCGCGACCACTCCCGGAATCTTCGAGCTGATCTCCCGGCTGGGGCAGCACCGGGCGCTGGCGGACCTCTACCGGCGGGTGATGGTGGAGGGTGACGCCGCGGTGGACCGTCGCTCCGCGGACGTGAACTTTGCCAATCAGATTCGGGCCTGCCCCAGGGCGGCCAGGGAATGGCTCAGAGACGGGACCAGAACCGACTTCACCCGCCTCCTGGATGGTTGGCGAGGTCCGGTGGCGGTGCTGGCGGCCGCCGACGACCGGCTCCTCGTGCTGCCGCGCCTGCGGGCCTACTGCATCCGGCGGCCGCGCACCCGGCTGTCGGTGCTCGCCTCGGCCGGGCACGGTTGGGATCGGGAGCTGATCCGCCGCCAGCTGGATGTCGTGGAGGGATTCCTGGAGGAGCCGCCGGACCAGGCCACGGCGGCCGCCGGGTGAGCGCAGCGCCGATCGTCTTCCTGGCGGTTGAGGTGCCGGAGCGGGCGCGCCAATCCCTCCTCCCGGTGCTCCGGTTGCTGGAGGAGGCCGGCCCCGAGCTCCAGGCGGCCCGGCCTGACGGCCTCCATCTCACCCTCCAGTTCCTCGGCCCAGTGGAGCCCTCCCGGCTCCCCACGGTGTTTGCGGCCGCGGAGGTGGTGGCCACCAGGGCCACCACCTTCCCTCTCCTGATCGAGAGGATTGGGACCTTCTCTCGGTCGGGCTGGCCCACGGTGGTGTGGGCGGGGGTGGGCAGGGGCGAGGCCGAGCTGGCCCAGCTGGCGGCGGGCCTGGGCACCCAGCTGCGAGGGGACGGCTGGTCCCTGGGCCGGCGCCGCTTCCGGGGCCACTGCACTCTGGCGCGCTTGCGGTGCCGTCCCCGCCCGGCGACGGTGGCGGCGCTCGGGGATGTCATCCGTCAGGGCCTGGGTCAGGTACCGCCCGGCTTCGAGGTGGATGCCATCGCGCTGCTGGAGTCCGTGGCCACGGGTGCCGGTCCCAACCGCTACCCGGCCCGGAAGACTTGGAGGCTGGCCGGGGTTTAGGCCGGACTCACCACTCGAAGGGCCGCCCGTGCCAGTCGTGGAGGACGGGGTAGCGGCCCGCGTCCAAGAAGTGCCTGGCCCTGCCCTCGAAGGCCCGGACCTCGCCGGGCCGGAGCAGGTGGCGGAGCGCCTGGCGCAACTCCGACATCCGCTCCTGGTCGCCGAGAAGGCTCGAGAGTGCGGCCAGCCAGGGCTTCGGCACCGGGCTGCCGCCCAGGTCGATCAGCGCCGTGCGGAGCTTGAAGTCGGTGTTGAAGGTGACGCCGTGGTCGATGCCCCGCAGCTGTCCTCGGGGATCCACCAGCAGGTGAGCCCTTTTGCGGTCGGCATTGTTGATCAGCACGTCGAGGGCCGCCAGCCCGCGGAGGTCGTGCTCCAACCGCTCGGAGTCGAGGGTCAGCTCCGGCCCGGGCGCGGGGATGAACTCCTGGACCGAACCGGGCCCCAGTGGTGCCTCCTGTCGGAGCACGGTGGTGGGGGTGAAGTGCCATCCCAGGGCCCGGTCCACCAGGTATGTGGCCACCTCCCGCAGGTGCAGGGTGCCCGGCGGGAAGTCCCAGAGCGAGCGCTCGCCGCGGGCGGGCTTGTAGATCGCGGGAAGCGGGCCGGTGGGGGTGTCAAGCTCGACCGCGAAGACGGCGTTGCTGCCCGAGGGCACCCGTCCCAGGCTCAAGACCGGGGAGTCGCGGAGCCAGCCCTGGAGCTCCTGCTCGTCGACGGGGGAGGGCGGGTCCGTCGATGCCATATCGGCTCCAGCGTACTGAGACCCCGGTATCCTGGCTGACCAGGCCAGACGGTGGAGCCGTCCCTCTCGCCGATCCGCACCCGTCCCCACCCGGAGGAACCCCCCTTGGTCCACTCGCTGGAGCAGTTCCTGTCGAGCTTCGGCTACCTGGCACTCTTCATCCTCACCGTGGCTCAGTGCACCGGGATCCCGGTCTCCAGCGAGGTGGTGATCCCCTTCGCCGGGCTGCTGGTGGCGGGGGGCACGCTGTCGCTGCCGCTGGTGATCCTGGTGACCGTCCTGGGTGAGCTGGTGGGGGCGCTCATCGCCTACACCATCGGGTTCTTCGTGGGCCGGCCGGCGGTGCTGGCCCTGGGCAGGTACTTCCACTTCCAGGAACGCCACCTCGTCGTGGCTGAACGCTGGCTCGAGCGCCGGGGCGTGGTGGCGGTGGCGGTGGGGCGGTGCGTCCCGGTGATCCGCAGCTACACCAGCTTCCCCGCCGGCTTTGCCCACATGCGTCTCAGCCGCTTCCTCCCCGCCACCTTGGTCGGGGCGGTGGTCTGGGACAGTGCTCTGGCGGTGGCGGGGATGGAGCTGGGCAAGCACTTCTCGAGGATCTCCACGGTGCTCAAGCCGGTTGAGTATGTGGGGGTGATCGTGGTGGCCCTGGCGTTCGTCTACGGGGTCTACCGCTGGAACAACCGGGGCCCAGCGGAGCCTCCTCCGGAGCCCTAGCAGCCGGCCCCAATGGGGACCGGTGGGAGGGCTGCTCCCGAAGGTCCCTGCCAGAACCTCTCCGGGATGGCCGGAGGCCCAGCCGTCGAGCCGCCCTCTGGGGATCTGCCCTGGGGGTAACCGGGCAGCAACGGCCCGGGCTGGGCGCACGACCTCAGCTGAGCTGGAGGCCCTCTCCCGGTCTGACGCGGGAGCCACCCGGCGGCGGTCTTGGTCTGAAGCGGCGGGGAAGTCGTCGAGAGCGGTGACCGGACGCGCCGGCGGCACGCGGGCGTACCGAAGGTCAGGCACCCAGCGAAGGGCCATTGGATAGGGACTGGTCCACGACCTGCGCCAGGTGCAGGGCAGGTCGGCCGGCGCCCTGAACGATCTGCTCGCGGCAGCTGAAGCCGTCGGCCAGGATCATGGTGTTGCCACTGGCCGCGCGGACGGCCGGCAGCACCCCGAGCTCGCCGATGCGCATCGACAGTTGGTACTTCTCACCGCGCTCGAAGCCGAAGGCTCCAGCCATGCCACAGCATCCGGCATCGAGCACCTCGTACCGCAACCCCAGCCGATCCATGAGTTGGCGATCGGCATCGAAGCCGATGACCGCGCGCTGGTGGCAGTGGGTCTGGACCAGGGCCCGGCGTTCACACCTGCGGAGATCCAACCGGCCCGGCGCCCGGGCCAGGAACTCAGCCAGGGTGAAGGTGTTCTGGGAGAGCCACTCCGCGCGGTCCTCACCCGCGAGAAGATTGGGAAGCTCGTCCCGGAACACCGCTGCGCAGGAGGGCTCCAGCACCACCACCGGGGTGCCCGCCGCAATCGCTGGGCCCAGCGCACGAAGGGAACGACGGAGCAACCGTTCCGCCAAGCCGAGCATGCCACGATCGTAGAGCGGCCGTCCGCAACAGACCCACTGGGATGGGACGGTCACCCGGAAGCCGGCCGCCTCCAGCACTCTCACGGCGGCGGCGGCGATCCCAGGGCTGAACCGGTTGGTGAAGGTGTCCGGCCAGAGCACCACCTCGGTGGCGCCATCGTTCCGCAGTGGCCGCCTCGCAAACCAGCTGGTGAACGGCGTCGGTGCCAGGTGCGGTAGGGCACGCTGTCCCGCCACGCCGGCGGCCGCCTTGGCAACTGTGGAGAGACCGGGCGCGGAGCCGAGAGCGTTGGCCAGCCAGGGCGTCCGCGAACCGGCGGCTGCGAGCCAAGGGAGCGCGCCCGCCGCGTAGGCGATCCGCGGTCGGACCCGCCCCGAGTAGTAGTGGTGCAGGAACTCGGCCTTGTAGGCGGCCACGTCGACGTGGACCGGGCAGTCGCTGCGACAGCCCTTGCAGGAGAGGCACAGGTCGAGGGACTCGCGCACGGCCCGCTCGCGCCAGCCATGAGTCAGCGGATCAGCCCGAAACATCTCCGACAGCAGCCGGGCGCGGCCCCGGGTCGAGTGCCGCTCCTCGCGCGTGGCGCGAAAGCTGGGGCACATGACTCCCTCGGAGAGGCTGCGGCACTTCGCGACTCCCACGCAGCGCTCGGCGGCCGCGGCCAGGCTGGCTTGGTCGGCGGGGAAGCGAAACCTGGTGGTCAGCTCCAGGGGCCGGTAGTCTGGACCCAGGCGCAGGTTGGCGTCCAGCGGAAGGGCATCGACCAGCTTGCCGGGGTTCATCCGCCCCCCCGGGTCCCAGATCGCTCGGAACTCACGGAAGGCGGTCATGAGCTCAGGCCCGAACATCCGCTGGAGCAGCTCACCACGGCTCTGACCGTCGCCGTGCTCGCCCGAGAGCGACCCGCCGTAGGAGACGACGAGATCCGCCGCCTCTTCGACGAAGCTTCGGTAGCGGGCGACGCCCGCGGGCGTGCCGAAGTCGAAGGTGAGGCGGTTGTGGACACATCCATCGCCGAAGTGTCCGTACATGGGGCAGCGGTAGCCAAATCGCGCGGCCATGGCGCGGAGGTCCCGAAGGTACCCTCCGAGGCTCTCTGGCGGCACCGCCGCGTCCTCCCATCCCTCCCATGTCGGCAGCTCACCTGGCACCCTGGCGGTGGCGGGCAAGCCGGCCTCCCGCACCGCCCACAGACGACGCTGCTGGCTCGGTTCCGTGACCAAACGGACCGTTGGGGCGGTCGCGCCGGGGCCGGCCAACTGCTTGGCGAGTGACCGTGCTCGCCCGACAGCTTCCTTTGGCGTGTCCCCGCCGAACTCCACCAGCAGCCAACCGCTGCCCGCGGGTAGCAGCGTGAGATCGGCCAGGTGCAGGTGGCTCTGCTGCATCGAATCTACCATCACCTGGTCGAATCCCTCCAGGCCGATGCATCCGGAGGCCAGGATCTCCGGCACCGCCTCGGCCGCCTGGATCAGGTCTGGGTAGCCGACGGCGAGCAGCGCCCGATGGGGCGGACTGTTGATCAGGCGGATGGTGGCTTCCAGAACCGTGACGCAGGTACCCTCCGAGCCCACCAGCGCCCGGGCCACGTTGAAGCCCTGCTCGGGCAGAAGGAAGTCCAGGTTGTACCCGGACACCCGCCGGGGGATGCGCGGATAGCGCTCCCGGACCAGTTGGGCGTAGCGGTCGCGAAGGTCCCGGAGCCTCGAGTAGATGTCTCCCCGGCGGCCGCCGCTGGAAGCTATGCGCTCGATCTCGGCCTCCGAGGTGGCCCCGACCCGCAAGCGCAGGCCGTCGTAGGTGAGGACCTCCATCTCCTCGACGTTGGCGTCAGTCTTTCCCGCCATGATCGAGTGCGCTCCGCACGAGTTGTTGCCGATCATGCCGCCGAATGTGCAGCAACTGTGGCTCGCCGGGTCGGGACCGAAGGTCAGGTGGTGGGCTTCCGCCGCCTGTCTCAGAGTGTCGAGGACCACCCCAGCCTCCACTCGGGCTAGGCGCCGCTCCGGGTCGACCTCGAGGATGCGGTGCAGATTCTTCGAGCAGTCGATGACCACCGCGGAGTTGCATCCCTGGCCCGCCAGACTCGTGCCACTGCCGCGGGTCAGCACCGCCACGTCGTGGGCTCGGCACACCTCAACGGCTCTGACGACGTCCTCAGCGCTGCGGGGGATGACCACTCCGACGGGAAGCTGACGGTAATTGGACGCGTCCGTTGCGTACAGAGCACGGTCCCCAGCGGAGAACCTGACCTCGCCGCGGACGGCGTTGCGAAGATTCCCCTCCAGCGTCAGTGCCCGCCGACGCCTGGCGATGCCAGGGAGGTGCCGATCACCCACGGCGACCAGAATCCCCCAACGAGCCGATCATGGCGACGGGCTCAGCAAGCTCACTTCCCCTGTGGAGAAACACAAGCTGGTTCGCGGAGAACCCAACACTCGGCGGAGTGCGGGCGCTGATGACGCTGTCCAGCTCCATTATGATGGCCCGGTGGACGCAGCTCGCCACCAGCGCGGTCCCGGCCACGGTGGGGTCCAGACGGGGTTCGGGCTGGCCCTGGGGGCTGGCGCGGCGGAGAGGAGACCGGCGTGGTCGAAGTCCCCAGCCTCAGCCAGGGAATCGGCGCTGCGAGATGGGCCACCGTGTCATCCGGCAGCCTTCATCCGGTCCTCCCCTGCAGGTCATGATGACGGACACGGCCCTGAGCCGCGGCCACACCGGATCATCTTGCTGGCATTGACATCTGGCGTGGCGCGGGACTGGTCGGGCTCGCCGCCGCGCCGTCGGCGCAGGACACGGAGCTCGAGGCCAGGCGTCGCACCTGGTGCACCGGCCAGCCGCTGGTGGTGAGCGAGGAGCCGGAGGGCGGCCGTCCCTACCACCCGCGTGATTCTCTGACGGACCCGATCTGCGCCAAAGCGGTGCTGGCGCTCGTCGAGATCGTTCCCCAGCATGGCGCTGCCGACCGCGTCGAAGCGCATGCTGCCGGTCTGGAGGTGGCGGTGTGAACGGTGAGCTGATGGCGGCCGAGATGGCAGAGCAGCCGCGGGTCCTGGCGGGTCTGGTGGCCCGTGCCGACGAACTTCGCGCGGTGGTCGGCAGGGTGGGCCCGCGCCAGCTCACCGGCGTGACGCTGGTAGCCCGGGGATCGTCGGCGTGCGCTGCCCTGTTCGGGCGCTATGTCCTCGAGGTGGCAACCGGTCGTCCGGTCAGCGAGGCGGCGCCGAGCCTGCACACGCTTTACAACACTCGCGTCGACTACTCGGGCCAGCTGGTCGTGGCCATGAGCCAGTCAGGCGAGACGCCCGAGATCGTCGCCGTCACCGAGCGTCTCGCCGCCGCCGGAGCCTCGACCATTGCGATCACCAATGGCGTGGACAGTCCCCTCGCGCAGGTCGCGACCGGCGTCTACGCGCTCGATGCGGGCATCGAGCGCTCGGTTCCCGCCACCAAGACGGTGACGGCCGAGCTGCTCGCCCTGGCACTGCTGGCCTCGGCCCTCGGCCTGGTCGGCTTCGCCGCCGGTGACGTGCAGGCGCTGCCGGACACCGTCGAGTCTCTGCTCTCGGACACCGGCGGCAGCGCCGACCTGGCAAGGAGTCTGCGCCACGCCGAGAGCCTTCTGGTGGTCGCGCGCGGCTACCTGCTCCCCGCCGCGCTCGAGCTCGCGCTAAAGCTTGAGGAGACCTGCCGCCTGGCCGTGGTCGCCTACTCGGCCGCGGAGCTGCGCCACGGCCACATCGCATCGATCGGTCCGGGGACTCCAGCCCTGGTCATGTCGGTCCCGGGGCCGGCGGCGGCCGACGTCGCATCGCTCCGGGCGGAGCTCGCCGCGCTTGGCGCCCTGACGTACAGGGTCGACGAGAGCGATGAGGCGGCGATGCGCCTTCCGGCCGGGACACCCGAGGTGCTCTCGGTCGTGCCCGCGGTCATCCGTGCCCAGCAGCTGGCCCTGGCTCTGGCGTTGAGTCGGGGCTACGACCCGGACGCCCCGACCGGCCTCTCCAAGGTGACGCTGACCTAGCACCGGTCAGGCCGGGGGCCGGACCCAGGTGAGGTTGCACTCGCGGTTCTGGCGCCCGTTCCGCCGCCTTCCCTTTCCCTGCGAACCCCCTGCGGGGCGCAGGTGTCTGCAGATCTTGCGAGCCGTTCACCCTAGGCTGTGGTTCGGGCTATCGGGCGAACTGGGGCCGGTTGCCGAAGTGCCGGATCGATCCTGGCCACCGCCTGCGCCCGGGCATCCTCGGGCAGTCACCCTACGCGCACTCGGCCACTGGGGTAGCCGATCCGGCTGAGCGCGACCTCGGATCCCCCTATGAGGGGACCCCAGTAGCTGGTCCAGGTCGTATGTGGGTCACTGGATGGTAGCCGGAGACCACTGGCTAGCGTACTGAGCGGGCGGAAGCCACTTCAAGGCGCTGTGTGGTCTGTAAGTGTT
>JBEKRL010000009.1:0-37593 GCA_049518775.1 Candidatus Dormibacteria bacterium
GGACGCGACCGTTGGGCCCGGTTCGTGTCCAGCCGCTGTTCTTTTTGAGCTGGCTCCAGGGGCTGCCGGGCTGGTTTGTGGTGTAGATCGCGCAGGCAGCGTCCCTAGGCATCTACTTCCCCTCCAGAGCGGCGAGCCTGGCCGGTCTCACCTGTGCCCTCGCTTGCTATTGAGGCTCCATTATCAGCCCGAATCGCGGCCGGGTCACAGGCAGTTCGTGGGCGTCCGGCTGGGGCGGAGGAGGGATTGCAAGGGGGCTGCGACCGGTCGACTGCAGCAGGCTGCGGCGGGTCGATCGGCATCTCCGCCGAAGACGGGCCAGTTCAAACGCGACGGCCTCCAGGAGCTCCTGGCCCCGAGGCGGCTCCGCCTTGGACCGGCCGACCCAGCGGGACGATGCCTCCGGCCCAGTCCGCCATTCACGCCTCCTCCCGCCCCGGGACCGAGGCATGGACCCCCTGGTTGGCACCCCAATCGTCTCCGCCGGCGGCGAAGGAGTCCGGATCGGCCCTCCCCGGGACACCCGGCACCGCGGGCCCTGGGGCCGTGCCCAGCTGGGTCTGGGTCGCCCCCCCGGACCTCGACCGAGCCTGGGCCGATCTCGATCTCCGTGCACGACAGAACCGCCCTCGCCACGAGGGTGCAGCCGCCCCTGGTGATTGCCCGCGGCCCCACCGGGGCCGCGGGCAACCGGGGCTATGCGGTCGCCGGCTCGCCCGTGATCCGGGCCTGGGCGGCCGCCAGCCGAGCGCCGGGAACCCTGAACGGCGAGCAGGACACGTAGTCCAGCCCCAGCCGCTCGCAGATGGCGATGGACTGGGCGTCGCCGCCGTGCTCACCGCAGATTCCCACCTCCAGCGAGTGCCGAGCGGCGCGGCCCTCGGTGACCGACAGCTCCATCAGCCGGGCCACACCCTCGGGATCCAGGTGCTCGAAGGGGTTGGCCGGCAGTATGCCGTCGGCGACGTAGCGGAGGAGGAACGAGCCCTCGGCGTCGTCCCGCGAGACCCCGTAGGTCATCTGGGTCAGGTCGTTGGTCCCGAACGAGAAGAACTCGGCGACCTCGGCGATCTTCCCCGAGGTGAGGGCGGCCCTGGGCACCTCGATCATGGTGCCGATCTTGATCTCCAGCCGGACCCCCTGCTCCTTGGCGACCTGCTTGAGAGTCGCCTCGATGACACCCCGGGAGCGCCGCAGCTCCTCAACGTCGGCTATCAGCGGCACCATGATCTCCGGGTGCACCTTGATGCGGCGCTTGCGGAGCTCGGCCGCAGCCTCCGCGATGGCCCGGGTCTGCATCTCGATGATCTCTGGGAAGAGCAGCCCCAGGCGGCAGCCCCGCAGTCCCAGCATCGGGTTCTGCTCCCGAAGCTGTTCCACGGCGGCCAGCATCTTCTCCGCCTTGGCAAGCTTCTTGGGGGACTTCTTCAGGGCGCGGAGCCGGGTTACCTCCTCCAGTAGCTCGTCGTGGCTGGGGAGAAACTCGTGCAGCGGAGGGTCGATCAGGCGGATGACCACGGGCAGCCCCTGCATCGCCTCCAGGATCCCCACGAAGTCACCGCGCTGGAACGGCAGCAGTCGGGAGAGCGCCTCCCGACGCACCTCGGTGTCGCTGGCCAGGATCATCTCCTGGACGATGGGCAGCCGCTCCTGCTCCATGAACATGTGCTCGGTGCGGCAGAGCCCGACCCCTTGGGCGCCGAAGCCGCGGGCTCGGGCGGCGTCGGGCGGGTTGTCGGCGTTGGCGTAGACCTTGAGACGGCGCACCCGGTCGGCCATCCCGAGAATGCGCTCCAGGTCGCCCGACACCGCCGCCTCGATGGTGGGGGCGGTTCCCTCGATGACCCGGCCGTTGGAACCGTCGATGGTGAAGACGTCGCCTTCCTTGATCGTGACCCCCCCGGCCACGAAGCGGCGCCGCTCCAGGTCCACCAAAACATCGCCGGCCCCGGCCACGCAGGGCTTGCCCATGCCTCTGGCCACCACCGCCGCATGGGAGGTCCGGCCACCTCTGGAGGTCAGCACCCCCTCGGCGGCGATCATGCCATGGACGTCGTCAGGGTTGGTCTCGATCCGGACCAGGATCACCTTCTGGCCTTCCTTGGCCTGAGCCTCGGCCCGATCGGCGTCGAAGACCGCTGCCCCGGTGGCCGCCCCCGGCGAGGCGGCCAGCCCGGTTGCCAGCACCTTCACCTCGGCGCGAGGGTCGATGGCGCGGTGCAGCAGGTGGTCGACCTGGTCGGGCTGGACCCGCTTCAGGGCCTCCTCCTCGCTGATGATCCCCTCGTCGACCATGTCGACGGCGATCTTGACCGCAGCGGCCGCGGTCCGGTTACCGCCCCGGGTCTGGAGCATGTAGAGGTGACCCCTCTCGATGGTGAACTCCATGTCCTGGACGTCCCGGTAGTGGGCCTCCAACCGATCCGCGATCTCGGAGAAGCTCTTGTAGACCTTGGGCAGCGCCTTGCGCAGGGAATCAATCGGCTGGGGGGTGCGGATCCCGGCGACCACGTCCTCGCCCTGGGCGTTGAGCAGGTACTCGCCGTAGAGACGCTTCTCCCCGGTCGCGGGATCGCGGGTGAAGGCCACCCCGGTACCGGAGTCTGCCCCCATGTTGCCGAAGACCATGGCTTGGACGTTGACCGCAGTGCCCAGGGTGTGGGGGATGTGGTTGTACTCCCGGTAGGCGACTGCGCGCCGGCCGTTCCAGGAGGAGAAGACCGCCGCTATGGCCTGGGTCAGCTGGTCCCAAGGGTCCTCGGGGAACGGCTCCGAGGTCTGCTGGCGGTAGATCTCCATGAACCGGCCAGCCAGGGCGCCCAGCGCCTCCTCGGGCAGCTCGGAGTCACTGGCCACCTGGGCCGCCTCCTTGGCCGCCGCCAGCTCCTTCTCGAAGAGCTCAGCGTCCACGCCCTTGACGATCTTCCCGAAAAGTTGGATGAACCGTCGATAGGCATCCAGCGCAAAGCGGCGATCCTTGGTGTTGCTGGCCAGCCCCTCCAGGGTCACCCGGTTGAGGCCCAGGTTCAGGACGGTGTCCATCATGCCCGGCATGGACATGGCAGCCCCCGAGCGCACCGAAACCAACAGCGGCTCCTTGGCGTCCCCCAGACGCTTGCCGGTCTTCTCCTCGAGTGTGTGCAGATGCTCCTTCACCTCGTCCATCAAGCCCGGCGGGAAGCTGTCGTGGGCCTCCATGTAGGCGTTGCAGGCCTCAGTGGTGATGGTGAAACCGGGCGGCACCGGCATTCCGGCCCTGGTCATCTCGGCGACCCCAGCCCCCTTTCCACCGAGCAGCGCACGCATCTCGGCGCTGCCCTCCTCGAAGTCGTAGACCAGCTTCTTTTTATGCGCCGATGCCCTGCGGGCGTGGACCGCGGTGTCTGCCATAGCCGACTGCCTCCCTTGTCGCCAATTCCCTCCGAGTTTAGCGGAGAGGGCCTTCGAACAAGCCCGGCCGCAGTACCACCACCCCTGAGCCGGGATCGGGCTCTGTCGCTGGGACGAGCGACGCCGGGATTTCGCATTCGCCATCGGCGTCGATGGCGATCGGTCATCTGCGCGCCGACCCAGGGGTCGCCGCCGGGTCGCCTCCCGGGACAGCCGCTCCCAACTGCCGGTCCCCGACGGCGCCTACACTGCGCTGGACATGGCGAAGATCGACGGGCAACCGCTGGAGACGGCCGGATAGCCGGGCCCACACCCGCCGCCATGCCCTACTACCGCAGGCCCGGCTGGATCACCCACCGCATCCTCAATCCCTTGGTTGCCGGGCTCGTCCATGCCGGGCTGAGCCCGATGGGAGCGAGGATCCTTCGGGTCCGGGGGCGTTCCAGCGGAGCGTGGAGGGAGACCCCGGTCAACCTTCTCGTCTACCAAGGCGCCAGCTACCTGGTTTCCCCCCGGGGGCAGAGCCAGTGGGTGCGGAATCTGCGCCACGCCGGGTGGGCCGAGCTCCGTCTGGGCGGCTCGGTCACCGAATTCACTGCGACCGAGGTCGGCGACCTCGACAAACCGCCCGTGCTCCGCGCCTACCTGCGCCGCTGGAAGGCTGAGGCGGGTGCCTTCTTCGCCGCAGTGTCGGCTGCAGCGAGCGACGCCGAGCTGCTGCGGATCGCTCCTGACCACCCAGTGTTTCTGCTCACCCCGAGGAGCTCACCCGGTCCCTAGCCGGTCGTCGCCAACCCAACCGCGGTGAAGAGCAAACCGGCCACCGCACTAAGGCCCAGCGCCGACGCGGCAAGACGGCGCGAGGGGCGGCCAGCCCCGCCGTTGGCGTAGGGGATGGTGATGAGGTCGGCGGCTCCGCCGATTACGAGGAGCGGCAGTCCGAGCGAGGCCAGCCCGAGAACCACCCAGAGGGCCAGCACCAGGGGGACCACCAGCATCCTGTGCCTGGTCCTGCGGTCTGCCGCCCGGCTGTGCCGATGATGACGAGCAGCGCCCCGATGACCGCGGAGCGTGCCTCCGACCCACCTCGCCAGCGCCGATGGTGATGCGACTCCGCGCGGCTAGGTGGACGAGCGGACGCCCTCCAGTTTCTCGGCGCAGACGGCGGCCAGCCGCTCCAACGGAACTCGCACCTGCTCCATGGTGTCGCGGTCGCGGATGGTGGCGGCGTGGTCCTCGAGGGTGTCGAAGTCGACGGTGATCGCGATCGGCGTCCCGATCTCGTCCTGGCGGCGGTAGCGGCGGCCGATCGACTGGGTGTCGTCGTACTCGGTGGAGAAGCGCTGGCGCAGCTCCGCCTCCAACCTTCGCGCCACCTCCATGAGCTCCGGCTTTTTGGAGAGCGGCAGCACCGCCACCTGGAACGGCGCCACCGCAGCGCTGAGGTGGAGCACCACCCGCTTCTCCCCCCGGACCTCCTCCTCGGCGTAGGCATCGAGGAGCAGGGCCAGGAAGGTCCGGTCCACCCCCAGCGATGGCTCCACCACGTAGGGCAGGTAGCGCTCGCTGGTGTTGGGATCGGTGTACTGGAGGTCGCGACCACTGAACTCCTGGTGACGCCGCAGGTCGTAGTCGCCCCGGCGCGCTATGCCCTCCAGCTCGCCCCAGCCCCAGGGGAAGGCGTACTCGATGTCACTGGACGCCAGTGCGTAGTGGGCCTTCTCGTTCTCGCCGTGCGGCCGCAGCCGCAGATGCTCGGCGCACAACCCCAGGGAGCGGTGCCAGGCCATCCGCTGCCCGCACCAGTACTCAAACCACTGAGCATCCTGGCCGGGTTGGCAGAACCACTCCAGTTCCATCATCTCCAGCTCCCGGAGCCGGAAGATGAAGTTTCCGGTGGAGATCTCGTTGCGGAAGCTGCGCCCGATCTGGGCGATCCCGAAGGGGACCCGCTGCCGGGAGCTGCCCACCACGTTCTTGAAGTTGACGAAGATCCCCTGAGCCGTCTCAGGCCGGAGGTAGACGACCGAGCTCCCATCCTCCACCGGGCCGATGAAGGTCTTGAACATGAGGTTGAACTGGCGCAGTGGACTCAGGGGACCACCACAGTTGGGGCAGGTGTCACCGGCCAGCTGGTCCGCCCGGAACCGCTGGTGGCACTCCCCCAGGCAGTCCACCAAGGGGTCGCTGAAGTTGCTGAGGTGCCCTGAAGCCTCCCAGACGGCGGGATTCATGAGAATCGCCGCCTCCACCCCCTCGACATCGTCACGAAGATCGACGGTGTCCCGCCACCAGAGGTCGCGGATCCTTCGCCGCAGCCTCACCCCCAGCGGCCCGAAGTCGTAAACAGCGTTGATTCCACCGTAGATCTCGCTGCTCGGAAAGACGAAGCCGCGCCGCTTGCACAGCGATACCACCGTCTCCAGGAGATTGGGGGCGGGTTCCGTCATCTGACCCTCCAGCCGTCCTCAGCCAGCACACCGAAACGGCCTGAACTCAACCGGTGGCCGTCATTCTACGGGCGGAGGCAACCCGCCCCCCTCCACCGCCCGCTCCCCTCCTCCGCTCACCAGCACCGCCCGTCCCTGGCCCCTCACCTGCCAGCCCGCTCCGTCCCAGCAGACCCCGGTGGACTCGTCGATGGCGACGACCAGGTGCTCCCTGCCCAGCTCGATCGCCACCTCCCGCCAGCGGCGGCCGGCGGAGTTCCAGTGCGGCACCACGACCAGGTCCGGGACCAACCCCAGCCCGGGGCGGAGCCCAAAGTTCTCGCCCGGTAGCAGGCACTCGCCCCCGAGGACCATCGCCCCGGCGCTGGAGCCAGCCAGGGGGATCCCGCCCCGATAGGCGGTGTGCAGGGCCTCGGCCGCAGCGGACTGGAAGAGCACCGCCTGAGCGGCACCGGGGTCGCCGCCGCAGAGGTAGATCGCGGACGCCCCCCCGAGCTGGGCCAGGAGCGCCGGGTCCTCGGCGTCGGAGCGGGTCTGCACGAAGCAACCCCTGACCGCCGCGCCGAGCCGGGCGAAGTGGGCGGCCGCCCATCTGACAGCGGTCTCCGGGATGTCCTGCGCGGCCGAGGTGACCACGGTCACCTCCGGCCGAGCGGCCCGGGCCAGCCACCAGGAGTCTGCGGGGCCGCAGGGGGGACACCACTCGTTGCCACCTAGGAGCAGGAGGGTGCGCCGACCTCGCCAGCCTCCTGGCTCAGAGGGACCGGCCGGGGCCGCACCCAGCGCCAAGATCCACCTCCTCGGGGTCTGAATCGAGCGGCCGGGGCCCGCCCCGATACCACTGCTAGCATCCGAATTGTGCTTCGACTCCACGACACCCTGTCGCGGGAGGTGCGCCCAGTAGAGCCCCTCGCCCCCCCCCGGTTGCACATGTACAGCTGCGGGCCCACGGTCTATCGCTCGGTCCACATCGGCAACCTGCGCACCTACCTCCTAGCCGACTGGATCAAACGGGTCGCCCGGAGCCAGGGGTGGGAGGTGCGCCACGTAAAGAACATCACCGATGTTGGCCACATGCGCCAGGAGATGGCCGAGCGTGGCGGAGACAAGGTGATCGCCGCGGCCCTGGCGGCGGGCCGGACGCCGAGAGAGATCGCCGGCGAGTTCGAGGAGGAGTTCCACCGGGACGAGGCCCGCCTGGGGATCGAGCCAGCGGACGTGTTCCCGCGGGCCACCGACCACGTGCCCCAGATGCTGGCCATCATCGAGCGGCTTCACCGGGCGGGGCTGGCCTACGTCGTGGACGGTACCGTCTACTTCGACACCGCGGCCCAGCTGTCCTACGGCGCCCTGTCCGGGAACTCCCTGGAGCAGCTGCAGCGGGCCGCTGCAGCTGAGCCGGACCCCGGCAAGCGCCACCCGGCCGACTTCACCCTCTGGCGAGCGGCCGAAGCGGGGCGGCGCCTGATGGTCTGGGAGAGCCCCTTCGGGGTCGGCTATCCCGGCTGGCACATCGAGTGCTCGGCGATGTCGATGGCGTACCTCGGGGAGCAGATCGACATCCACACCGGAGGGGTCGACAACATCTTCCCCCACCACGAGGATGAGCGCGCCCAGAGCGAGGGGGCGACCGGCAAGCCCTTCGTGAGGCACTGGGTCCACGGGCAGCACCTCCTCGCCGACGGGGTCAAGATGGCCAAGTCCCAGGGCAACGTCTACACCCTGGACGAGCTGCTGGAGCGGGGCTTCGATCCGCTTGCCTTCCGATACCTCTGCGCCACCGTCCACTACCGGACCCGGCTCAACTTCACACTGGCTTCTCTGGCAGCGGCCCAACGGGGCCTGCAGCGGCTGCGCCGGCTGGCCGGCGGAGAGGGCGGGAGCGCGGACGTCGAGCGGGTGGCCGATCTGGAGCGGACGGTTCAGGCGGACCTGGAGGATGACCTTGACCTCCCCCGGGCACTGGCGGCGGCGTGGGTGTTCGCCCACGATCGGGGCCTCAACCCAGAGAGCCGGCGGAGCGGGCTGCTCGCCGCGGACCGCTGGCTGGGACTCGGGCTCGACCGGCCGCCGGTGGCCCAGCTGGCGCCTGGGGAGTGGCTCGGGCTGGCCAGCAGGAGGGACACCGAGCGCCGCCACCGGCGGTTCCCGCGCGCCGACGCCAACCGCCGCTCCCTCCTGGATCTGGGCGTCGTGCCCGAGGACGGCCCCGGAAGGACCACCTACCGGCCTGCCGACGCCCTGGACCGACGCCATGGCCTGATCTCCTCCCCGGCCGAGGTCCCTGACTGTCGCGAGGCGCCCGACCTGGCGGAGGTCTCGGTCAGCATCGTCTGCACCGGCTACCCCGAGGACCTGAAGCGTTGTGTCCGCAGCCTCCAGCGTCACCGTGGCGCCCACGTGGTGGAGATCCTGGCGGTGGACAACGACGCCCAGGACGGGGCCGGCGCGGTCCTCGAGGAGCTGGCCGCCGGCGACCCCTCGATCCACCCGTACCACGCCGACCATCGCCTGGGGGAGGCGACCGCTCGCAACATCACCCTGCGGGCGGCCAGGGGCTCGGTCGTGCTGATCCTGGACACCGGGGTGGAGGCCGTGGGTGACTTCGTGGGCCCGTTGCTAGCCGCGCTCCGGGATCCGGCAGCCGGGGCGGTGGGGCGGTGGGGGGCGCGGAGCCACGACCTGCGAGAGTTCGACGACTCCGAAGCGGTTGAGGTAGACGCCATCGACGGTTACTGCCTGGCCTTCGCCAGGAGCCGGCTGGGCCAGGTGGGGCTGCTCGACGAGCGCTTCCGCTTCTACCGCATGCTTGACTTCAACTTCTGCTTCGCACTTCGGGCGCTCGGGCTGGGCCAGCGGCGGATTCCCGAGCTCCCGGTCCTGATGCACAGTCACCGGGGCTGGGAGGACACCGACCCGGACGAGCGGGACCGACTCAGCCGCATCAACTTCCGGCGCTTCTACGAGCGCTGGCACCACCGGCCCGACCTGCTCCTGGAGCCCGAGCCGGCCTCCTCCTCCCACGCCTGACCACCGCGGCGGCTTCGACCGGGCGGCCTCCGGCCGGCTAGGGGAGGAAGCTCGGGCGCAGCTCGGCCAGGACCCGCGCCGCCTTCATGGGGCGGTCCAGGTGATGCTCCAGGTGGGCCAGTAGGATCGACTCGACCTGCTCTCGGAGCGGCTCGGACCAGCGCAGCCGCCGCAGGGTGGGCTGGTCATCGATCTCCATCCGCCGGAGCACTCTGAGGGCGGCTGCAGAGCATGGCTGGGCTCCCGGCTGGAAGCCCCAGCAGGAGCCCTGGAGGATGCCTCCGAGGGCCGGGAGGAACCCACCGTCGCGGTCGCCGAGCTCCTTGCCGCAGCCGGCGCAGTGGTGCAGTTCAGGCAGGTAGCCGCCGGCGGCCGCAATCCGGAAGGCGGCCACCGCCAGCTCCAGCCGGGGATCGCCGGCCGGATCGGCCATGCGGTCCCGGGCCTCAGCCACCAGCTGGTAGAGCTGGGGGTCCGGGTGCCCCTCCTCGAGGGTGGCGTCGGCAAGCTCGGCCAGGACCCCGCCGCAGGCGGTGCGGAGGAGGTCGGACCCCGGCCAGGGCAGCCCCACGGAGCGGGCCTGGGCCAGAACCACCATCCCGCGGCCGGGGATCAGCACCAGCTCAGAGCGAGTCAGGAGATCGAGGCCGGCCGCGTTGCGAGCCCGGGCCCGGCGCGCCCCCCTGGCCAGGACGCTGACCTTCCCGTGGTCCCTGGTGATCACCACCAGGATCCGATCGGCCTCGGCGAAGGCCCGGCGACGGAGAACCACCCCCTCGTCGCTGAAGCCCTCGGACACCTCTCAGGAGGACTCTGAGGCGGCCTGCGCCTCTGGTGGGGGCGAACCCCCCTCGCTGGGTTCGGAGCCGACCTCGAAGGGCCGGTCGGAGCGCAGCCGAACGGTCCGGATCGCCCGGCGGTCGATCTCCTCCACGGTGATGGTGACCCCGTCGACCGCGACCGTGTCGCCCACCGCGGGGATTCGCCCCAGGTTGGCATAGACCAACCCCCCGATGGAATCGAAGTCATCCCCCTCCAGGTGAAGGTGGAGCAGATCGTTCACGTCGTCGAGGCTCACCGAGGCGCTGGCCAGGGCCTCGGTGGGACTGACCAGCTGCACCTCCTCCTCCTCGGCCAGGTCGTACTCGTCGCGGATCGGCCCGACGATCTCCTCCAGGAGGTCCTCGATGGTGACCAGCCCGGCGGTGCCGCCGTACTCGTCGACCACGACCGCCAGGTGGACCTTGGCGCGCTGCATCTCCTGGAGCAGCTCCCCCAGCCGCTTGGCCTCGGGCACGAAGGTCGGCGGCCGCGCCAGCTTGCCCACCCGGGGCCCATCGGCCCCTAGCTGCCCGCCCGCGCCCAGCAGGTCCTTGGCGTAGACAACCCCGGTGATGTTGTCCACGGTCTCCTCGTAGAGCGGGATGCGGCTGTGGCCGTACTCCTGAATCACGGCGATCGCCTCCCCCACGGTGGACTCCGACGGCAGGGAGACCATCTGGACGCGGGGGACCATCACCTCGCGGGCCTGCTTGTCGGTCATGTCCAGGACCCCGTGGATCATCTCCCTCTCCTCTTCCTCGACCACCCCTTCCTGCTCGCTGGCCAGCACCAGCTGCTTGAACTCCTCCTCGGTCAGGAACGGCGCCTTCCGGCCAGTGCCCCCGGGCAGGACCCGGAAGATTAGGGAGGAGATCGCTGTCAGGGCCCTCACCACCGGGCTGAGCAGCCGGGTGGCCACCGCCACCGGCTGGGCCAGCTGCCGGGCCAAGCGCTCGTTGTGCTGGAGCGCGTAGGTCTTGGGCCCGAGCTCGCAGAGGAGCAGCACCACGATGGCGAGGGCTACCGACGCCCAGATCGCCGCACCCGCCCCCAGGTGCCGCTCTGCCAGCAGCGTCGCCGCGGACGAGGCCAGCATCACGGCCAGGGTGTTGGTGACCAGGATGGTCCCCAGGTACCCGGAGGGGTTGCGGTGGAGCCGCTCTACCAGAGCCGCCCTTCGATCACCCTCCACCCGCCCGGCCCGAAGCCGAATGCGGCTCACGGACGTCAGGGCCGTCTCGGCGGTGGCCGACAGCCCGGCCACCACGAGGGTCACCACCAGGACGGCGACCAGCCAACCGCTCATGGCGGCCGGGGACCAAGCCGTGGCGTGGCTGGGCTCATCGGGAGCCGGCGGGAACCGTCCCAGTCGGCCCCTCTGCCCCCTCCCCCCAGGCGGGCCACATCAGCTGAGGACTTGGTGTGCCATCGGGTGAGCCAGGGCTCATCTTGAGATCGAGTCTAGCAGGCGCTCCTCATCACCGAAACAGGGCCGAGACGCTCCGTCCCTCATGCACCCGGACGATCGCCTCGGCAATCAGAGGGGCGACCGAGACCTGGGTCACCTTGCTGCTCTGGAGAGCCTCGTCCGGGATAGGAACGCTGTCGGTTACCACCAGCTGCTCCAACGGGGCGCTCTCCAGACGCTGGAGCGTGCCCGCGCCGAACACCCCGTGGGTGACCATGACGTCCACCGAGACCGCCCCCTTGTCCCGGAGAGCCTGCACCGCTCCGACCAGGGTCGAGCCGGTCGAGATGAGGTCATCCACCACAACGCAGCGACTGCCCTCCACATCACCGATGACATGGAGGACCTCGACGGCGTCGTTGCGGGGACGGCGCTTGTCGACGATCGCCAGGCGCGCGTCCAGGCGTCGGGCCAGAGCCCTGGCCCTAGCGGTGCCCCCGACATCCGGAGAGACCACCACCAGCGGCTGACGCCCGTGCCGGGAGCGAACGTGTGTGGAGAGGATCTTGACCGCGGTGAGGGCGTCGACGGGGATGTCGAAGAAGCCCTGGATCGCCTCGGCGTGCAGGTCCAGGACGATCATCCGGTCGGCACCGGCCACCTGGAGGAAGTTGGCCATCAGCTTGGCGGAGATGGGGTCGCGGGGCTGAGTCTTCTTCTCCTTGCGCTGGTACCCGTAGTAGGGCAGGACCACGTTGATCCGGGCGGCACTGGCCCGCCGGAGCGAGTCCAGGAGGATGAACAGCTCCATGTAGTTGTCGTTGACCGGCGGACAGGCCGGTTGGATCAGGAAGACGTCGTGGCCTCGGACCGACTCCCCGATCTTGACATCGAACTCGCCATCGGCGAACCGGGTCACCTCCAACGGTGCCAGCGGCACCCCCACCTCCTCCGAGATCTTGCGCCCCAGATCGGGATGAGCTGACCCGCAGAGCAGCATCAGCGGCCCTTCAGAACCCTTCAAGTCCCTCCACCCTCCTGGCTCGTGAGCTCTTGCTGGGGACGCTTGCGGGCGGCCCATCCCTCGATGTTGCGCTGGGAGGAGCGGGAGACGCCCAGAGCGCCGGCAGGCACGTCCTGGGTGATCACCGAGCCGGCCCCCGTGTAGGCCCCCCTGCCCACCCGCCGCGGGGCCACCAGCACCGTGTCGCTGCCGAGCCGAGCTCCCTCCTCCACCACTGTCCGGTGCTTCTCCCGGCCGTCCCAGTTGGCAGTGATGCTCCCCGCCCCGACGTTGACGTCGGCACCGAGGTCGGCGTCGCCCACGTAGCTCAGGTGGGGGATCCGGCTGCCCTTCCCGACCCGACTCCGAACCACCTCGGTGAAGGTCCCGAGGTGACTGTGAGACTCCAGCTGGGAGTCCGGGCGCACCCGATTGAAGGGTCCGACGTCGACTCCATCGGCCAGCCTGCATCCGATGAGCTGGGACCGCCCAATCCGGCAGCCGCTCCCCACCTCGACGTCCTCCAGTTCGGCGAAGGGCCCGATCACACAGTCTCGGCCGATCCGGCTCCTACCCCGGAGCACGGTTCCCGGCGCAATCACGGTGTCCTCCCCCACCTCCACGTCACAGTCGATCCAGGTGGCCTCAGGGTCGGTGACGGTGACCCCGGAGAGCATCAGCCGCTGCAGCGTGCGCCACCGCAACGCCGCCTCCGCGGCGGCGAGTTGGACCCGGTCGTTCACCTGAATGGCCTCGTCGGGGGAGCTCACCCCCACTGTGACGGCGCCACCGTCAACCAGCTGGGGCAGCCAGCTGACGTACAGCTCACCCTGGGCGTTGTCGGTGCTGAGACGCTCCATGGCCGCCCAGAGACGGGGCAGGACGAAGGCGTAGGCACCGCAGTTGACCTCTGCCGGCAAGCCATCCCAGGGCTCATCGGCATCCTCCACGATCTGCAGCAGGCGGCCGTGGTCATCGCGAACGATCCTTCCCCACCCGCCCGCGTCCCGGACCGAAGCGGTGAGCACCGCCGCGCCCGCCTGAGACCGCCGCAGCGCCTCGGCCAGGGCGGTCAGCGAGGCGCCGCGCAGCAGCGGCAGGTCCGCTGGCAGAACCAGGACCACCGAGACTCCATCCAGCAGCGGCCGGGCATGGGCCAGGGCGTCCGCGGTGCCCAGCGGTTCCGACTGGACCACGAACTCGGCCCGGTCCTGGAACCGGGGGCCAAGCGACGGCTCGAGCTCAGCCACCACCACGATGGGACGGCCCACGGCGGCGGACTCGGCAGCTCTGATCGCGTGCTCCAGAAGAGGCAGACCCCCCAACGGGTGCATGACCTTGGGAAGCCGGGAACGCATCCGCTTGCCTCGGCCGGCCGCCAGAATCACCGCCCGCGCAGCCGACGGTTCGCTCAATCTCCACCCCGCGGCCAGCCTGCTTCGTGAAATCGCCGGCGAGTTCGGAGTATAGCAACGGCCCATTCCGCCCCGGCCGAGCCGAGCCATGTCGAGGTTATCCTGAGCCTAGTGAGCGCCAGTTCGGGCCCGGCTGACCCCCAGCTCCTCATCACCACCCGACCCGAGCCGGGGGTGGCCGTGGTCGCGCTGAACCAGCCCCAGCACCGCAACGCCCTCACTCGGGAGCTGGCCACGGCACTGCGCCACGAGGTTGCCCGGCTGTCCGCGGATTCCAGCCTCAGGGCCCTGGTCGTGACCGGTACCGGAGTCGCGTTCTGTGCCGGCGCCGACCTCGGCTCACTGGGATCGGGCGCCGTCACACCGGATGCCAAGCGCCAGGTGCTGAGTGACTACTACCGGGCCTTCTTGGACCTCAGGGACCTCCCCGTCCCCACCATCGCCGCGGTCAACGGGCCCGCCATCGGGGCTGGGCTCAACCTGGCCATGTGCTGCGACCTGCGGGTCCTCGCCGAAGACGCCCGGCTGGCTGCGCCCTTCGTGCGGTTGGGAATACATCCAGGCGGGGGAGCCACCTGGCTTCTTACCCGGCTGGTCGGAACCGGAGCTGCCCGGGAGATTCTGCTGCTGGGCCAGCCGATCGACGCCCACAGGGCGCTCCTGCTGGGCCTTGCCAACCGGATCGTCCCGCCCCAGCAGCTGGAGGACGCGGCTCTGGACTGGGCCAGAGCGCTGGCGGCCCTGCCCCGGCCGGTGCTGGTCAGGCTCAAGCGAACTCTGCTGCTGGCCGAGACCGGGGCAAGCCTGGACGCGGTCCTGGCCTTCGAAACTGCGGCGCAGGCCGAAACGCTGGGCAGCGAGGATGCTCGTGAAGGATGGTCCGCGCTCCGCGAGCGCCGCGCTCCGCAGTTCCACGACCGCTAGCCCCGACCGCCCTCAGGATGGCCACCCGCTGGTTGGTTGGCCGTTCCGCCGGCCCATCGTGCCGTGCAGGCCCGCGCCCCACTTGTCCAGTGCAGGCGGCCTGCTAGCACCCGCGCCACCCTTCGCGGTCGCCATGTCGCCTGCCTCCTCGAGGGGGGCCAGAGCGGGCAGGACTGCTGGTGTCAGGCGCGCCGCCTCTGCTTCGGCCCGATCGCCACGCGGTGGAGGAACTTTGCTCGTGCCTACTGCAGGTTGGCGTGACTGTGCCTCTGGGTGGCCATGTCGCCAGCTGCGAGCTCGAGGGCCACTGCGTCGAAGAGGAGGAGGGCCGCCTGAGTGAAGAGAACTTGCCCAAACTGCATCGAATTCCCCGTCGGGACAATCACGCAAGGCTCAGACAGGAGAGCGATCGGGCTCCCCGGCCGGGCGGTCAGGCAGCACACCGTGCCACCGAGATCGTGGGCCTGCTGGGCATGGAGGAGAGATGTCGGCGTGGCCCCAGTCCCCGACACGACAACCAACACGTCGTCTTCTGAGAATGCTGGTGCCGTGGCTTCTCCCACCACGTGAGCTCGCCTCCCCAGGTGCATGAGCCTCATCGCCGCCATCTGGGCAACGAGCCCGGATCGTCCCTGACCGGTGAAGAAACATCTGCCGCGAGGATTCTCGAGCGTCGCTCGCAGCCGGTCGACCTGGACTAATTGCACCAGGCTTAGCGCTCTCGCGACCTCGACCTCCACCCCCGCCCACGGTGGACCCCCCCGCGCCCAGACCTCATCCATGCACCGACCCTCCCAGGACTCCCGTGGCCGCAACCGCGGCGGACATCGATGGCCTCCCCACGTGAACTCGACTCCCATTCACCCTGATCGTCCTCACCGCGCCTTCCCGGGTAGCCAACGGGCCGTCCCCCGGGACCAGGATCCATGGGGACCACATCTCTTCCCGATCCGGATCTGCCCAGGTCGGCGCTCGCTTCGCCACCTCCGGCCCAGCCAAGATCCTGGCCTGGGCCTGGAGAGGATCCCCCCCGGCCCGGTCACCAGCCCGCTACCACCGCAGCTGAACCCGGCCGGCTCCGCCGCCTGGGGGCGCCCCAGGCATGGCCGCCAGAGCACCGACCTTCGGATGATCCAGGTGCTCCACTCGGCTTCACCTCGGCGAAGACGCCCGCTCGGCGCTCACTCCAGCAGCACCGCCGCGGCGCCAACCCGCCGCCACGGTGCCGTGCTCAGTGCCTGGTGTCCCATGCCTCACGAGCCGCCCTGATCATCGCCTCGAGCATAGCTTGGGGGTCCGGGGCCTTGAAGATTCCACTGCTCGATCCAGTTGCCTGGGCTCCCGCGGCGATCACCTCAAAGACGTCCCGGGCGCTCCCAATGCCGGCCCCGTGCAGCACCCGGATCTCGGGATTCACGCGCCAGATGGCTTGGTCGATCTCCGCAATGGCCACACTGCTGCTCTCCGTGCCCTTGCCTGTGCCGATCAACTCAGGAGACTCCACCACGATGATGTTCGGTTCCAGCCCGGCCACCGCAACGGCCTCTTCCACGTCATCGGTACAGACCATGGTGGCGAGGCCGACCTCATCAGCGCGACGGACGGTACGCGCCAGTTCCGCTCTCGACAGCCGGTGCTCCACATGATTCAACATGACGCCGACTGCACCAGCCGCCTTGACCGCTTCTGGCAAAACGGAACCCTGACCACGACCCGGCTCAAGTGAATCCATGTGCGGGGCGAAGACCATGGCCCACTCCACGTGCTCCGCGATGAGCGAGATGTCCACGTACTGGGGATCGATGATGATGCCCACTCCATAAGCACGGCCCAATTGGTCAGCGCGCATCGCCACCCGGAGCATGTCAGGGCCAAACGTATACGCCTTCGGGCCCACCTCGAAGAAGGGCGGCGTAATCTGGAGCCCTCGAAACAACGGGATTACTCCCCGACGATCTGGATGCGGACGGTGCGCTCACGAGCCCGAACCTGGTCGAAATCCACGAAGTAGAACCGCCCAAAATTGCCGAGTGCCATGGCTCCATCGATGACTGGCACAGATTGAGAGCGCCCCAGGATCACCGACCTCAGATGGGCGTCGGTGTTCAACGCCCAGGCCGGCTCCTCGTGCAGACCCACCACCGCAGCTTCGACGTGCTTCGGTCCGGGGTGAAGGTACTGCCCTTCCGTCCTGCAAGTGGGAATGAGCCGTTCCAGAACTGTGACCAGATCCTGCATTAGCAGCTCCGTACCCCAGTAGTTGACATCGTGGGACTCCTCCTGGATCAGCACGCTGCAGGTGGTGTGCTGCGAGTACACCATCAGGATCCCTTCCTTGATCCCCGATCGTGCGAGCGCATCCGCGGCCTGCGAGGTGACATCGTGGAAGGTCGGGCGCCTATCTGACTGTATCTGGAACGACTCGTGGTAGACCGGCATTCGGGATTCCTCCTTCAACTCACTCTCGGGCGACATGACCACAGAATCGTCTGCTCCCCGGCGGACTCGCGAACCACTGCGTTGGGCTCTCCCTCGGCGCGGCTCCGCGCCCGGCAACGGCTGGCGCCCTCAGTGGTGGGGCACGGCTGGTTCAAGACTCAACTCCGAGGGCATCAGCGAGCACCCCTCGGCCCCAGCGGTCACGTGACGGCTCAGGTGGCAACCTCAGCAGTTGGTCCGATGGCGGCGCGATGAGTGCTTCTCCCTCTGTGACGTCCACGGACCCAGCTGCGCGTCGGCAACGATTCTGCTCAGCCCAGAGCTCGATGCCACACCCAGAACGACCGGGTGTCGACAGGATGACGGCACCACTCCGTGCCAAAATCATACCTGGCGGGGACGTCGCCCGCAAGTCAGACGGACGGAACCCAGCCGCGGGCTGACGTCGGATGTGGCCCACCCGATGGGCAGTTCGCAGCGCCGGTTCGCGACCTAGCCGTGCTTCTCCCGTGGGGTGTTGACACGTGTCGCGCGAGGAGGGCCGCCTGGTTGAGTGGGGCACGGTGGTGGTTGTAACGATGTGGCCCAGTGGAGCCAAAGGGCAGCCTGGTCCGCCTGCCGCTGCGGTGGGCTGGCCCCGGCGCGTGTCAGGCCGCATGGCAGGTGCCATGGACCGGACAGGTGCCCCGGCGCCGCCGGCGACCGCAACCAGGACGGCTCGGCGCTTCGACACCGGAACTGACACGCAACTACTGGGACCCCGGGGACCACTGGTCAAAACCCAGCTCCTCCGCGGTTTCGGAAGTCAGGGCCAGCTCGATCGCCAGCTGCGCCGAGCAAGCCGTCGGCTGGAGATACGCGCCCGCGCGCCCCTGGCAATGAAGGCCCCGCCTACCTCGCGGCATCGGTGGGAGTGACACGGCCGACCGTGACACTCCCACCGACGTCCCCAGAGGCCCGGGCTCTGCCCGCCTTGGCCTGGTGCTCAGCGGCAGGTACGGCGGGCCGACCGCCCTTGAGCAACGAGCTGGGACACCAGGCCTCCAGCACGCAGACCTGACAACGTGGAGAGCGCGCGCGGCAGACCTCGCGGCCGTGGAGGATCAGGCGAAGGCTGAACCCGGTCCACTCTTCCGGGGGAACCATTCGCCCGACCTCGGCCTCGATCTTGACCGGGTCCAGGGCCCGAACCAGCCCCAACCGGTTGGTGAGACGGATGACATGGGTGTCAACGGGGAAGCCCGGCTTGCCGAAGGCGACCCCGAGGATGACGTTGGCAGTCTTCCGGCCCACGCCAGGCAGCTGGGTCAGCCCCTCCATGGTGTCGGGCACCTCGCCACCGAAGTTCTGGCAGAGCATCTGGCCCATCCCGATGAGAGCCCTGGCCTTGGCTCGAAAGAAGCCGGTGGCGTGGACCAGCTCCTCCAGCTCGGCTGGGTCGGCGCTGGCGTAGTCGGCCGCTGTCCGCATCCTGGCAAAGAGCGCAGGCGTGGTCAGGTTGACCCTTTGGTCGGTGGTCTGGGCCGAGAGGATGGTTGCCACCAGCAACTCCAGTGGGCTCCGCTGGTCGAGAGCGCAGGCTGCGGGATAGACCGAAGCCAGCGCCGAAACCGTCGCCAGGGCGCGCTGACGGGGAGTCCGGGGACGGCCCCCCTCGGCCCCGGCAGCGGCTGTCCCCGGGCTCAACCGACGGGCCTCACGACCCCCGCCACAGCCGGGCGGGCGCACCGCACCGACCGTCGGTGCCTGCTGGCACCGGCCGGAGCGACCAGCCCAACGCCGGTGATGCGGAGCCAGAGGCCAGCGCTCACCGTGAGCCGCACGCCCCCCTCCCCCAGGGCGAGGGTCGGGTCGGGCCAGGTCGGCGAGGTCAGCGACACTTCACCCCAATGCTGATGGAAGCAGCGACTCCAGGCAACTGCCCCGCCGGTGAAGCGGCATCCCCAAGCTGGCGGGCATCGATAATCGGCGCGTGGTCGAGCCGCTAGTCCTGGTGTACGGAGACGACCCCTATCTGGTCACCAACGCCGCGACCCGGCTGAGGGCTCAGCTCACCGCGGACTTGGCCTTGGACCTGGGACTTGAGGAGTTCCGCTCGAGCAAGGACCTGGATGCGATCGCCAGGAGCCTGGCCACTCCCCCGTTCCTCGCCCTGCGCCGGCTGGTCATGATCTGGGACCCGCCGCAGCTCTCCGGCAGAGTCCGCGCCGGCCAGCAGGCGGGGCGGCCGGCGGACGAGGCCGGGGCCCTGGCGGCGGTCCTGGCCAGCCGGCTTGAGACCACGGCGGTGGTGGTGGTGGTGAGGGAGATGCTTGGCGCCGGCTCACCCTTGGTTCGAGCAGTGAAGTCCCAAGGGGGCGAGCTGCGTGCGCTGCGCCGGCCCCGGGGCCAGGAGCTCCAGAGTTACGTTGAAGGCCATATCAGAGAGCGACGTCTCCATCTCGGCCGGGCGGCGGTGGCCCGGCTGGTGGAGGTCGCCGGGCGGCGTCCGGGCCAGCTGGACCAGGAGCTGGAGAAGCTGGAGCTGTTTGCCTCCGGGAAGGGAACGGTCAACGACCACGATGCCCTGCTGCTGGTACCCCCATCACCGCCCACCGAGCTCTACCGCCTGACCGACACCCTGTTCGAGTCGCCGGGACGGGTAGGCGAACGGCTGGATGCGCTGTTCCGGGAACCGGACATCGAGCCGCCGATGGTGGTCGGCGCCCTGGCCCGGGTGTTTCGGGACCTCATCTCCTTGGCCGATCCGCGGGACTCCGACCGCTGGCGGGACCTGGCCCCCTGGCGCGAGCAGAGGCTGCGCTCCCACCTGGAGCGTTCAGGCGAGCCCCGGCTGCGGCGCTGGCTGGTTCAGCTGGCTGAGCTGGACTGGCTGACCCGGACCGGTGCAACCGACCCCCAGGATGGACTCGAGCTGCTGCTGGCCGGGATGGCCGCGGAGATCAAGGGACCGGCGCAGGGCTGAACCAGGACCGGGCCGACAGCTCAGTTGCCCTTGGGCTCCTTTCCTGAGGTCCCCGCGGACTTGCGCCGGGACGCGGCGGTCCGCTCCGTCTTGGTGGCCGACCGGCCCGCCTTCGGCGCCAGGACGGCTCGCTTGGCTCCGCCAGCCTTGGGCTTGGTGCCTTGAGCCGAGGCCCGCTTGGGCGACCTGCCCGGCTTCTCCTCCTCCGCAGCCTCAGCGCCGACCTTGGCCGCCGCCCGCATCAGCCGGGACTTGCGCCGGGCCGCGTTGCGGGGGTGAATGACCCCGTGCTGGGCCGCCTTGTCCAGGGCCGACGCGGCAAGCCTCACCAGCCCTTCGGCCCCTGCCTCCTCGCCGAACTCAACCTCGCGGCGGGCCCTGACGACGGCGGTACGCACCGCGGAGCGGACCCGGCGGTTCTGCTCATGCTTGCGCGCCGCCGACCGGATCCGCTTCCTGGCTGAACTGGTGTTTGCCAACTCTCTCCAAAGCACCTGCGGGCGCGGGCGAAACTGCCACTGCGGGGCGGGCGGACCCGCCCGGCCGGCGTCGCAGTATACCAATTGGCCCTCGGAGCTCCCTGCGACCGCCGCTAAAGTGGCTGGGGTGTTGCGCCAAGGCCGGGCTCCGGCCAAGCTGAACCTGGCCCTCGAGCTGACCGGCCACCGACCCGACGGATACCACCTGCTGGCGGCGGTCTCCCAGACCATCGACTGGAGCGACGTGGTTGCCCTCGAGTCGGCCGAGGCAGGGGCGGACTTCCCGGCCATCCCCAGACTGAAGGTCTGGGGCCCGGAGGCGCACCGGGTGCCGGCCGGCGCCGACAACCTGGCGGTGCGGGCGGCGCTGCTGCTCCGGGAGCGGCATCTGGGTGCGCCGGTGGCCCGCTTGGCCCTGGACAAGCGCATTCCCACTCAGAGCGGCCTGGGAGGAGGCTCCGCCGACGCCGCCGCGGTGCTGAGGATGGCCGGACAGGGTGGGGCCGCTGGTGAGCTGGAGGAGGTCGCGCTCAGCTGCGGTGCCGACGTTCCATTCAGCCTGCGGGGCGGCGCGGCCCTTTTGTCGGGGATCGGCGAGCAGGTCTCCCCGCTGCCAACCCTGACCAGCGGCGCGTTCTTGATCGTGGTCCTGGGAGCGGTGGCCACCGCCGATGCCTACCGCGCGACCAGGCCGGAAGACTTCAGTGGCGGGGAGCGGGTGGCCAGGCTGGCCAAGGCGATGCGTCAGGGCCAGCCCCTCGATCCCTCCCTCTTTGGCAGCGGGCTCCAGCCGGCGGCTCTCCGGGCACTCCCGGAGCTGGAGCGGAGGCTGCGGACGCTCTCCCAGGCCTCCCCCTCAACCAGGTGGGCGATGACGGGCAGCGGCGGCGCCTTCTTCACCTACCTCCCCGACGGCCGCTCGGCGGCTGAGCTGGCCCGGGTGGTGGCGCGGTGCCACCCCAGAGCTGGGATCCGGGTCGCCCTGCCCTCGCCCCCAGAACCTCCCGGCCAGGTCTAGCTCAGTGCTCCCGACAGACCGCTCGGAGTTGGCAGGGGACCGGCGGTGACATGGCTGGGCGCCTGGATGTTGAAGCTCTGACCGTAGTTGCTGAAGTTCCCGGTTGCGGCGAAGCCCAAGGAGGCGGAGCCGCTCGGCAACCCGGTGGCTCCCGGCGCCAAGGACGAGAGCCCCCCGAGGTCCAGGGTCAGGCTCACCTCGACACTGGCACGGGCCAGCTGGCCGGTCGAGGTCAACACGTAGCTCTCCCCCCGGACCTGCGTGAAGTCCAACATCTGCTCCAGGGCCGGGAGCGCACCAGCGAGGGAGGGGTCCGAGGAACCCAGCTCGGTCGCCACCTGGGCGAGGATCTGGCTGAGGAAGTGATTCATCGACGGCCCGGAGAGGGTGGTCTCCAGGTGCTTCACCTGCCGGCCGCCAATCTCGGTCCTGCCCAGGTCGGTCACCCTGGCCGAACTCTTGAGCTCCTGACCCCAGCTTTTGAGCTCCTGCTTGAGGTGGCGCAACTCCGCCCCGGCGGTGCCGCCGACCCCGGCCGCCAGGCCGGACTTGCCGCCGCTGAGCTTGTACCAGGTGCTGCCACCTTCTGAGATGTACTCGGAGCCGTCCACCAAGATCAGGTGCCAAGGCTGGGCCATAACCGGGGTGAGACTGAAGGTCATCTCCATCTGCTGCTGGCTCTGAACCTCGGCGGTCCCGGTGAGGCGGGCGGCGTTGATCTCCGACTGGGCCTGACTCAGCTCACCCGGAGTGACCCCGGTGAGGCCGGCGACCTGGCTCAGGTCGACATGGAGCTGGGCGCTGAAGGCCACCTCGAAGGAACCGCTCAGCGCCTTGGTGTTGGCCGCCTCCAGAGCCGCCGCAGCGGGTCGGCCCGCGGCGGCCGCGGTGCTTCCACATCCGACCAGGCCCAAGGTCGCGAGCAGGGTCAGAGTCGGGAGAGCGCGGGACCAGTTGACTCGCACCCCAAGATCCTAGCGCAGATTCCGGGAATCGCAGCCGGGCGACCGATTCGCAGTGGGACTGTTACTTTCCCCGCAACCACCCGAGCCAGTGTTAGCTTAGCCGGCGTGACCGAAGTGAAACCGCGGCGCCCGCCCAGTTCCGGGAGTCACCGCAAGCGCTCTTCGCGCTCTGCCAAGATCGTGGATCTCCCGGGGGTCGGCCATCTCGAACCCGGGGACCGGATCCAGGACCCCGCTAACTACATAAATCGGGAGTTGAGCTGGCTGGACTTCGACGCCCGGGTGCTGGCCGAGGCTCAGGACCCCCGGGTGCCGCTGCTGGAGCGTCTGCGCTTCCTGGCCATCACCTCCAGCAACCTGGACGAGTTCTACATGATCCGGGTGGCCTCCCTGAAGCGCCAGCTGGCAGAACGGGTCCAGACCGCCCACGCCGACGCCATGACCGCCACCGAGCAGCTGCAGGCCATCTCCAAGCGCACCCAGGAGATCGTGGCGGCCGAGGTCCACTGCCTGCGCGACGACCTTGCCCCCCGTCTGGAGCAGGAACGGCTCCGGATCCTGCTCCGCAACGAGCCCCTCACCCGGGGTGAGGCGAAGGCCTGCGATGACTACTTCGAGTCCCAGCTGTATCCCCTTCTCACCCCGTTGGCCATCGATCCCGCTCACCCCTTCCCCTACCTCAGCAACCTCTCGCTCTCGATCGCGGTGATGCTGGGCGAGCCTGGGGAACGGGCTCCCCGGGTGGCCAGGGTGAAGGTGCCGTCCTCAGCTCCCCGTTTCTTCAGGGCCGGCAGGCAGGGGCCGTTCGTGCCGTTGGAGAGGATCATCTCCGAGCGTCTGGACCACCTCTTCCCGGGGATGGCGATAGTCGCCCATGGCCTGTTCAGGGTGACCCGGGACGCCGACTTCGACGTCGACGAGGACGAGCCCAACCTCCTCTCCGCCATCGAGGAGGAGCTCCGGGAGCGACGCTTCGGGGCCGTGGTCCGGGTCGAGGTGGTCCCTGGGCTCTCCCGGGAGTTCCTGCCCATGCTGGAAACCGAGTTGGGGATCATCCCGGAGGAGGTCCAGGAGGTCGACGGGATGCTGGACCTCACCGGCCTGCTGAGCGTGGTCGACGAGCTGGAGCGCCCCGACCTCTCGTATCCCCAGTTCAGCGGTACCACGCCGCCCCGGCTGCTGACCATCCGGGATCAGGACCCCGACTTCTTCGCCGTGCTGCGCCGGGGCGACGTGCTGGTCCAGCACCCCTACGACTCCTTCGCCGCCACCACCGAGCGCTTCATCGAGCAGGCCGCGAAGGACCCCAGGGTGCTGGCGATCAAGCAGACCCTCTACCGCACCAGCGGGGACACCCCCATCATCGACGCCCTCACCCGGGCCGCCGAGGACGGCCGGCAGGTGGTGGTGCTGGTCGAGATCAAGGCCCGCTTCGACGAGCAGAACAACATCCGTTGGGCCCGGCAGCTGGAGCAGGTGGGGGCTCACGTGGCCTACGGCGTGCCCGGGCTCAAGACTCACGCCAAGCTGGTCCTGGTGGTGCGCCAGGAGGAGGCGGGAATCCGCTACTACGCGCACATCGGCACCGGCAATTACAACGCGGTCACCGCCCGCCTGTACACCGACTTCGGGCTCCTGACCGCCCGGCCGGAGATCACCGCGGAGGTGGCCGACCTCTTCAACTACCTCACCGGCTACTCTCGGAAGCGCGATTACGATGATCTCTGGGTGGCCCCCATCAATGCCATCCAGAACTTCGAGCGCTTGGTGGATAGGGAGGTCGAGCACCACCGTCAGGGCCGTCCTGCCGGCCTGCTCCTCAAGGTCAACGGCCTCACCGACGAGAGGGCCATTCAGGCCCTCTACCGAGCCTCCCAGGAGGGGTTGCCGATCCGCCTCCTGGTGCGGGGGATCTGTGCCCTGCGGCCCGGGGTCGAGGGGGTCAGCGACACCATCCAGGTCCACAGCGTGATCGGCCGCTTCCTGGAGCACGGCCGCGCTTTCGTCGCCGAGAACGGAGGCCGACCGGAGGTGCTGGTGGGCTCCGCCGACCTGATGGGACGCAACCTCTATCGCCGGGTGGAGTGCGCCGTGCCCTTGCTCGATCCCCAGGCTCGGGACGAGGTCCGGGAGGTCCTGGAACTTAGCTGGGCCGACCGGCGGCAGAGCTGGAATCTGCAGCCGGACGGCGACTGGACGCGGATCGATCCCGGCTCCACCGACCCGGGGATCCAGGAGGAGCTGATTCGGCGAGCCAGGGCCAGGCCCCTGGCCTGGGAGGGCAAGGGAAGGAGGGCCGCTGGAGTTGGACCAAGCCGAGGCTAGGGAGTTCATCTCCCAGAACCACCGGGCCGTGCTGGCAACCCGCCGGCGTGATGGCAGTCCCCAGCTCTCACCGGTCGTGGTCGCCGTCGGCGTCGGGGACGAGCTCACCGTGAGCAGCCGGGAGACCGCCGTCAAGACCAGGAACCTGCGCCGGGATCCCCGCTACGACCTGGTGGTGTTCACCGAGCAGTTCTTCGGCCCCTGGATCTCGATCCGAGGTCGCGCCGCGGTGATCTCCCTGCCCAACGCCCTGCCCGGGCTGGAGCGGTACTACCGGGCTGTCAGTGGAGAGCACCCCAACTGGGACGAGTACCGGGCTGCCATGGTGAGCGAGCGCCGAGTTCTCCTCCAGCTCACCGTCGAAGATGTGGGCCCCAGGGTGAGCGGCTAGGGTGGCGCTCTCCTCCTCCCAGTTCCAGAGGGCCGCCGCCGAGGTGGCCGAACACGCCGCCACCCTGATCCAGCCGGGAATGAGGCTTGGTCTCGGCACCGGACGGATGGCCACCGCCTTCCTCGAGGCGCTGCGCCCCCGGATCGCGGCCGGCCTGAAGATCCGGGGCCTGTGCAGCTCGAAGGCCACCGAGGAGCGGGCTCGATCCATCGGCGTGGAGTTGCTCGCAGGCAGCGGGCTGCCGCTCGATCTCGACATCGACGGCGCCGACGAGTTCGACCCCCGGCTCAACCTGCTCAAGGGCGGGCACGGCGCGCTGCTCAGGGAGACGTTGGTGGCCGAGCGCAGCCGCCGCTTTTGGGTGCTCGCCGACCCCTCTAAGGCGGTGCAACGGCTCTGCTCCCGCAACCCGCTGCCGGTGGAGGTACTGCCCTTCGATTGGGAGGGCGTGGCCGCGTCCTGCCAGGAACGGTTGCCCTGCCGCTGTGAACTTCGAGGCGGGGTCGCCGACCCGTTCGTCACCGACAACGGCAACTACCTGCTGCACCTGGAGTTCCCGGGCGGCCTGACCGACCCGGGCGAGGCCGCCGCCCGGCTAAGCGCGATCGCGGGGGTGCTGGGACATGGTCTCTTCTTGGGGAAGGCCACAGCGGCGCTGGTCTCCGAGGGCCATGGGATCCAGGTTGTGGGCGATCTGGAGGCGGAGCGCGAGATCTGAGCGCGACACCTCTGACCCCGGCTAGGCCGGGGTCCGTCTCTTCCGATTGAGGCCCAGGCTGAGCCCCAGCGGGATCATCACCCCCAGGAAACCGGTGATCACGGCGATCCCGTTGGGAAGCTTGCGGGGGTTGGCCATCCCCACGAAGGAGAAGACTGACGAGGCGAAGGCGGTGACCAGGATGAGGAAGATGGCCGCGATCAGGACCCGGGTGCCGTTCTCCTCACGGCTGATCACGAAGTCGGGCCAGCGGCGGCGGACATACCGGTAGACGTTGACCGCGGTGAGGCTGTTGAGGACCAGCGCGCTGATGAAGGCGCTCACCGCGACCCCCCAGCGGAAGGCTCCCAGCTGCGAGATGACCCAGGCCGAGAAGTTGACCACCAGCAACCCCACCGGGGTGGCCAGCCCGATCACCGGCAGGATGCAGGTCCGCCAGTCCTCAGGCAGCGGGATGAAGAGCCCGCTCTGGACGGGCCCGCGGCTACGCCTCAACCTGCTCACCTGGCCCGTGCCACTGCCTTCCTTGCTCACGTCTCCTCACCCGATCGCAACTGGGGGGCATTGTGACGAGGCTCGCCATCCCAGCGCTGGACCGTCGTCGGACCCCCGATGATTGCAGACAGCCCATGGACCTGATCGACCTCGCCATCATCGCCGGACTTGTCTATGCCGCGGTCCGCGGCTATCGCGGAGGCCTCACCTACACCCTCTTCTCGCTGCTCGGTCTCCTGGTGGGGCTGGCGCTGGGAGCCTGGGTCGCCACCTCCGTGCCCCCACTGCTGGGGAACTTCACCCCCGCAGTCCGCGCCGGCATGGCGATCGCCCTGCTGGTGGCCCTGGCGCTGCTGGGGGACGGCCTGGGCACCTGGCTGGGGCGGCGGCTCAGGGTCACCGCGCTCCGCCGCCACCTGGGAATCGCGGACTCCCTGGCCGGGGTGGCCTGGGGGCTGGTGGTGGTGCTGGTGGCCAGCTGGTACCTGGGACTCACCTTCGCGACTGGGCCCTGGCCACCGCTGGCGAGCCAGGTCCAGAAGTCGTCCATCCTCCGGGCACTGGCCCGTGAGTTCCCCCAGGATCCAGCCTGGCTGGGCGGCCTCCAGCACCTGCTCAGCACGGTTCCCTTCCCCGAGGTCTTCGCCAACCTGGCCCCGCCGCTGCCAGGCCAGGTTGCGGTTCCTGCCAGTCTGGCCGGGAACCAGGCGGTGGCGACGGCCGCCTCGGAGACGGTCAAGGTGGTCAGCGTCGGCTGCGGGGGGCTCGAGGAGGGCAGCGGTTTCCCGGTCGCCAGCGGCCTGGTCCTGACCAACGCCCACGTGGTCGCCGGTGGCCACGCGATCACCGTGCTGGTGCCGGGACACCCCGGAGCGCTCGGCGCCGAGGTGGTCCTCTTCGACCCCGAGCGGGACATCGCCCTGCTGCGGGTACCGGGGCTCCCCCTCTCCCCCATGACCATAACCACCTCGGGGTCCAGGGCCACCCAGGGGGCAGTGATCGGCTATCCGGGAGGCGGCCCGGAGGCGGTGGTTCCGGGCGCAATCCGTGGTCAGATCGACGCCGTGGGCAGGGACATCTACTCCAACCAGATCGTCAGCCGAGAGATCTACGTGCTCCAGGCCAGCGTCATCCCCGGCAACTCCGGCGGGCCCTTCGTCAGCCTCCAGGGCCAGGTGCTGGGAGTGGTCTTCGCCAAGTCCGCGGTCACCAGCGACGAGGGCTACGCGCTCACCGCCGGGGAGATCCTGCCCGACATCGCCAGGGGTGAGTCGGCCACCGCGCCGGCGTCCACTCAGAGCTGCGTCGACTGACCGCTCGAGCACTTAGGCTTACTAATTAGGTAAACTAAGCATGTGACCACCCCCCGCATCTCCGCGCCGTCCGCCCCGGGTGAGACCGAGGAGCTGTCGGAGCTGGCGGTCAAACTCCCCACCGTGCTCAGCCGCCTCCACCGCCGGCTGCGCCAGACCTACGAGCCGCTGGGGGTGCCCGCAGCCTACTACCCGGTCCTGATGTCACTGCTGGATCGGATCTCAGCCACCGTCAGCGAGCTGGCCGCCGCAGAGCAGGTCCGGGTGCCCTCGATGACCACACTCCTGGTCCAGATGGAGGCCGACGGACTGATCCAGAAGGAGGTGGACCCCTCCGACCATCGCTTCATCCGGGTCTCGCTGAACCCCCGGGGTGCACTGGTGGCGCAGGCGGCGCGGCGGGACCGCGGTGCCTGGTTCGCCCAGCGCCTCAATCACCTCAGCGCCCCCGAGATCTCCGCCCTGGAGCGGGCTCTTCCCGCCCTGGAGCACCTGGTGGGACTGGGCCGCTGACCGTCTCCACCAAGGCGATGACGAGCTCGGTGAGGGCGGTCACCTCGCGCACCTTCCAGGCCCTGGGCACCCGCAACTACCGCTACTTCTTCGCCGGGCAGGCGGTCTCGGTCACCGGGAGCTGGCTCCAGACCACCGCCCAGGCCTGGCTCATCCTCCAACTCACCCACTCGCCCCTGATGCTGGGACTGCTGCTCACCGTCCAGTACCTCCCCAACCTGCTGCTCCAGCCCCTGGGAGGTCTGGTGGCCGACCGCTGGTCCAAGCGCGGAATCCTGATGCTGACCCAGAGTTGCTTCGCGGTCACGGCGGCGGTGCTAGGGATCACCTCAGGGCTGGGCCTGGCCCACACCTGGGAGGTCTTCGCCCTGGTCCTGATGTTCGGTCTCATCAACGTGGTGGACGGGCCCGCCCGCCAGGCCTTCGTCCCCGAGATGGTCGGCGCCGAGCAGATGCCCAACGCGGTGGCGCTCAACTCGCTGGTCTTCAACGGTGCCCGGGTGGTCGGCCCCGCCCTGGCGGGAATCCTGATCGCCACCGTGGGAACCTCCTTCTGCTTCGACCTCAACGCGGTCTCCTACCTGGCGGTCATCGGGGGGCTCTGGCTGATGCACCCCAAGGAGCTCCACACCAACCGCCGCCCCGCCGGCCCCAGGCCCGGCCTGATCGCCCAGGTCCGAGAGGGGGTGGGCTACGCGCGCCGGACTCCGGAGGTGGCTCTGGTGATCGTCATGATGGCGTTGGTCGGAACCTTCTCCTTCAACCTGACGGTGATGATCACGGCCCTGTCCCGTACCGGCCTCCACACCGCCGCCACTGGCTTTGGCCTCCTCAGCGCCGCCCTCGGCGTGGGGGCGTTGGCCGGCGCCGCCGGGGTCGCCTACGCCAGCCGGGCCTCGATGCGAGCCCTGCTGGCCGGCTGCGGGGTCTTCGGGCTCTTCCTGGCCCTGGCGGGCCAGATGTCGCGCCTGGAGCCGGCGATGGTGCTGCTGGCGCTGGCCGGCGCCGGCATGATCGTCTACAGCGCCATGTCCAACAGCGTGGTCCAGTCCTTCACCCCGGGCCCGCTGCGGGGCCGGGTCATGTCCCTCTACCTCTGGGTGTTCCTCGGCACCACCCCCTTGGGAAGCCTGCTCTTTGGGGCCATCGAGCAGGCCTGGGGCAGCCAGGTGGCGATGGGCCTGGCCGGGAGCGGGGCGATGCTGACGGCGCTGGGAGGCAGCATCTGGTGGAGCCGCCGATCGCGGCGGGAGCGGTCCTATCCCTCGGGGTCGGTGGCCGGACGGCCGACCGCCGCCCCGACCGCGTGATATCCGCCGTCGACGTGGACGATCTCTCCGGTGGTGGCCGGGAAGTAGTCGGATAGCAAGGCCACGATCGCCTTTCCGACCGGCACCGGGTCGCGCGCATCCCAGCCCAGCGGAGACTGCCGGGCAAAGATCTCGGGGAAGGTTGAGAAGCCGGGGATCCCCTTGGCCGCGGTGGTGTAGATCGGGCCGGCGGACACCGCGTTGACCCGGATCCGGCGCCCGCCCAGGTACTGGGCCAGGTAGCGCACCACCGACTCCAGGGCAGCCTTCGAGACTCCCATCCAGTCATACCCTGGCCAGGCCAAGGTGGCGTCAAAGTCGAGGGTGACGATGCTCCCGCCACTCTCGGGGATCAGCGGCTCCAGGGCCACCGCCAACTGCTTCAGGGAGTAGGCGCTGACCCGGAGCGCGGTGGCGGCCGCCTCCCAGGGAGTGCGCAGGAAGGCACCGCCGAGCGCCTCCGCCGGGGCGTAGGCCACTCCGTGGACCACCCCGTCCAGCTGCCACCCACGCCGACCGAGCTCGGCCGCGAGCTCCACGAAGTCCTGGTCCCGGGTGACGTCCAGCTCCAGGATGGTCGGCCTGGGCGAGAGCCGGGCCGCGGCCCGCTCGGTGAGCCTGAACGCCCTCCCGAAGGAGGTGAGCACCACCTCGGCGCCATCCTGCTGGGCCTGACGGGCGGCGGCGAACGGGAGCGAAGCCGGGGTCAGCACCCCGGTGACCAGCACCCGCTTTCCGGTGAGCAGCATGGTGGCCAAGATTACCGCCCCGGCGGGGGCACGGGTCGTGGCCTGGCTGAGACTCCTCTCAGCATTGCCCGTTACAATCCGGCCGCATGCCTGCCGCGAACAGGCCGCGGCGCCGCCGCGCCGGGCTTCGGTCAAAGCAAACGTCCTTCTCGTGGAGCCGTCACCGGGCGCTGGTAGCGGTGCTATTGGTGTTCGGCTTCGGCCTCTCCGGCGCGAGCGGGGTGGTGGCCTACTTCCTGCCCGCAATCACCGCCGCACTCAACATCACCGGCCACCAGACCACCGGCAAATCGGGCAAGTCGAAGGGGGCCACCCCCAGTCCCTCCCCCGGGACCACCTCGGCTCCCAGCCAGCCCTTCAACGTGCTGCTCTTAGGCTCTGACAATGACACCAAGTTCGAGCCCGACCATGTGCTCACCCAGACCATGATCCTGGTCCGGGTCGACCCGCAGACCCACTCGGTGGTGATGTTCTCCATCCCCCGGGACCTCTGGGTGTCGCTGTCCACCGGAGGCAGCGCCAAGATCGACGCCGCCTACTCCTACGGCGGAGCGGCCGCCGCCATCCAGACCGTCGAGAACGACTTCGGAGTCCCCATCAACTACTGGGTGTGGATCGGGCTCGGCGGCTTGGTCCAGCTGGTCAACCAGCTGGGCGGCGTCAACGTCGTGGCCCAGATGCCGATCCTGGACGATGAGTACCCCTCCGACCTCACCGGGAGCAACCCCTACCTCCAGGCCCGGATCGCCGTCCTCCCCGGGCCCCAGCGCCTGAACGGCGTCGACGCGCTGGAGTACGTGCGCTCCCGGCACGGCGACATCCTCTCGGACATCGCCCGCTCCCAGAAGCAGCAGCAGCTCCTCCTCGACATCAAGGCCGCCGCCAAGACCCTGGGGCTGGCCGACGTGCCCGACATCGCCTCCTCGCTGGGGAACTCGGTCAAGACCGACATGAGCCTCACCCAGCTGACCTCGCTGCTGCCCCTGGCCAGGGCCTTCAGCGACGGCGACGTCAACGAGGTCATCATGACCGGCTCGCCATATTTCGGCAGTGTCATCGAGAGCGACGGGGAGGACGCCCTGGCACCGGACTGGACCCAGATCGACGCCCTGGTGGCGCAGTACTTCCCGACGTGAGACGGCTTCTGCCGATCGTGGCCGCGATGGTCGTGATGGGGCTCTTCGGCCTGGGCGTCTACAGCATCCTGGGGACCCTCAAGAGCAGCCGTAATCACAGTCAGAAGCCGACCCAGGAGCAGGCCCTGGTCTACCTGCCCGGTACCGTCTACGTGGTCCAGGGTGGGGACATCTACAGCCTCAGCAACCTAGAGTTCACCCCCCTTAAGGCTCCCCCCTACGACTGGGTCCAGGTGGAGCCCGCCCCGGACGGCGACCTCCTCGCCGTCGCCTTCTTTGCCGCCCCAAGCTCGTACAGCAACGTCTACCTGCTCAACTCCTCCGGCCAGGTGGTGCGCCAGCTGCTCCAGGAGAGCTCCACTCAGTACTTCGGCAACCACTGGGCCTACTACCCCAAGGTGAGCCCGGACGGCAGCACCCTCTTCTTCACCACCGACTGGCTGGATCCCTACGCCGCCTACGACGTCGACTTCGAAATCGCGGCGGTCCCCTTCGCCAGTCCGTCCTCCAGCCCCACCGTGTGGAGCACTCCCAACCAGTATCAGGGCGGTGACGTGGAACCGATCCCGCTGGCCAGCGGGGGGGTCATTTACGCCAAGTACGCGGTGAGCACCGCCGGCGCCACCTACGCTCAGCTGGTATACGTCAGCTCCCCCTACGCCAACCCCGTCTACCTCACCACACCCGCCCAGGACTGCTCCGAGCCGGCGCTCTCGCCCAGCGGCACCGAGCTGGCCATGGTGTGCACCAACAACTCGCTCCAGGCCACCACCCTGGAGGTGGCCAGCTGGAACGGCGGCTCGCTGGGCACCCCGGTGGTGATAAGCGACGGTCCGATGGCGGCCAGCCCCAGCTGGTCACCGGACGGCAAGAGCGTGCTCTACCTCAACACCCTGCTGAGCAACAAGGCCTCACCCTTTCAGCTCTGGTGGGTGCCCAGGGCGAGCTCGGCCAAGCCCGGAGCCCCTGAGCAGGTGACCGAGAATCTCAACTTCACGGCGACCTCCCCGGCGGTCTGGGCCAGCTGACCTCCCTCGGGCAGATGGCCCGGGCTCAGGTGGTGTTGCCCGGCCGGGGCGAGTGCCAGGGCGACCGGAGCTCCCCCACCAACAGGGCGGCCAGCGCCGTCCAGCCAGTCTGGTGCGAGGCCCCGTGGCCCCTGCCGGTGTCTCCGTCGAAGTACTCGTAGAAGAGCAGCAGGTCACGCCAGCGCGGGTCGGCCTGGAACTTCGCCAGGTCGCCGTGCACGGGCCGACGCCCGTCCGGGCCCCGGCGGAAGATCGCCACGGTCCGCTGGGCCAGGTGGTCCGCGATCCGTCCCAGGGGAACCGGGTGGCCGCCAGGACTGGGGAAGGGGTGGGTGAACGAGGGCCCCAGGCCGGTGCCCAGCAGGCGCAGGGCCTGGATCAGCAGGTAGCTGGTGGGGAGCCAGACCGGGCCCCGCCAGTTGGAGTTGCCCCCGAATACCCGGTCACTGGAGACTCCGGGTTCGTAGCGGACGGGTGCCATCCCGGGGACGAGCCCACTCTGGAAGGGCTGGGACAGGTGGACCTTGGAGAGGGAGCGGGGACCGTGTTCGGAGAGGAATTCCTGGGGGTCGAGCAGCCGGTCCAAGAGCCGGTGGAGCCGCTCCGAACCCACCAGGCTCAGACAGGCATAGGGGTCGCTTCCCCGGGCCGCCCGGTAGTGGATCACACCCCGCTCGGCCGCCTCGTCCAAGTGCTCAGAGAGCCGGGGGAACCGCTCCAGGGTGTGACGGTGAACCACCTCGCTGGCCGCCAGCGGCATCAGCCCGACCAGGCTGCGGAGGCGGATCCTCTCCATCTGCCCACTGGCCACCCGAAGCAGGTCGTAGTAGAAGCCGTCCCGCTCGTCCCACAGTCCCTGGCCCGCTTCTGCCCCGTTGAGGGCGGCGGCGATCCGCACGTAGTGAGAGAAGAAGCGAATCGCCATGTTCTCGTACTGGGGCTCCTCGATCGCCAGCTCGGCGGCGATGCGGAACATCTTGACCACGAACATCCCCATCCAGGCGGTGGCGTCCACCTCCGAGATCTGCGCCCCGTCGGGCAGGTGGCTGCGGTCCACCGCGGAGATGTTGTCCAGCCCCAGGAAGCCGCCGGAGAAGATGTTCCTCCCGTCGGGATCGCGCCGGTTCACCCACCAGCCGTAGTTGAAGAGCAGAGCCAGGAAGGCCTCCTCCAGGAAGCCCCGGTCCGGGACCCCAGTGCGGTTGCGGTCGCGGACGTAGATCTGCCAGACGGCGGTGGCATGCACGGGCGGGTTGGAGTCCGAGAAGGCCCAGTCGTAGGCCGGGAGCTGGCCGTCCTCGCGCAGGAAGCGGGGCTGGAGCAGGAGCAGCACCTGCTGCTTGGCCATTTGGGTGTCCAGCGGCTCCAGCGCCATGGCGTGGAAGGCCAGGTCCCAGCTGGCGAACCAGGGGTACTCCCAGCTGTCGGGCATCACGATCACGTCGGCGGCGTGGAGCCCCGCCCAGGTGTGGTTGCGGCCCTCCAACCTCAGGGGGGGCGGCGCGGGTTGGGTGGGATCACCGGCCAGCCAGCGGGAGACGTCGTACTCGTAGTACTGCTGGGTCCAGATCAGCCCGGCGAACGCCTGGCGCTGGATCAAACGGTCATCCTCATCGCTGTCCTCGGGAAGGGTCCGTCCGTAGAACTCATCCGCCTCGGCGCGACGGTCGGCGCAGATCCGGTCCACCTCGGCCGGGGACCGGCCCTGCTCGTTACCCCAGACCAGCCGCACCACCTCGGATTGTCCCGGCGCGACGTCGAGGACGAAGTGGGCGGCTGCCTTGGTGCCGGATCGCTCGGGGTTGCAGATGGAGGGATCCCCCCTGAGCACCGCGTCCGCGATCGCGTCCTTGGGGAAGCGGCTGCGGTTGGGGCTCCGGAAGAGCAGCTCGGAGTTGGTCTCGTTGTCACAGAGGAGCCACTCGAAATCCCCCTCCGCCACCAGTTGGAATCCCCCTAGCTCGGGGTGGTGGCTCAGCTGGACGACCTTTCCCTCGGCCCGGAGCTGGGGCTGGGGGCCCGGGTCCTGGTCCCAGGCCCAGGTGTTGCGGAGCCACAGGTGAGGCAGCAAGTGGAGACGCGCCTCCTCGCGGCTCTCGTTGGTCACGGTCAGTTTCCACGCCACCACATCGGAGGTGGCGGTGGCGTACTCGACCTCGACCGTCCAGTAGCGGTCATGGTCGAAGACACCCAGCTGGATCAGTCCCAGCTCCGGCCCGGGCCCTGAGTTCCGCTCCCGCAGCTGCCGGTAGGGGAAGGCGTCCATGGGGTAGCGATAGAGCGCTCGCAGGTAGCGACCATCCGGCAGCGCGTCCAGGTAGTGCCAGTACTCCTTGACGTCCTCGCCGTGGTTGCCCTCGGCGTTGGAGAGGCCGAAGACCCGCTCCTTGAGCACCTCGTCCTCCCCGTTCCACAGCGCCAGGGCCAGGCAGACCCTCTGCCGGTCGTCGCTGATCCCAAGGATGCCGTCCTCGCCCCAGCGGTAGGCCCGGCTGCGGGCCTGCTCGTAGGGGATGTAGCCCCAGGCGTCGCCGTCCGGGCTGTAGTCCTCGCGCACCGTGCCCCACTGCCGCATGGAGAGATAGGGGCCCCAGCGCCGGGGCGCCTCCTCACCGGCGCGGCCCGGCTGCCGTGCGAGGTCAGCCTCGTCGGCCCGGCTGTCTGCCACGGCCGGGATTCTCCCATGCGTGGGTCTCGGTCTCTCCCGGTGGCCCGTTCTCGCCAGACCCCACCTGGCCCCGAGCTGGCGGTCGGCTCAGCCCGGGACGGTCGGCAGGGGCGGCCCCGCCGGCTCCGACTCCGGGGGCCTCAGCGGCAGCCGCACCACGAAGGTGGCGCCGCCCCCAGGGGTCGTCTCGAGACGGACAGTGCCATGGTGGGCAGCTACTATCGCCGCCACGATCGCCAGTCCCAAACCCAAGCCGCCGTGGTCGCGGCTGCGAGACCGGTCGAGGCGCACGAAGCGCTCGAAGATCCTGGCGGCCGCCTCCTCGGACACGCCCGGGCCGTGGTCCGCGACCCGGAAGACAGCGAACCCGCCGTCCTCCCCCCCCACCGAGACCTCGACCAGAGTGCCGGCCGGGGTGTGGACTATGGCGTTGCGGACCAGGTTGTTGACCACCTGCCGGATTCGCGGCTCGTCCCCCACCACCTCGACCGGGGCCGGGGCGTCGACGTGGATCTGGTGCTGGCGATCTGCCACCGAGGCGTCGGCCGCGACCTCGACGGCCAACTGGGAGATGTCGAAGGCGGCCGCCTGCATGGGGCGACCCTCGTCCAGCCGGGCCAGCAGCATCAGGTCATCCACCAGCTGGGTCATCCGAGCCGACTCGCTCTCGATCCGGGACATCGCCTTGTCCAGATCCTCAGGGCGACCCCGAGCGCCATGGCGAAAGAGCTCGGCGTAGCCCCTGATCGAGCTGAGCGGGGTCCTGAGCTCGTGGGAGGCATCAGCCATGAACTGGCGCATCTGGGCCTCCGAGGCCGCCCGGGCACTGAAGGCCCGCTCGATCTGGCCCAGCATCTCGTTGAGGCTCAGAGCCAGCTGCCCGACCTCGGTGTCGGGCTGAGTCACCTCGACCCGCCGGCTCAGGTCTCCGTCGGCTATGGCCCGGGCGGTGGTGCGGATCCGCTCCAGCGGCCTCAGCCCCAGCTGGACCGTCCACCACGCCAGCCCGGCCAGGCCCAGGAGGACCGCGGCGCTGACGAGGATCTCCAGGAGCCGGATCTGGTTCAGGGTGGCGTCGACGTAGGTGAGCGGAAGCGCCAGAACCAGGTTGACTTGCGGTTCGGCCGTCGGCGTCTCAAGCACGCGGAATTCCCCGCCGCCGCTGGCGGCCGCCACCGTCGTGAAGACCGGGGTGGTGATGGAGCCCGAGCCGAATCCCGCGGGGAGCTGGGGCAGAGGCGGTTTCGGGGCTCCGTTCTCGGTGAACTGCACTCGGAATGGACCACCGGGGCCCACCAACTCAGCGTAGCTGCCGGCCGGAATGTCGACGCCACCGCGGGGGTAGAACCCACGAGATTCAGAGAAGCTGAGAAACTGAAAAATGGCGCCCACCGTGCTCTTCGCCTGCTGGTTGATCTGCTGGCTGAGGTTGGACTGCAGCGCCAGGTAGGTCACCGCGTCGGTGACCCCGAGTCCGATGGCGACCAGAGCCAGAAGTGACAGGAGCAGACGCAGACGGAGCGACATCTTCAGGAGCGAGGCAGGCGGAGAACGTACCCCATGCCCCTCACCGTGTGGATGAGGGGCGGCTCCTTCCGGTCCACCTTCTTGCGCAGGTAGCTGATGTAGGTCTCGAGGATGCCGGCGTCGCCGCCGAAGTCGTATTTCCAGACGTGGTCGAGGATCTGGCCCCTGGTCAGGACCCGCCGGGCATTGATCAGGAGGTAGCGCAGCAGCCGGTACTCGGTGGCGGTGAGCTCCACCAGCTCCCCACCCCGACGCACCTCCCGCAGATCCTCGTCCATCTCCAGGTCGGCGAAGGTGAGCAGGGTGTGGCTCTCCTCGTGATGGCCGGAACGGCGCAGGATCACCCGGACCCGGGCGATCAGTTCGTCCAGGCTGAAGGGCTTGGTCACGTAGTCGTCCCCGCCCACGGTCAGGCCGCGGATCTTGTCCTCGGTCGCGTCCCGGGCGGTCAGGAACAGGATCGGTGCCTGGGACCCGCCGTCGGCCAGCCTCCGGGACACCTCGAAGCCGTCGAAGTCAGGAAGCATGACGTCGAGGATCACCAGATGGGGCTGGAAGCTGGCGACCTGCTCGATCGCGGCCCGGCCGCTGCCCGCGGTGGCGGTGACGAACCCCGCGTAGCGCAGGGCGGTCGCCACCAGCTCGGCCAGGTTGGTCTCGTCGTCGACGACCAGGATCCGGGTCTCCGCGTCCATCTTCACCCTGAGTCTGCCGCCTTCGTCTGGGAGTTTGCTGAGTCCGGACTGGGCTTTGGCTGGGCCAGACCCCACGATCGGTAGCCGGGGGCCGACCGGCCGGGTCTAGGCGAGCTCCCAGCCTCATCCCAGGACGCTCCCAGGGGCGCCCGCCATCGTTGTCTCTGCGGCCGGTTCGACCCCACTCCCTGGCCGCAAGGTCGCACCCTCCCCGCGGCGGCCCGGCACCCGCCGGGCCGCTGTTCTTTGTCCCCGGCGACGAGGTGAACGTGCGACCGGCGCTCCTCCCTGGTGGCGCTCAGGTCCAGGATCCCGAGGCCCCTTCCCGATCAGCGCCCGGCATCCGTCACGGAACTCCCCCCGGTGCGGCACCGGCCCCTCCCCGAGCAGAGGAGCTGGTGGTGCCGACCCCCAGGT
>JBEKRL010000010.1:0-37520 GCA_049518775.1 Candidatus Dormibacteria bacterium
TCCGCCTCTATCTCGCCACCTACAACGACGATCCGCACCCCTTCATCTGGGTCAAGACAGCCGATGAGATCCTGGCCAGCATCGAACGGTTTTGCCTACGAATCTCCGGTACAGGACACTAGGAGGTGGCCAGATGACCAGCAAGCGGCGCGGGCTGAGTGGAGGGGGTGGCTGGTCCGGTGACCGTGGCCGCTGGTCTTGGCGACGGAGGATGGAGGTGGTGCTGCGGGTGCTCCGCGACCGTGGTGGGCATCGAAGGCATCCACACGGCAGGGCATCGGAGAGTTCTGGAACGGGTCCTGGACTGGGGAGGCTGGTGCTGGGCCTGAGCGCAGCCGGATACCCGCTCACCGAGCTTGCCATCCGCCGACTTGGCCGGCAGGGCGCGATCCTCGTCGAGACCGTCTGCATCGGACTCACAGTTCGCGATGCCGCGATGATCGGAGGCGGCGCTCCAGCCCGGCTGAGACGCGGGCCAGCGCTGCTGCTGAGGCTCGAATTGGGCGTAGCACTTGCCGCCACAGGCCTGGGACTCCATTTGGCTGTGGACGAAGAGGCGGTCGGGCCAGCCAGCACCGCCCCAGATTCCCGGGAGTTGGCCCGTCGCTCCGCCGTGGGCACGCTCTTCGCGCTGCACACGGCAAGGTTCTGGATCTACCTCCAGCCCGACCACGGCCTGAAGCCGCCCACTCCCGGACCGCTCTGGGTCGCCGCCCGACATTCGAGGAGCCGCCAACGCCGCCCAGCACCTTCGCGCAGTCAGTCGCCTGACCGGCGGAGCATCGGCAAGCCGGGCCTAGGGTCTCGGGAAGGCCAATCCGGCATGAGCGGCGGCACCCCGATCGGCACCCCCCGGGAGGCCCGCCAGAAACTCGGATGAATGGCGCCGGTGCCCAGTGGACAGTCACCGAGGGACCCCGGCAAGGGCAGCTACCGGCGGCCGTCGGCAGGACTCGGCGACGTGACCGCCCAGACGTGGATCGGAGAGAATCTCCGGGTCGGCATGGCCACGGCCTCAGGCATCCCAACCGCCGGAGCAAGCCCGCTCGAATGGCCTCAACGCCGATCGACCACACCGCAACGGGCCCGCCGCCCAGCGCCCGACCAAGGGAGGCCTCAAGAGCATGAGCCAAGTGGAAGACTTCAACAGTCGCACGATCGCCGAGTTCCGCGCCAACGGCGGAAGGGTCGGCGGCAACTTCGCGGGAGCGCCGATCCTCCTGCTCCACAGCGTCGGCGCCCGAAGCGGCCAGGCCCGCCTCCACCCGATGATGTACCTGTCCGACCACGGTCGCTACATCGTGTTCGCCTCCAAGGCCGGAGCGCCCACCAATCCGGACTGGTACCACAACCTCAAAGCCCACCCGGAGGCCACCATCGAAGTTGGCTCCGGCACGATCGAAGTCACCGCCGCCGAGCTCACCGGCAGCGAGCGTGACGAGCTCTTCGATCGGCAGGCCGCCCTCTTCCCCGGGTTCGCCGACTACCAGGCCAAGACCACCCGACTGATCCCGGTTGTCGCGCTCATCCCCAAGCGCCCCGGCAGCTGACAGAGCGGGCGAGGCAAGCCCCCCGCGGCTGGAATGCCTCACCGTCAACCAGGCCATAGCCCCAAACTCTGGTTCTCCTGGCCGGGCGACCGGAGAGGGCGCGCGCATCAGGGCTTGGGGGGCAGCCCCCAGCGCCTGCGCCCATGAGGGCTCTGGCCGTCCCGAGACGCTGACCGGTCAGACGCCTGGTCGCCGCCCCACTCTTGGCTCCGGCCGTCGTCGCAGCCGACTTCCGCGGGCGGTCACTCCGTGGTCTGCGGTCACAACCACGGCCGCCCGCAGGCGCGCTTGCCATGCTCGGCGGTTGCGCGCCCCAGTCGCCACGACGGTGATCAAGCTGCCGGCCGACAGAGTCGCGGTGACCGTCGCAGGCGATGGACGCGCGCCGCGGCGCAGGCCCTCCTGGGCCACCTCGCTCTCCTGCCAGCCACCTCCGGCCAGCCCTGGTGAGGTTCCATCGCACTCCGAGGCCGCCAGCATGCCCACGCAGCCCGGGCTGGCGCCGGCGTCGTGGACTGAGTCAGCTCGAGGCGAGGACTACCGCTGACGGGTGCTTCGGCTGGTAGAGGCCGACCTGCCCGCCGCCAGGAAGTGGGATCCAGGCGACCGAACCCCATGGCACGTCCCGCACCTCCGAGCATCGAACGCCCTTCTCCCCCAGTGCCGACACCTCGGCCCGCAGGTCCGCACACATAAGGTAGAGCTCCTTTCGGACATCTCCTCCCGAGGGATGAACCGCCAGCTCCGCCGGAGGCAGGGCGAAGATCAGCCATCCCCGGCCAGCGTCCACCGACGAGAATCCCAGCGCCTCCTGGAAGAAGGCGCGGTCAGCGGTCGCGTCGTTGCTGAAGACGATCACGTGGGCACCAGAGATCATGAAGCCTGCTCCTTACCGCTCCACCGCCCTTCCCCACCGCGGTCCGCTCCCCGAGCCAATCCCGGCCGCGAGCCGAGCACCGAGCACCTGAGCCCCTCAGCCCTCAATCTGGCGCGGTCCCAGCCACCGGCGCCCAGTCAGACCGTTCACCGGTCCGCACTGGGCCCCGTCGGAGAGTCGTCTGCGAGCGGGCCTAGGGCTGGGGCGGAAGGATTCGAACCTTCGAATGGGGGATCCAAAGTCCCCTGCCTTACCACTTGGCTACGCCCCAATCCGCGCTCAGATTAGCGGAGGCCGGGCCTCCACCCGGCGCCCGCGCCCCCGAGCACCTCGGACGGCCCCCGGGTCGGCGTCAATAGCTTCCGGGGCGCCGGAACCGATCGATCGCGGCGAGGCAGCCATCGGGATGCGTCAGCGGGAGCCGATGGTCGCCGAAGGGCAGCACCGAAAGGGTGACGTTGGGATACCGGTCGCTGAGCTCGGCCAGCAGCCGGGAGTCCGGGACCGGATCGTTGGCGGGGACGACCATGTGCACGGGGGCCGAAATCTGCTCGAACCAGCGCCAGGCGTCAGCCGCCAGCACGCAGTTCTCCAGGGTTTCCCGGTAGGCGTTCTCGGTCGGCTCGGGCGCGCCACTGGTCTCACCTCCGGGCAAGTCCACCCGCCACAGCCGAGCCATCTGACCCGCCAGCTTGGGGGTGGTCCCCGGTCCCCCGTAAATGGCCTTGGCCAGGTTGCGGTTGAGAGGCCCCCCCAGTTCCAGCGGCGTGAGGCGACGCAGCCGGTTGCGAGCCGAGGCGGAGTCCCGGTACAGCAGCGGGCTGATCGCGACCACCGCCCTGACCCTGTCCGCGTGGGTGGCGGCGGCCCGCAGTGCCAAGATCGCGCCGACCCCGTGTCCAACCCACAGCGCGGGGCCCGGGATGCTTAGATCGTCCAGACTCGCCACCACCGCCGCCACGTGTTGGTCAGCACCGTACCCGTGATCCGGCCTGGGTGAGGAGCCGAAGCCGAGCAGATCCGGCACCACCAGCGGCCCGGGATCTCCCAGCTCATCGAAGGCCGACCCGAAGTAGGCGGCCGATCCCGTCAGCGGGTGAAGCAGGATGACCGGAGCGTGGCCGTAGCCGACGGTCTCCACGCTGAGGTAGGCGTGGCGACGCTGGCGCTCCGGAGGCGTCCAGCGGAGCTCACGGCGTCGCTGGACCAGCCGGGCCGCAACCGCAGCCGCACTGCCCCCTCCCACGGCCGCCGCGGTGAGCGCCGCCCGGCGGCCCCTGGCACCCCACATTCAGGCGACCCTCCGGGACTGGAAACACCCAGTCGCGAGACGGTCCCGGCGCCAGGATCGTGCAAGCTCGGTCACGTGCAGCGAATCATAGACAGCCGCGACCTCCCTCCCCTGAGGATCTGCGGCCCCAGGGGAAAGGCCCAGCCCCCGAGACGGGCACTGATCCGCGGTGCCCCGGCCCTGGGCGACAGCCCGCCTGGAGGTCCGCCCCGCTCAGGCGGGCGGGCCGTCCACGATCTTGCAGGGGATTTCAGCGTCCTCGTCCACGTGGTAGCTGGCGCAGATCCGGTGATAGCCGTCCGCGACCGTCATGGCGAAGTCACTGGGCGCGTGACCGCGGACCAGCAGGACCGGCGAGAGCAACTCCCCCTTGCGAACCTTCTTGAGGTCGCGGGCCACCTCGGGGTCCTCGGCCGGCAGAAGCTCCAGCCGGCTGGCCCGGAGCAGGTCCTTGGCCTTGCGGTGGGTCAGGGGCGCGGTCTTCAGCTTTCGCAGCACCGCCGTCAGCTCCGCCCTGGTCAGCAACAGCGAGAGATAGTCGCTGGCTGCCGGGAAGTCATGAGGATCGGGTTCGGACTTCCAGTGTTCCTTCTTGGTCAAGGGTCACCCTCCATCGGGGGACACGGCCGCCCGGCGGGCCACCGGGTCTGGCCCCCTTGGCGCAGCCTAGGGCTTGCTGCCTTCGGAGGGAACGGTCGGGACCGATTGCTCGGGAGCCGCCCGCAGCGGTGGGATCGTGCCCTGAGCCGCCGCGGCGGCACTCGGGTCCCTCCCGCCGGGACCACGGAGGAGGTAGGCGATGCCGACCGCCAGCACCGCTCCCACGGTCGGGCCGATCACATAGACCCAGTAGTTGGCGAAGTCGTGGGTGACGAAGTCCGGACCGAAGGACCGGGCCGGATTCATCGATGCCCCGCTGATGGGGCTGGCCCAGAGCCCGGCCAGGGCGATGTAGCCCGCCACCGCCAGGGCCGAGAGTGGCCCGACGTTCTGCGCGCCCGAAGCGGTGCCGAGAATGGTGCTCACCAGGCCCATGGTCAGAAGCGCCTCGAACAGCACCGCCTGCCAGCCACTTGTCCCCGGGCCGGGCTGGGTGGCTCCGAGGCCCCCAAAGTTCCCCAGGACTGCCGAAAGGAACCAGCACGCTAGGACCGCGCCCAGGAGCTGAACCAAGATGTAGCCGGGAACCCGACGCCAGGGGAAGTCCTTGCGCATGGCGAAGGCCAGGCTGACCACCGGGTTGAGGTGGGCGCCGGAGGTCTTGCCCATGAAGAGAATGATCGACATCACCATCAGGGCTGGGGCAACCACCTCGGCCGGCCGGCTCACCGCCCCGCCACTGCGCGCGGAGACCACCCCGGCCCCGGCTGCCACCACCACCAGGAGAAAGGTGCCGAACAGCTCCGCGAAGAGCCGGCGCCACTCGTAACGGGTGTCTTGGAAGTTGGCGATCCACGGGGTCACCGCCCCGATCAGGGGTCGGTACCCGGCCTGGCCCCCCGCGGCCCCGGACCCTGCGTCGGGGAACCCGCTCGAGACCTCGTCATACGGCGCCGGCTCGGGACTTCTGTTCACCATGGCAGTGGAAGTAAACGGTATCCGATGGTTGGACCGCCAGCACCCACGTGCGCCCCGCGATCGCGGGCGGGTCAGCCCGGCTGTCGTTCCACCCACGCCCCGCTTCTCTCCGACGCCAGCTGGTCGTAGGCCCGGCGGATGGCCACCAGGGCAGGCTGGCCCGGATAAGCGGTCTCGACGTCGAACTCCCAGGGCCTGCGGCCCTTGAGGAAGCCGTCCCGGCAGAGCTCGGCGAGCTGCTGCAGGTCGGCGTACTGGCGACGCAGGAAGCCGGCGTCCACCACCGCGCCGTGGCCGGGCACCACCTGCTCCGGATCCAGCGCCAGCAGCACAGCCAGCGCGTCCGGCCACTCCAGCGGGAAGGAGTCCTCGAAGGAGGGGGCAGCCCCTTCCTCCGCAAGGTCGCCGGTGAAGAGGATCCTGGCGTCCTCGATCCACACCGCCACGTCGTTGTCGGTGTGGCCCCGGCCCGGATGGACCAGCAGGATCACCCGCTCCCCGAGGTTGAGCTCCGCCCGGTCCTCGAAGACACATTCAGGCGTCACGATCTGGCTGGCCGCAACTTGCTGAGCCAGCTGGGGCTGCGCGGTCCGCAGCTCGGCGATCACGCTGCGCTGCTGTTCCGCGCCCTCCCATCTAAGGTGCTGGGCGCAGAGCCGGTGGCTCCAGATCACCCCGCCATCCAGGGCGGCGTTGCCAAAGCAGTGGTCGAAGTGGAAGTGACTATTCACCGCCCCGAGGGGAAGGTCAGTGACCGACCTGGCCTGCTCCACGATCTCGCCCCCCATCTCGGCGGAGGCGCCGGTATCGATCAGGAGCGCCAGCTCGTGACCCAACACCAGCCCGACGTTGAGCCGGAAGGGTTCCCAGCTCTGCACCAGGACCCCGGGAGCCAGCTCCTTCCATGAACACTGGGCAGCCACCGGTCTATTCTGGGCCAGACGAGGGCTCCGGGGACCGTCGGACGTCAAGGTCCGACGTCGGGAAGCGCCCTCCTCATGGCTGGCCTCACGACGGGGATCCCCCCGTCGACCTTATGCGTCTGTCGCTTCCGAGGCAGTGCTTGGGGTCGACGCATCGCCTCGCCACCCTGCGGGCCAGACTGGTAACCCGCCAGGCGCACGCGACCCGGGCCAGACACTTCCAGAGCGCCTGTGGCCGCCGCCTCGGGCCCAGGCTGCCAGGCGCGCTGGCGACCAGACCCACCTCTCCCTGCGGTCACTCGCCTCGCCGTTATCCTGTCCCTTGTGACCGATGCAGCCGGCGCCCATGCGGGGCCCGACGTCGAGCTGACCGCCACCTTCGAGGTGACCGGCTGGGAGGAGATCCCCTACGACGAGCCGGCGCAGGGGCCCAAGCTCAGCCGGGTTACGGTGCACAAGCAGTTCCGCGGCGCGCTCGAGGGGGAGAGCACTGCTGAGCTTCTCACCGCCGTGGCCGCGTCCGGCCGTGGGTACGTGGCGTCCGAAGGCTTCAGTGGCACCGTGGACGGTCGCCGGGGCACGGTGGTCTTCCAACACGGAGGTCTCGACGACGGCCGAGACTCATCCACCTTCGGGCAGATCGTTCCTGGGTCCGGGACCGGTGAGCTGGAAGGGCTGGCGGGACAGATCACCTACCAGCACGACGAGTCGGGAGCCAGGGTGACTCTGAGACTGAGGACGACCCTGGACTAGCCCGGCGTCACCCGGGTCCGCGCCGGGCCGGGCCGGCCGCGGAGGCAGCCAAGGCCGATCGCAGGTGCGCGTCCGGGCATTCGCCGCTCAAGTCCCGGCGGCTGAAGACGATCCCACCCCTGAGGGCGGGGTGGTGGCAGCCTGGCGGAGAACCGAGACGGCGAGACACCCACGGTGCAGTCCTGCGGCCCCGCCCAGGTCCTCGACCAGGAGCGAGCGGGCCCCGGCGGCACAGACGGCGGATGTGCTGCGCGGCCGGACCCCGAGGAGGAGAACGCCAACCTCCAGGACGCACAGCGCTGGAGGGACGAGGTTCAGTCCCGCCTCGAAGGCCTTCATGAAGGTGACTCCGAGGTGGTGACTGGCAGCTCCCCGCCAGTAGATACCCCGTCGGGCACACCGACACCGGCGATGACGCCACTCGCCACCCTGAGCCTCCTGGCCAGCCCTGTCCAGCGCGAAACCGGGCGGACGGTGTCGTGGCCCAGGCGTCCCTCGGACTCCTCAGCCGGGATGGCACCGACCTGCCCCACCGCAATCAGGCCGGATGACTCCTCTTGCCTATGCTTGGTCAGATGATTTCGGACCTGATTAGGCGCGCCCGGCGGTTCGGCCACGGCTTCGGCTGGGGCGATGTTCTGGTGGTCACAGCCACTGCCATCTGGGGCGTCAACGTGGTGGTGGTCAAGCTGGCGCTCACCGACAGCGGACCGTTCACCTACTCGGCGACGCGCTACGTCATCGGGGGGCTGGCCCTCTGCGGCCTGGCGCGCTGGCTGGAGGGCCCGCTGGTGCGCCCACGAGGCTCCGACGCCTGGCTGATCCTGGTGGCGGCGGCCACCGGCGTCTTGGTCAACCAGGTCAGCTTCACCGGGGCGCTGGCCCACACCAACCCCGACAACATCGCCATGATCTCTGGAACGACCCCCCTCCTGGTCGCCGGCTGGCTCGTGTGGCGGGGCCGAGAGCACTTCGGCGCCATGGTCTGGGGCGGCCTCGGGCTCGGCCTGATCGGTCTGGTACTGGTCGTGGGAGCGGGAGCCGGTGGCTGGTCGAGCTGGCTGGTCGTTGTGCTCGCCCTGGGGAATCCGATCAGCTGGGCGGTTTATCTGCTGCTGCTCCCCCGGCTCCTGGGACGTTACCGTCCCCTCACCCTGGCAGCCCTGGTCACCGCGGCGGGGGCGGTGATGCTGCTCCCGTTCGGGGTGGTGGAGGCCCTCAACCGGCATCCGCACGTAACCTGGAGCTGGCTGGGCCTGCTCGCCTACAGCGCCCTCGCAGCGGTCGCGTTGACAACCTGGCTGTACCTTCCCGGGGTCAGTCGCCTGGGGCCCGCGCGGACGATCGTCTACAGCTACCTACAACCCTTCCTGACCGTGATCGCGGCGGGGCTGATAATCGGGGAGCCGATCCTTCCGCTCCAACTGCTGGGTGGCGTGATCATGGTGGTCGGAGTTGCGATGGGCCGGCCCCGGCCACATCCGGGACCTGCGCCGGTGCTTGACGACCGGGGGGCAGCTGCCGGCGTGGTCGCCGAGGATCTGGCCTGATCGGGGGGACCGGGGGGGATTGCAGGGCTCCCCGTGAGCAGGGCAGCCGGCCAGCGTGGTGAGTCCCGGACCGCTTGGCTCCGGTGGCACCGTCGTTTCATCGCCCCCACCGCGGCCCCGGAGACCTGCTCGGCTGTCCCGGACACAGTTGCGAAGGCGTTGGCTCACCGACCGGCGTCGGTCTGATCGTTCCCCGGTCAGCCCTGCCGCCGCGTTTGCCGGGACGGCAGGCACCACGCAGTTGTCGACGCCTCAGGCGGCGCCGGTTGCGGCGTGGGCGTCCCCAGGGTCGGGCCGCGATGGCCACCAGAAGCGCTTCCCCAACTGCACCACCAGGGCCGGGACCATGAGTGACCTCACCAGGAACGTATCCAGGAGCACACCGAAGGCGACCAGGAACCCCAACTCAGTCAGGGCCACCAGTGGAAGGACACCGAGAACGGTGAAGGTGCCCGCCAGAACCAGTCCGGCCGAGGTGATGACCCCACCCGTCGCGGCCAGCGCCCTGAGCATCCCCGGGCCGGTGCCGGTCGTCGCCTCCTGCCGGGCGCGTGCGGTGAGAAACACGTTGTAGTCGATCCCCAGCGCCACCAGGAACACAAAGCCCAGGAGGATCACCGAAGAGTCGACCCCGGCAAAGTGAAAGAGGTACCGGAACCAGACCGCCGCCATCCCCAGCGATGCCAGGAACGAGGCCGCCACCGTCGTCACCAGGATGAGGGGCGCGGCCAACGATCTGAGCAGGAGCGCCAGCATCAGGAAGACGATCACCAGCACCACCGGCATGACCACCCACCGGTCCCTGGTGGCCGCCTGATCGAGGTCCAGCTGGGTCGCTGTGACGCCTCCCACCAGGACCGCATCCCCCAAAGCCTGCTGCTCCTGGGAGCGAAGGTCACGCACCACCGACTCGGCCTGGCTCCCGGTCGGTGAGAACGCCAGGGTAGCGTCGAAGATTGCCATCCCATCATGAGTCTCTAGGTCGCCCACCGATGCCACCCCGGGCACCGCGCGCGCCACCATGGCGGCCCGCCCGGCCACGGGCAGCCTCCGAACCACGACCACGGCCGGGCCACTGACCCCCGCCGGGAACGATTGGCTGATCAGGTCCTGGGCCGCCACCGAACCTACATGGGTGATGAAACTGTCCGACTGCGGCAGGCTGCCCTGGTACGCGAGCAGCCCGCAGGCCATCGCCGCCAGCAGGGCCAGCACGCCCACCCAAGTCCGACCCGGCCGGCGGCCCACCGACGCCGCGATCCCCCGCCAGCTGATCCGGGCTTGGCGAGGGGAACTCCCCAAGCTGGGAACCAGGGGCCAGAAGGCTCGCCGCCCGACTATCACCAACACGGCAGGGACAACGGTCAGAGTCGCGAGCAGGACCGCGGCGATGCCTATGGCACCCACCGGGCCCAGGGCCCGGATGTCGTTCTCCTGGGCCAGCAGGAGGACCAGAAGCCCCAGGATCACCGTTCCCCCAGAGGTGAGCAGGGTGGGTACGACCCTGCGCAGGGCCGCCTCCATCGCCTCGGAGACGCTCTCGGTGTGGCGAAGCTCCTCCCGGTAACGCGCCACCAGCAGCAGCGAGTAGTCAGTGCCGGCGCCGAACATGAGCACCGTGAGAATGCCGATGGTCATGCCATTGACCACGAATCCTGACCTGGCCAGGAGGTACACACCGGCCTGGCCCAGCACACTCGCCAGTCCGACCCCCAGCAGAGGGAAGATCCACATCAGGAGGCTGCGGTAGGTGAGCAACAGCAGGATGGTGACGATCGCCACGGTCGCCAGCAGGAGGGTGCCGTCGATGCCGTTGAAGGCGCTCGCCGTGTCGGCCAAGGCGGCCGCCGGCCCGCCGACCCCCTCCTGCAGACCGTTCCTGGCTGGCCCCAGAGCGGCCTTGATCTTGGTGATGTCAGCGGCGATCGTGACAGCCCCAGTCGTCGGCGCCAGCGTGACGGGGAAGATCAGTCCGGTCGCGCTCGGGGCCAGGGTTGATGGGCCCACGGTGGCCACCCCCGGAAGGTTCAGCGACTCAACCCGTCGCTGGTCGGCGGAGGCTGCCGCGCGGTCGGACCGGGTGATTCCGGCCCGCCGGTAGAGGACCACCAGAGCGGGCAGGGAGTTCAGACCTGGGAACTGGGCCTGATAGCGGGCCACCTCGGTCGAGGCGGCTCCGGATGGCACGAAGCTGGACTGGCTGTTCTTCTCCAAACCGGTGAGGCGGCCCGACAGCGGAGCCAGCGCTCCCACTGCGCCCAGCCAGACCAGCACCAGCACCCACTTCGACCACCTTCCGGTCGGTATCCCCGCCAGCCGTTCCAGAATTCCCACGCTACGATCCCCTTCGAGCCAGCCAGTCCAGACCGGCCCCCCGGGTCAGGAAGCTACCCTGGTCCTGGGGGCCATTCCGCCACTTGACTGTACACTCTGTCACACACCCAACAATACGGCAACCTGGAGTTGAGAATCCGGTGAACACGGACTCCTCGTCCGAGCAGGTCCCTTCCTGGACGGCCGTAATGGCGGAGCATCGCGGTCGGCACCGGGAGCACATCGCCGAGGTCGCGATGGAACTGATCGAGGAGCGCGGGCTGGCCGGAGTGTCCATGTCCCTCCTCGCCGAGCGGGCGGCAATCTCGCGGGCCACGCTCTACCACTACTTTCCGGATCTGGAGCACGTCATGCTCGCTTGGCTGGAGATCCAGGTGAACCGTTTCACCCAGACCCTCACCGGCCGGGTCTCCCAGATCCCCGGCCCACGGGACCGTCTGCGGGAGATCATCTCTGCCCTCACTGAGTACTTCGCCGGCCAAGAGCATCGCTTTGGCATCGAGCACATGGGCGGCGAGGGCCTCTCCCCCGCCGCCGCTCGGGCGGTCGCTGGCCAGGCCGCTCCGATCACCGACCTCATCGCCCACGCCATCACCGACGGGCAGGACCAGGGCCTCTTCCGCCGCGACGCCGATCCCACCATCCACGCGGAGTTGCTCCTGGGGCTGATGGGTGCCATCCGGCCCCACTTGGTCAGCGGTCGCTACACGGCCACGGCGGCAGCGGACTCAATCACCCAGATGATGGTCAGTGGTATTGGCCTTCTCCCCAGTTCGCCGGACGCCGGTCGCCCCTAGATCCCCGAGGGCGGCGCCCCGCCGGCTCGGCCGGGCCGCAGGATTGGCCGTTGCCCCAGACAACCCTGACCAGGCTGAGGGCCTGCCCACAAAGTGCCCCAGCTCTTTCATCGTCGGCCCCCGAGCGTCGGCCCCGCACCGCTGGCCCTCAGCTACCACCGGGTTGGGCCGGGGGCCCACCCATGCCGCTCCCCCATGGCCAGAACCTGATCCCCGAGATCCGGGGATGGTCATTCATCGGCGACCCCGCCACCAGCGCCGCTCCCAAGTGCCTCACCAACCTCCGTCGCCCCGCATCCGCGGTCGGGGTCCCCGGAGCGCCGCCGCCCCCTCGGCCGGCGGGCGTCACCCAGCCGGTGGCGGCCCTTGGGAGGCTGCTGGGGCAACCGACACGCCTCGGCCCGAGGCGGCCTAGAGTTACAGCCATGGGCAGGGCTGAACTGCTGGTGGCCATCCTGATCCTGGTGACACTGATGGTCATCGGCGTGGCCACGTGGAGCATTGAGCGGCGCTCGGCGGCTGCCGCGCGCCGGGCCGCGGAGCTGGCCAAAGCCGACTCGCAACTCCGCCAGCTGGAGTCGGTGCTGGTGGTCCTCCTGGAGATGCAGGCCCTCTTCCTCAACCAGCTCGGGCCCAACTTCCCCAGGGGTCCCACTTCTCCGGGGACCATGGAGAGGAAGCGCCTCCAGCGGGCCCTGACAGCCGAGCTCCAAGGGGCAGACCCGCTCCGGAACAGGATGCCCACCGCCGCTGCGCTGGCCGACACCAAGGATGTGCTGAAGTGGGCTGAGGAGGACCTGAGACAGTCGATCGCCCAGGTCCTGTTCCTGTTGAGGGCGGTGGTGGACCGCCACTGAGGCTCGCCTCGGGGGACGCGAGCAGAAGTCGCTCCCGCTCGGCCGCTCCCGTTAGCAGTCCCCTCTGGCTCTGGGCCACCAGCCTGACTCGATGAGGGCCGGCCCGGTCTCCTTGGCCGTTGTCTTGATTGACGTTCTCCCGGACGAGCGTCAGCCGCACAATCGTCCCGGCCCCACGGACCGACGCGGTCCTGGACGCCTTGGAGGCGGCCATCTGAGGCCGTGATCGAGAGGGCTGACGGGTACTGGTCGGCCATCCCCATCAACAGGTCCCGCACCTGGTGATTGGGGCCGCCAAGGTCTGATCAAGCCGGGGGCAGCGGCCTCGATGGATCCGCGTACGAGGGAAGGGGCACCGCACCCGCTGCTCCGGGCAGCGTTGGTTCGCGGAGGCAGTCCGGCCTCTTGGCCACCCGGGCCTCGGCGCCGGGAGGTCAGAGCATCTCCGTCCCGACTACCTTCCGCGGGTCACCCTAGAGTGGAATCTCGCAATGAGGAGTCAGGAGAACGAGCAGCCGGCTGGCAAGGGCAGGTCCCGGTGGCGGCACTGGAGGTGGTGGCTGGCAGGTGCAGTGGCGCTGGTTCTCTGTGTGACCGTGATCGGTCCCTTTGTGTTCCTGCACTTCATCGAGGGCCCGGCGCCCCAGCCGCTCTCCATCCACACCGCACACCACGGTGCTTCCTCGTCACCGGCTCCCTCGGCCGCCATCGCCGGCGGCACCTACACGGTGGCAGCCGGCTCGGAAGCGGAATACCGTGTCGCCGAGATCCTCTTCGGCCAGAGCGCGACTGCGGTCGGCAAGACCAGCAGCATCAGCGGCTCGATGACCCTGGGGACCACCACCGTGACCGCCGCGCACTTCACCGTGCCGCTGGCCACGGTGGTCAGCAACGAGTCACTTCGCGACGATCAGTTCCGAAGCCGGATCATGGACGTGACCCAATACCCGGACGCCGTGTTCACCCTGACCAACCCCATCCACCTCGGGCGCATCCCCACCCGCGACACGGTGATCACCGTGGATGCCACCGGCACCCTGAGGATGCATGGGGTGACCCGGTCTGTCACCTTCCCGATTGAGGCCGAGATCGTCGGGACCGAGATCGAGGTGAGCGGGTCGATCCCGATCACGTTCGCGGATTGGGCTATAGAGAACCCGAGCGGGGGCCCGGCCCAGGTTGGCAGCTCCGGGACGATGGAGTTCCTCCTCTACCTGTCCCGGTCCTAGACCGGCTGGGCCCCACCCCCCAGGAAGCGCTCGAGCGGCCCGCATACTCATCCCAGCGCAACCGCCGCGGCGAGCGATGTGGCTTGGCTGGGCGGAGGCCTAGAGAGGAGGACAGCGGTTGAGGTGGACGGGGCCGGAAGGGTACTGGGCCAGCGACGAGCCCGAGCTGGTCGATGTCCCGCGGGTGCACGCGTGGCTAAGCCGGGAGTCCTACTGGGCCCAGGGTCGCCCAGAAGCCGTGGTCGCCAAGTCAATCGAGCATTCGCTGGTCGTCGGTCTCTACTCCGCCGGCGGCGAGCAGGTTGGATTCGCGAGGTTCGTCACCGACTACGCGACCTTCGCCTGGCTCTGCGACGTGTTCGTGGAATCTGCGCATCAAGGCCGTGGGCTGGGCAGCTTCCTCGTTGAGGCTGCCATCAACCACCCGGCGCTGGGAGGGGTCCGGCAGGTCCTCGCGGCCAAACCTGGCCGCACCCTGTACGCACGGCAGGGCTTCGCCCCACTGGCCCACCCGGAACGGTGGATGGAACGCTCCGCAGGGCCGCCCCGGGCGGCCGATGGTTCCCATTCCCTGTCGTAGGCGAAACCGGAACCTGAACGCCGGGGAGTCTTGCAGTCCCACGAGCCGGCGGGTCCGTGATGTAATCGAGAAGTGCCCCGACTCTCGCGAGGTGCCCTGTCGGCGGCGACGCGCCGCCTCGCCGCCGCAGGCTGCGTCGCTCCCGAGGAGGAGGCCGCGGAGCTCGCGGCGGCCGCTCGGGACGATGAGACGTCCCTGGCAGCGTTGGTGGAGCGACGAACCACCGGCGAGCCTCTGGCGTGGATCACCGGGTCAGTGGTCTTCTGCGGATGTTCGGTGACCATGACCCCCGGCGTGTTCGTCCCGCGGTGGCAGAGCGAGCCGTTGGCGGAACGGGCCGCGGAGCTCCTCCCGCCCGATGGCCGGGCGATCGATCTCGGCACCGGCAGCGGCGCGATAGCGTGCGTGCTTCTCGACCGCCGCCCTCAGGCCTCGGTCCTCGGTACCGAACGCGATCCCATTGCGGCCCGGTGCGCGCGACGGAATGGTGTCCTCGTCGCGGAAGGAGACCTCTTCGAGGCCGTGCCGACGGCGTGGAGGGGGACGGTCGACGTGATCGTCGCCGTGCTTCCCTACGTCCCGACCAGCGAGATCGCGTACCTCCCCCGGGACGTGCCCGCCTTCGAGCCGATCTCCGCCCTCGACGGGGGCGACGACGGCCTCTTCGTGGTCCGGCGGGCCGTGAACCAGGCCCGCGAGTGGCTTCGCGAGGGTGGGCACGTGCTCTTCGAGGTCGGCGGGGATCAGCCCTCCCAGCTCATCCCACTGCTGGAGACGGCGGGATTCGGCACCGTCCGCGTCGCCTCCGACGCGGAGGGAGACCCGAGAGGGGTCGAGGCAGTCGCGCTGCCGCGGCCACCCTCAGCTCGCGACTCAGGCTGTCCAGGTCCTCCCCGCGGAGCGCCCGCAGCACCACCTCCATCTTCCGTCGGAAAGACCAGCGGCCACGGTCGCCGGACCCGCCACCCTCCCTGCTGAGCCCGCTCCGCCTGTTGGTCACCTGGCCACCTCCTGGTTGACCCCTTCATCTTCCCCACCAGGTGTCCACACCATTCGTGGGCCAGGGGATCACCCACCTCCCCTACCGAGTATTGAAATAGCCGGGGCTGGCAGCCCTCCCCCGCCTGGCGTCGACGTCGGGCCGGTGCATCCGGAGGACAGAGTTCCGGGCCTGCTCTAGGAGGGGTCGTGCGGAACCAGTTCCTTCTGGGCGGCCGGGGCAGCCGCCTCGCCGGACGAGGGTGGTGAAAGGGTGAGGATCACCCCGATCCCGGATCGCCCCCGGTGCGGGATCCACGGCGACCTGCCGGACCCGGCTGCCGTGGGCAGTGAGCCACACCGGGCGGGCAGCCTTTCGGGAGAGGTCGGAGGAGCCGACAAAGCCATCGCCGGGGCCGCGCTGTCCAGCCGGCGGCGACCGGTCGCCCCCACCCCAGCTCAGCCTGCCAGGCGACCCACCCGGCGGCCGATGGGACGAGCTCGGCAACGTGGCTGAGGTGCTCACCAAGGTACGTGGCGTTGCCCCGGACGAGGCTGAGCAGCAGGTCCTCGCGCGTGGTCTCGAGGATCAGCTCGCTGCAGGGGATCCGGCGGAGCCAGTCCAGCGCCGCCCCGCCGGCATTCAGCACGAAGAAGGTGAGCCAGCGCCCCGGGACCACGTGGCCGTGGACGTTGAAGTCAGGTGAGGCAGCCGGGCGGTCAGTGCAGACGTTGGCCATGTCACATGTCCCGCTGATGATGTTGATGTCGCCGGGCTCCGTCAGGCCTCCCGACAGCGCAGCCAGCTCCGCGTCGTTGCCCCCGCAGAGCACCGAGCAACCACTGGGCACTCCGAGCTCGTCGGCGACCACGGGCAGGACACGGCCGACCCGCTCGTGCGAGTGCATGAGATGGGGCAGCTTGGCTTCGGGGATGCCGGCAAGGCCGAGGATCGACCGGTTCCAGGTCAGGTCGTTGGAGACGGTGTTGTAGAGACCGGTCATGGAGCTGGTCGACGCGTCGATCGCCCAACGGCCCGTCATGCGCTTGACGAGATAGGTGTTGCAGTGACCGAACTTCGCGGCCGCGGTCCAGACCTCTGGCTGCTCGTCCCGGAACCAGAGGATGGAAGACAGCGACGAGCCGCCCGAGACGGGAAGATTGCACGGCTCGGTGAGGACCCGCCTCTCCCCGACAAGGCCGCGGATGGCGCCCGACTGCACCTACGACCGGCCATCAAGGAACAGCACGGCCGGCGCGAGCGCGGTTGCGTCTGCGGCCATCGGGGTGAGCCCGGGTGTAGTGACAGACGGGGACAGGACTCCGACTCCGGCTAGGTCGGCTGACACCTCGGCGCCGCACTCGCAGGGCGCCCACCACCAAGCCTGGGGTAAATGTCCGCCTTGACGCGGTTATAGATGTGAGGCGCGTAGGCCCGCTGGGCCTCGGCGCGCCTGTCGAGTTGGGGACCGAATACTCCAATCTTGAGCGCGCTGGTCCCGACGTCGATGGCCAGAATGTCGCTGCTCACGCGAGGAGCCCCTCCGCGGCGAGGGCCGCTCTCAGGACCTCGACCTGCGCCGGCTCCAGCGGGAGCAGAGGGCGGCGCGGGATGCCGCCCCGCAACCCGGCGAGGGTCATCGCCGCCTTCACGCCCGACACCCCGCGCCCACCGTCGACGGCCGCATTGATGCGATTGACCCGATCCTGCAGAGCGACGCCGTTCACCTGGTCGTGAGCCTGCCCGTAGCGGAACAGCTGGAGGGCGAGCTGAGGGAAGGAGTTGGCCAGCGACACCGTGCCTCCAGGTGAGCCGCCCAGCATGGCCCGAAAGAGGAACGTAGCTGAGCCAGCCAGGACCTGGAACCACGGGCTCTGGAAAGCCAGGAAGGCCTCGATGCCGCTCGAGGCGCTGTCCTTGAGCCCCACGATGTTGGGATGGGCCGCCAGGCGCCCGACCAAGTCCGGGCTCAGCGTGATGCCGCAGAACTTGGGGGCGTTGTAGAGAAGCAGGGGGATTCGGGCCCCATCGGCCAGCGACGAGAAGTACCGGTACAGAACCTCGTCCGTCATTTGCGCCCGGAAGTAGCCCGGCGGCAGCACGAGTCCAAAGTCCGCTCCAAGGTCCGACGCGGAGTCAAGGAAGCGCTCAGCCTCGCGCTCCCCGTCATATGCGGCGCCAGCCAGGACCACCTGCCCAGGTCCCTTGCAGCGCACAACGTCGTCGAGGACGCTCAGCTTCTCGTCTTCCGCCAAGCTCCGGTTCTCGCCGTTGGACCCCAGCGCAAGATAGCCGCGGATCCCACTCTTCGCGTAGCGCTCGAGGTTGAACCGCAGAGCCTGGTGATCGACATCCTCGTTCGGCGCGAAGGGCGTGCTGATCGGCGCGAACATCCCGGACAGCTGGGACTGGATCTCCTCGGCGCGCATCAGGTCACCTCACACATGCCGCGACGCCATCCTTCAGCCTCGGCTCCGTGCCCGGAGGCTGCGCCGTGAGCTGGCACCTCTCCTTGAGCAAGCGGGACTGCTCCCGACTCAACGGCCAGAGGGCACCAAAGGCGCTCCAGCAGCGCAATGCGCAAACGCACATCGCGGCCAGACCGGCAAGGCCGAGGCCCCAGAGCCAGGGCTGAGCCTTCGCCCCGGAGACGGTGAACCAAAGGAAAGGGATTGCCGCGAGCAGCAGTGCCCATCCCCAGATGGATGAACACGACGGACAGCCTTCTCCAGGCCCGCCTGATCTCGGCCAGTCTGGCGTCGACGTCCGCAAGCCGCACTTCGCGCATCCTGCCCCGCCTCTTCGACATCCTGCCCAATGGTATGGGGCGCAGGAGGCCCGGGCATCGCGCAGCTGGGGCGGAAGCGGCGGGTTGCCCCCGGCCACGGCTGACCGGTGCCCCCGGATCACGCCGGAGTTGCGGGAGCCTGAGCGTCGCGTCGCGGGTGACGCCCTTGCCAGAACCCTGCCAGGAGACTACGCGCCTGTCGGTACTGCGGCGCACACCGGGTTTCCCCTGGCGACCCTGGGAAGGCTCCGCAGGGACTCTGAACGGGGGTTGAGGCGCGAGGCGATCCTGCAGGGGGCAAGGTCAGGGCTGCGCCGGCTCCGACGACGACCCGCTGATGGCACTGTGGCGGGCAACGCGGCGGGCAAACCGCCTCCCCGGTGCCTCGCCAGCGCGGACCGCAGACCCCGGCGTGAGATCAGACGGAAGAGCCAACGGGGAGATGCGAACTCCCGGCCCGCGGCCTACAGAGCCGGTGGGCCGATTCGCTCCGTGGCCGACTCCAGCGGCCCTAGCTTGGTAGCCGTCCTACCGTCGGGGGCTGCACGTCGCGCGCACAGCGCGCAGGGGGATCGAACTGGGAGCGGGGCGCCTATCCCGGCGCATGGCCGAGCTGCCAGCCACGGTCTGGCGGGACAGCAGCGGTGCCCCGCTGCTGAGCACCCAGGGCCAGGTGGTGGGCATCATCGCCCTGGGCAAGGCGGGCTACGCCTACTCGTAGGCCCGCCCCTAGCTCCCAGGTAGGGTCGAAGATCCAGGACCGGATCGCGGTGATTCGGCTCCGCAACTGATGGCCAGCACAGACGGCCGTGGCCCAAGACGGCGGGCGGCGGGGAGCTGGCCAGCCTACCGGCCGACCACGTGGCCAGCCGCCAGGTAGGCGACCCCGAACCCCTGAAACAGGAGATCCACGGGATCCCGACCCTGCCGCTCGGCCTTGCTCACATGCACCCCGCGCCGCTCCAGAGCCCAGCACCACAGGTAGAGCTGGTGTACCGCACCGTCGCCGCCCCCGACGACGCAGAGGCAATCGTGCTTCTGATAGGCGTCCGTCACCCCCTCGGGCGGCTTGGACTCCTCAATCGGCACGGTGACCCAGTAGGGAGGACGCCCCACGAGAAGCTCCTGCTTCTCGTGGGGACCGAGGTCCACATAGGAACTGTCGCGGACCATGCCCACACACTCCCGGCCGAAGCCGACCTCACCCTCCTCCTCGAACACGCACTTCTCCCGGTACGCCCAGTGGATCAGGTATTCCCTCTCGGCCGCCATCTGAGCCGCGTCGCGGATCGCCACCTCGGACGCCGGTGCCGCCGGCACCTCCAGATAGCGGATGACCTTGCCATGCTGCAGCGCATAGGCGAGTTCCCGCGTGGTGCTCTCGCCGATGTAGCCCCCTACGTTGAGGACCAACACCTCATCGGCCAAGTCGAGCTTGCGGAGGTGCAACCCGTCCAGCCGGGCCTTCTGCTCAGGCGTGCATCCGATGGCCTCGCCGTACACCTCCTCGGCCGAGTGGTGATAGAACCCGACGCTCAGCACGATGCGACCAGCCATGGTCTCCTCGTAGTCGGCCCGCTGGAACGCCTCATAGAACCGGGTCGAGCCACACAGGCACACAACGGTCGGCCTCTCAGCCACCGCCCCCTCCCTTCCTCCACTGCTCCACGAACCCCTCCGCCGGACTCGCCTACGGAGCTCCGCTGTCAGCCCTGAGTTGGCTGACCATTCCCTCAATCGAGGGATCCTCCCATCCGCCCCAGGAGCTCAGCCGAGGAACCAGGAGCTGTCCGTCACCTCGACCTCTGCCGGCGGCCAGCCGAACTCCGCAGGTGTTGGGTAGGGGCTGGCTTCGCCCGGCGTCCCGAGCCGCTGCTCCTGGCCCTCGGGCGCGGCGCTCGCTGAACCGCTGGAAGCATGAGGCTGTGTCGACTCGAAGGCTGGGGAACCCCCCGGGCCTAGGTGCTCACCTTCAAGACCACCGAGCGGGGAGGGTGATGTCGCTCCCAGATCTGCGCCTTCCATCTCCGCTGCTCGCCTCACCGTCTGCTCCTTCTCGAAACCCACACCTGGCAGGTCATCGCTAGGGCCACGGCCACTACAAACCCGCTTGATACCGTACCCAAAGACCGCAGCGCCCAAACGGGGCTCAGCCCGGCGGGAACGTGGGCGGCTAAGCGCTCGCTGGTCGTCTCTGGGGTCGTACGAACGTCTGTTGTGCCACTGGGAGCCACTCGAAGTCTCGGGAGGAGGAGCCCATGACCCCGGGCACAACGGCAGGAGAGAAGGCCACCATGGAGGCCAGGTCATGTGGCTCAATCCGCGACCAGCACGGCGGCCAGGAGCGGACCGCTCAGCCACAGCAGGCGGCATCCACACCCGACGGGGGACCGCCGGCAAGGCCCTGGTCTCTTGGCACCTCATGGTAGGGCCGACTCCGATCGTGATCGAGCGCCACCACACTGTCCAGCATCTCGGCCCTCTCCCCGAGCGTCCAAGTCGCCGCCATACGCTCGGGGACTGCAAGTTGCGGGCACGGCGCACAGGGGCAGCGACCGGGGACGGGGTTCGGCGGCGTGAATTCAGTCGTGTAACTAGGGCGGATCTCGAGGCGAGGCGGCCACTGGTCAGGCGCGAAGGGAGTGGCTGGCGGCTTCACATGCACGAAGGTGGGTGGCTCGGGGGCACGTGCATGGCGTGGAAGATGGCGGCCTGCCGGGGAGTGGGCTCGGCGCGCCGCAGCACGGTGCCACCTGGACCCATGAAGTGGCCCAACTACATCCGCTCCAGTTCCCGGCGCAGGTGGCGCCAGCTGTCCTGGACCATGGTCTCCACCACCCGGGCCAGCATCGGACCCAGGCAACAGAGGGTGACGTAGGCCCGGATGCCATCCTCCTTGCGGTGGTCGCCTGGACGCAGGTCCAGCACCTGCTTCCGGTCGCGCCAGGATCTCTCCACCTCGAGCGGCGAGTTATAGAGCGAGGCCAGCTCCGCGGCGGAGAGCGAGTCATCGGTCGAGCTAAGCAGGAGCTTGCCGTCCAGGCGCTCCTCGGCCCGGAGCTTGGCTCGGTCCGCAACCAGCCGTGGCTACTGCCGGCCGGGGTAGCGGGAGAGGGTGGGGTGGAGCAGCAGCTCGGCCTCGGTCCGCCGCCGGGCATCGCCCCGCTTGCTGTCGATGGCGGCCAGCTCCACCTCCGGGCGTCCCTGGGCCGACTCACGGCGGGCTCGACCCCGCCCCTCCTCCCGGAGGGTGCGGCAGACCACAGAGCGGCGCTCCCCGGCCAACACCTCCTTCACCTCGAGGTTCTCCTTCACCACCCGGCACCGACCGCGACTGACAGCGCCTCCTCCACCTGGGGCAACCCGGCCCGCATCCGCTTCGCCCACGATGTACTGGCCGCCGTGCCGCTGGCGAAGCTGGCCGCCTGGATGGGCTGACGACCCAAGTTGACGGACGATTTGACGGGCTGAGGCTTGGACTGAAGTGGACGCTGGTAGCCCGTCCTGAACTCAGGAGAGGGAGCCGACGGGGAGATTCGAACTCCCGGCCCGCGGTTTACGAAACCGCTGCTCTGCCACTGAGCTACGTCGGCTGGACCTGAGCAGGGAGCATACCGGCAAGGCTTGGCCCGCGCTCCGGACCCACTCCAACGGACTGGCTGCTGGTCCCACCTCCGCAGCCAACCCGCCCCCAAGAAACGGCACCCGGGAGCCAACGATCACCGGCCCAAGCGGCGGTCGCGCTGCGGCCGCAGCTGGGCAGCGCACCTCCGCGCGCTCAGCCGGCTGGTGAGGGACCCTCTGCTTCCGCATGCGCGAGGCTCGCCGATGGCGGCCCCCCAGCCATCCCGGCGACGGCTGCCGCCCCGGCCTCTTCGCCAGCCCCGCCCTCCGGATCGGCGGACTGACCAACGCGTCCCCCGGAGCGCCCAGCCCGTAGGACGAGCTCGCCCCCGGAGCCGACGTCCACCACGATGGTGCCTCCCTCCGAGAACTCTCCCCGGAGCACCGACGTGGCGATCCGGTCGCCCAGCTGGCGCTGCAGCACGCGACGCAGCGGCCGGGCGCCGTAGACCGGGTCATAGCCCTGCTCGGCCAGCCAGGACTTGGCGGCTGGCTCAACCACCAGGTGGAGCCGGCGGCCCTCCAAACGCTCATCCAGCTGCCGGAGCTGCAGATCCACGATCCGCTCCAGCTGGGCCTGGTCCAGACGCTGGAAGACGATGACGTCGTCCACCCGGTTGAGGAACTCGGGGCGGAAACGCTGGCGCAGCTCGGCCATGACCTCGGCCCTGGCCACCGCCTCCTGTTGGGAGCTGGGGTGGTCGGGCAAGGCCGCGATGGCCGGGCTGCCCAGATTGCTGGTCATGATCACAACACAGTTCCGGAAGTCCACCGTCCGGCCCTTGCCGTCGGTGAGCCGGCCTTCGTCGAGCAACTGGAGCAGGACGTTGAAGACATCGGGGTGGGCCTTCTCGATCTCGTCCAGGAGCAGCACCGCATAGGGGCGACGGCGCACCGCCTCGGTCAGGTGGCCGCCCTCCTCGTAGCCGACGTAGCCGGGCGGCGCCCCGATCAGGCGGGCCACTGAGTGCTTCTCCATGTACTCGCTCATGTCCAGCCGGACCATGGCGTCCTCACTGTCGAAGAGGAACTCCGCCAGAGCCCGGGCGACTTCGGTCTTGCCCACCCCGGTGGGGCCAAGGAAGATGAAGGAGCCCAGCGGACGCCGGGGGTCGTTGAGGCCGGCCCGCGCCAGCCGGACCGCGCTGGCCAGCGCGGCGATCGCCTCATCCTGTCCCACCACCCGCTGGTGGAGTCTGTCCTCCATCTCCAGCAGCTTGTGCACCTCTCCCTCGAGCATCCTCGCGACCGGGATTCCGGTCCAGCGCGCGACCACCGCGGCCACGTCCTCCTCCCCCACCTCCTCCTGCAGCAGGGGGACACCGCCCTGGCCCGTGCTCAGCTGCTGCTGCTCCGCCTCGACCCGCTTGCGCAGCTCGGCGAGCTTGCCGTAGCGCAGCTCCGCCGCCTTCCCGAAGTCGGCCATCCGCTCGGCCCGCTCAGCCTCGAAGGCGGTCCGCTCGATCTCCTGCTTGGTTGCTCGAATCTGACCGATGAGCGCCTTCTCGTGTTCCCAGCGCTGGCGCAACCCGACGGCCCGTTCCTGCAGATCGGCGAGCTCCCGCTCCAGCCCCTGCAGCCGCTCGCGCGAGGCCCGGTCAGTCTCCTTGCGAAGCGCCTCGCGCTCGATCTCCAGCTGCCGCACCTGGCGCTCGATGGCGTCCAGCTCCGTCGGCATCGAGTCGATCTCCATGCGCAGCCTGGAGGCCGCCTCGTCAACCAGGTCGATCGCCTTGTCGGGGAGGAACCGGCCCGAGATGTAACGGCTGGAGAGCACCGCCGCCGCGACCAGGGCCGAGTCCTTGATCCGGACCCCGTGGTGCACCTCATAGCGCTCCTTGAGCCCACGCAGGATGCTCACGGTGTCCTCGACCGAGGGCTCATTCACCTGGACCGGCTGGAACCGCCGCTCCAGGGCCGCGTCGCGCTCGATGTGCTTGCGGTACTCGTCGAAGGTGGTTGCCCCGATCGCCCGGAGTTCGCCCCGGGCCAGCGCCGGCTTGAGCATGTTGCCCGCGTCCATCGCGCCCTCGGCGGCGCCAGCCCCGATCAGGGTGTGGAGCTCGTCGATGAAGAGGATGATCCGGCCATCCGACCCGGCCACCTCCTTGATCAGGGCCTTGAGCCGGTCCTCGAACTCGCCGCGGAACTTGGTCCCCGCGATCAGTGATCCGAGGTCCAGCGCGGCCACCCGCTTGTCCTTGAGGTTCTCGGGGACGTCACCGCTGGCGATCCGCTGGGCCAGCCCCTCGACGATCGCCGTCTTGCCGACCCCGGGTTCTCCGATGAGGACCGGATTGTTCTTGGTACGCCGGGAGAGGACCTGCATGGTCCGACGGATCTCCTCATCGCGACCGATGACCGGATCGAGCTTGCCCTCACGGGCCTGCTGGGTCAGGTCGCGGGTGTAGCGCTCCAGCACCTGGAACTTGCTCTCGGGGTTGGGGTCGGTGACCTTCTGGCCCTGGCGGAGCCCATCCAGGGCCGAGCCGAGGCGTTCCGGGGTGACCCCCAACTGGCGGAGGATCCCCACCGCAGGTCCTCCCCGCTGCCCAGCCAGTGCCAGCAGCAGGTGCTCCGTGCTGCAGTACTCGTCGCCCAAGCGCTCCATCTGCTCCCAGGCCGCCCGCAGCACCTGGTCCAGCTCCCGGGAGGTTGCCGGGGTGGCGCCGTGCTGCTTGGGCCGGCTCTCCAGGTCGTCTCGGAGCCGGCTGCGAATCTGGTCCGGGTCCGCCTCAACCTGCCTGAGGAGAGGCGCCACCACGCCGTCGGCCTGGTCCACCAACGCGAGCAGGAGATGCTCCGATTCCGCCTGGGGGTGCTGCAGGTCGGTCGCCAGCTGTCCGGCCTGGTCCAGGGCCTCCCGGCTCCGTTGCGTCAACCGCTCAAGCTGCATCAAGGGCCTCCTCAGGCGACGAGTTCACAGCTCTGGCTATACCCAGCCGGCACGGCGGGGAAACGAGCGGGCCCTGGACCTCTCAGCCGCCGACGATCAGCTCGGCGACCAGCTCCGGCTGCTCGTAGGGCAGCAGGTGACCCGCCCCCTCCACCACCCTCAGCCGGAGGCCCCGGTGATGGCGCAGAGCGCCCCTGGCGCCGGCCAGCGGCAGCCTGCGATCCTGGCTCCCCCAGACCACCAGCGTCCTGTCGGCAAGCAGTCCCAGACCGGGAAGCAGCAGTGACTCAGGGTGCAGCGACGGCGGACGCAGCAGCCTCCCCAACGCACCCACATCGGAGCCGGGTCCGAAGCGCAGAGCCACATCCCTGAGGTAGGCCTGCATCGGGGAGAGGCCCTGGGAAACGCAGCTCGGTGCGCTGGCCCCCCAGGGCCGAGGGATCGCCCCGCGCCAGTGGGCCCGCGCGCTGGCGGCGAAAAGGCCCGAAACTCCCGGGATCAGCATCAGGCTCCAAGCAAGTGGGGTTCGCCGTTCCAGTCCCAGCGGGCTCACCAGCACCAGCCGCCGGACTCGCTCGGGGTGGGCGGTGGCGAATGCCCCGGCGGCCAGTCCCCCCAGAGAGTGACCCGCCAGGATGAACCGCCCCAGTTCGAGCTGGTCGGCGACTGTGGCGATGACCCGGATCCACGCATCCCGCGGGTGTCCGCTGAACCCAATCGGATCGCTGAGCCCGGTCCCGGGGCGGTCGATCACAACCACCCGGTGCCGGTCGGCCAGCGCTCCGATGATGGCCCCGAACTCGCCGGCCGAGTCTGCCAGTCCCGGGATCAGCACCACGGCATCGCCGCCCCCACCCGCGTCCAGGACGTGAACCCGGCCCACCGTGGTGTGGACGTAGCGGTGCCTGGCCGACACCCCGAGCTCGGCCAGCCAGCGGTCCAGCTCCAATTCGAGCTCCCTCAGCGGGAGGTCGGCGACCCAGGCCTGGCGGGACCAACCCGCCAGGCCCGCGTAACCGAAGGCGCCGATCGCCGCCAGCCCGAGCCCGGCTCCGAGACCGAGCCGGGGCGGCTTCACACTTCCTTGAACTCGGCGTCGACCACGTCGCCGTCGCTGCCCGGGGGCGCGTCCGGGGTTCCCGCCGCCGGCGGGATGTCCTCGCCGCCACCCGGCGCCCCCTCTGACGAGCTGGCCGAGGCATTCTGGTAGACGGCCTGACCAACCTTCTGGAGCGCCTCTGACAGCTCCGTCTGGCGGGCCTCGATGTCGCCGGCGTTCTGGGCCGCCACCGCCGCCTTCAGGGAGTCGGTCTTCTTGGTGATCTCCTCGCGGAGCTCGGCCGACACCTTGTCCCCGTGCTCACGCATGGTCTTCTCGGCGGTGTAGACGAGGGAGTCGGCCTGGTTCCGCCGGGTGATCTCTTCGGCTCGCTTGCGGTCCTCTTCGGCGTGGGACTCGGCCTCCTTCACCATCCGCTCGACCTCCTCTCGCTGGAGGGTGGTCGACCCGGTGATGGTGACCTTCTGCTCCCGCCCGGTGCCGAGGTCCTTGGCGGTCACGTGGAGGATTCCGTTGGCGTCGATGTCGAAGGTGACCTCCACCTGCGGCACCCCTCGGGGAGCCGGGGGGATGCCGTCGAGCATGAAGCGGCCCAAGGTGCGGTTGTCGCGAGCCAGCGGCCGCTCGCCCTGGAGGACCACGATCTCCACCGAGGACTGGTTGTCGGCAGCGGTGGAGAAGACCTGGGTCTTGCTGGTGGGAATGGTGGTGTTGCGCTCGATGAGACGGGTGTTGACCTCGCCCTCGGTCATGATCCCCAGGGACAGCGGGGTCACGTCCAAGAGCAGCACGTCCTTCACCTCGCCCTTGAGAACGCCTGCCTGGATGGCAGCGCCGACGCCGACCACCTCATCGGGGTTGACACCGCGGTGGGGCTCCTTGCCGCTCAGCTTCTGGACCAGCTCCTGAATCACCGGCATCCGGGTCGAGCCCCCCACCAGGATGACCTCGTCGAGCTCCCCGATCTTCATGCCGGCGTCCTTCAGAGCGCTCTCGAAAGGCCCTCGACAGCGGTCGGTGAGGTCGGCGGTGAGCTGCTCGAACTTGGAGCGGGAGAGGCGGGTGTCCAGGTGTTTGGGACCGTTCTGGTCGGCGGTGATGAAGGGCAGGTTGATCTGGGTTTCCTGGAGCTGGGAGAGCTCGATCTTGGCCTTCTCCGCGGCCTCGGTGAGGCGCTGCAGGGCCTGCCGATCCGCCTTGAGGTCGATCCCCTGCTCCTTCCTGAACTCCTCGGCCACCCACTCGACGACCCGGCGGTCGTAGTCGTCACCACCCAGGTGGGTGTCGCCATTGGTGGACTTGACCTCGAAGACCCCCTCACCCACCTCCAGGATGGAGACGTCGAACGTCCCCCCGCCGAGGTCGAAGACCAGGATCTTCTCGGACTCCTTGCGGTCCAGACCGTAGGCCAGCGAGGCGGCTGTGGGCTCGTTGATGATCCGGAGGACGTTGAGCCCGGCGATCTGGCCGGCGTTCTTGGTCGCCTGGCGCTGAGCGTCGTTGAAATAGGCGGGCACCGTGATCACCGCGTCGGTGACCTTCTCGCCCAGGTAAGCCTCGGCATCCACCTTGAGCTTCTGGAGGATCATCGCCGAGATCTGCTCGGGGGTGTGGGTGCTGCCCCCGGCCTCCACCTCGGCCCTTCCATCCTTGCCGGCGGTGACCTTGTAGGGGACGATCTTGCGCTCGGCCTCCACCTCGTTGAAGAGGCGGCCCATGAAACGCTTGATGGAGTAGACGGTGTTCTCGGGATTGACCGCAGCCTGGCGCCGGGCCAACTGCCCCACCAGCCGCTCCCCGTTCTTGGTGAAGGCCACCACCGACGGCGTGGTCCTGCCCCCCTCCGCGTTCGGGATCACAACTGGTTCACCGCCCTCCATGACGGCGACCACTGAGTTGGTCGTTCCCAGGTCAATTCCAACGGTCTTTGCCATTTGGTTCTGCCAACCTCCGTAGAGCTGTAGTCGGCCCCGACACGCCGGCGCCGCTACCCCTACCCTACCGCAGCCGACCGACCCCGAAACACTGGGCCAACTCCGTTTCGACCGCGCCGGTCCGGCTGGCCGATGATGCAAGCGTGGAGTCGTTGCGCCCCTCTGGACCGAGGTCCGCCGGTCGGCGGTTGCGCACGGTGGTCCTGGCCCTGGCGCTGGGACTGGTGGGAACGCTTGCCCTGCTGGCGCTCCCGGCTCCGCCGGCCCCCAACGGACTGGGGATACTGCCCAGCGCCGTCACCAGCCTGCAGGCCAGCGGCCTGACCCTTGCGACCCCCACCGGCCCCGCCGGAATCACCGCCCGGCGGGCGGCCGCAGCAGCCAGCTCCACTCAGAGCGGATCGGCGGTGGAGTCCGAGGCTCTGGCCACGGTGATCGGACCCGGGCGCGACCGGCTGGGCCCGCCCGGCCAGCTCTGCTGGGTGGTCTTCCTCAACCCCGGCTCAGGGGGGGCGACCAACCTCGAGGAGCAGGGTGACGTGGAGTTCGACGCGGTGCTGGTGAACGCCCACTCCGGGTCCGTCATCGCAGGCTTCATCTCGTTCCGCTCCTCGACCCCAGGCTCGCGGGTCGGCAGCGAGTAACCCTCCCCGGCCGGGGGGCCGACCCGGGTGAGCCACAATCCCCCCGTGCTGCACCGACTGCTGACGTCGCGGACCCGCCAGCGCGGCGGGGGCCTGTCGACCCTACCCGGTCTGCTGGGCACGGTGCTGGCGCTGGCCGCCGTGGTCTGCCTGCCGACGCCCGCGCTGGCGGTTCAGTTCCTCCCCCAGAGGCCGGCGGCGGGTCCCCTGCCCTGGCTCTCGGTTCGGCAGGGGCAGATCGTCGACAGCCAGGGCCGCACGGTGATCCTGCGCGGGTTCAACGACGACGCGCTCCTTCAGGTCGGCGACCAACGGGCCCAGCCTGCCCTCACCCCGACCGACGCCCGCCTGATGCAGGCGGAGGGGTTCGACGTTGTCCGCCTGCCGATCTCGTGGTCACTGCTGGAGCCCGCGCCGGGCCGCTTCAGCGCCGGCTACCTGGCGCGGATTGCCGCCACGGTCCGGCTCTGTGCCGATCACCACCTCTACGTGGTCCTGGACATGCACACCGAGGACTTCGGGGTGGCCTTCGGCGGCAGCGGGGCTCCCGCGTGGATCTCCGTGTCGGGGGTCCCCGATCTCCACATCCCCTGGCTCAGCGCGGCCTGGCAGCGCCACACTTCGCCGGCGGTGAACGCCGCCCTGGCCTACTTCTGGCTCTTCCCGAACTGGCAGCAGCTCTACTGGCGAGCCTGGGAGCAGGTGGTGGCCCAGTTCAGAGGTGATTCAGCCGTAGCCGGCTACGACCTCTACAACGAACCCCACCCCTTTCCCCTGCCCCCGGCGATCTTCGAGACCCACATCCTCTGGCCCTTCTACGCCACCGGGATTCGCGACCTGGCTCGAGTGGACCCCAACCACCTCTTCATCGTGGAAGGGGACTTCTTCGGCGACCTGCCCACAGCGATCCGCCCCCTGGCAGCCCGGGACCTCGTCTACTCCACCCATCTCTACTCGGGGAGCATCCTCCCCCCGACCTACCGGGGCAGCAAGGCCCCGCTCCGCGCCGAGCTGCAGCAGGGGCTGGCCGAGGCGGCCCAGCTCCCCGCCGCCTACTGGGCGGGGGAGTTGGGCATCGACCGGCACCGGACCAACGCCGTGGCCTGGGCCGAGGCCGAGATCACCGTCTCCAACCAGTTCCGCACCGGCTGGGCCTGGTGGCAGTGGAACGACCCCGATGGCTGGGGGGTTGAGAGCGGCCGGGGCCGGCCCGACAGCGCCTGGCTCGACGTGCTCGCCCAGCCCTTCGTCAGGGCCGCGCCGGGGACGCTCTCTCAGCTCAGCTTCGATCGCAAGACCTCCACCCTCTCCGCCCGGTTGGAGGATCAGCGGGCCGGAGCCACGGTGCTGGTCTCCTGGCCGGCCTCGGCCGGGAGTCCCAGAGTCCTCAGCTCCTGCGTCACCGCGGAGTCGCCCTACGCCGCCAGCAGTGGGGAGCTGGCGCTGCGGGTCACCGCTCCCAGCTGCCTAATCGAGGTGGAGGGCGCGAGCTAGGGGCGTTCCCAGCGGCCACCGGCGGCGCTCCTCTGACAGGCCTCGAGCACCGCCAGGTTCCGGGCGGCGTCCCCACAGTCGGTGAACGGCGCGTGACCACCCCGGACACTGGCGGTGAAGGCCACCACCATCTCGCGATAGGGGTCGGCGGCTGCGGTGATGATGGCCTCCGACCCTCTCCCCGGCCCCCCGCGGAGTTGGAGGGGGATCGCCTCCCCCGTCCACGCGGTGAAGGGCTTGGGGACGACGAGGATGGCCTCGGTACCGATCAGCACCAGCTCCTCGTGCTCCACCGCCTCGAAGCTGAAGGCAAGCTCGGCCGCCACCGGGCCGGCCGGCCCGGAGAACTCCAGCAGCACCGAGCCGTCGCTGTCCACCCCGTGGCGCCGGCCGGCCCGCGCCAGAACCCGGTCGGGCTCGCCGGCCAGCCAGCGGGCGGCGCTGAGGAGATAGGACCCGACGTCGTACAGCGCCCCTCCACCCAGACCAGCCACCCAGCGGATGTTGGGAGGGGGCCCCAGGGGGAAGCTGAAGCACCCCTGGAGGTGGCGGAGGGACCCGAGCCGGCCCTCGGCGACGAGCTGGCGCACCGTTCGCCAGCGTGGGTGGTAGCGATACATCAGCGCCTCCGCCACCACCAGCCCGCTCGCGGTCGCCGCCGCGGAGATCTCCCGCGCCTCGGCCCCACTGAGCGCCAGTGGCTTCTCGCAGAGCACGTGCTTGCCGGCGGCCACCGCACCTAGGGTCCAGGGCAGGTGAAGCGAGTTGGGCAGGGGCAGGTAGACCGCGTCCAACTCCACCTCCAGCAGCCGAGCGTAGTCGTCAAGCACCAACGGGATGCCGAACCTGCTGGCCATCTCCTGCCCCCGGGCCCGGTCCCGGCTGGCCAGCGCCACCAGCTCTCCCCCGCTGGCCTGGATAGCCGGAAGCACAGCCCGGCCCGCGATCCAGGCTGCTCCCAGCACCCCCCAGCGGAGCGGTCTCTCCTTCACACCCGCAGCGACAGCGGCTTCCCCAGCTCCGCCGAGCGAGTGGCCGCCTCCATCACCGCAATGTTCCGGCGGGCGGATTCCGCGCTGACCACCAGCGGCTCCTGGGCCAGGAGGTGCCCCGCCAGGTTGCGGTAGAAGGCCTGCGGCGGCGGGCTGGGCAGGGACACCAGCTGGTCGTGGCACTCGCCCGACCCATCCGGGGTGAGCACGTGCAACTCGCAGGGCAGGTCGGTGACGGAGAGCCTCTCCTCGACCACCTGACCGGTGGAGCCGCGGCTGGTCAGCCTGCCCTCACGCCAGTGGCCGACCGCGGCGCCGCGGGTTCCCAGCACGTACCACTTGGGCTTGCGCGCGGCGGCGATGTCGGAGTGGATGAACTCCGCCTCGGCCCCCCCCTCGAAGGTCATCCTGATCTCAAAGTGGTCGTCGTTGGTCACGTCGTGCCAGACCAGCTTCTGGCGGCTGGCGGAAACCTTGACCACGTCTCCCGGGACGAGCTGGAGGATCCAGTCCAGGTAGTGCGAACCCCAGTCGAAGATCACCCCCCCGCTGACCGGCGAGTGGGAGTGCCAGAAGTGGCAGGGGTGCTGGTAGCCCCCGACGAAGGCCTCGAGGTGGAAGATCGAACCGAGCTCGCCCCGGCGCACGACCGACTGCAGGGCCAGAAAGTCCGGGTCCCAGCGCCGGTTCTGGAAGACGGTGAGGGTCCGGCCACACTCCTCGGCCAGCGCCACCAGCCGGTCGGCGTCGGCCAGCTTGAGGCAGAACGGCTTCTCCACCAGGACATGCTTGCCGGCCAGCAGCGCCTGCTCGGCCATCTCGGCATGGGTGGTGGGAGGAGTCGAGATCACCACCAGCTCGACCCCGGACAGCTCCAGCAGCTGGGCCAGGTTGGCGGCGATCTCCAGTTCCGGCACCATCCCTCGGGCCGCCTCCTGTCGCTCCAGGCTCTGGTCGGAGACGGCGCGAAGCCGGAGTCCCGCGACCGCGTCGATGGAGTCCACGTGGTCCGGGCCGATGGCACCGAACCCCAGCATGCCCACTCCCACCGACTCCCGCTCGACCTTCCCGGCCGCGTAGCGAAGGGCACGGTAGAGCAGCTCCTGGACCGCGGGCTGTCGGAACGTCTCGGCCGTCTCCCCCATCCCCAGGTAGAAGATCCGGCCCGCGCCGGCCTCCCGCACGTAGGCGACCGGGAGCCGCCGGAAATGCCAGCTGGTGTCCAGCAGGACCCGGGAGCCGGGGGGAGGCTCGGGTACCGTGTAGCAGGAGTCGTAAAGGACGAGTGGGCCGGCCAGCCGGCGGGTGATGTCGTGGCCGGGGTCGCCGACCCGGACGACTATTTCGCTCTGGGGAAGCCGCCCGTCCCGACCGCCTCCGACCATCTCCAGGTAGCGGCGCGATGAGGCCCAGTTGGCGCTGGTGCGGTGGAGGCCAAGGAAGCCGCCGCCACGGCTCACGAAGTCGCAGAGGCTGGCCTCAGCCTCGACCTCCAGATCCCCCTCCGGGGAGTGCGCCACGACGACGTCAAATCCGCCGAGGTGGGTGAGCGCCGAGGAGTCCTGGGTCAGGTCCACCGAGACGCTTCCGGTTCGCGCCAGGTAGTCGAGCCAGGGAGCCAGGCGCTCGACCTCCTGGCGCCCCACCACCACCAGGGTACGAATCAAGTGGAGCCCTCCGCTCCCCGGCCCCTGGGGCCAGGACGCCTCCCACCGCCAAGAGGGCTCACTGTACCCGACCAGGGCGCGGCCGGCGACCACCCGCAGATCCCCCTCGGGCGTGTGGGGCGACCAGCGGCGCCCGCCACAGAACCACCACCCACCGGTGCCTGGCGATCCTCGCGGCCGCCCCTCTTCGCCGAGATCCTCAGCCCCCTGGCCCAGGCCGGCCCAGCGGGCTCGCCTCCGGGTGACCACCGGCACCCGAGGGGCGCCGGGCGACATGCAGCGCGACCACGCCACCGGTCATGGAGTGGTGGCGCACCCGATCGAAGCCCGCCTGGAGCAGCCACCCCGACACCGCCCTAGGGGGAGGGAAGGCGGCGATCGACTCGGTCAGATAGCGGTAGGCACCGTCCCGGCCCAACACCACGGCGGCGATGCGGGGGATCAGGTGGCGGCTGTACCAGGCGTAGCTGGCGCGAAGTGGCGAGACCACCGTGCTGAACTCCAGAATCACCACCCGGCCGTCGGGCCGGAGCACCCGTCTCAGCTCCGCCAGGGCCAGCTGCTTGGCGCAGATGTTGCGCAGTCCGAAGGCCATGGTGGCGGCGTCGAAGTGGCCGTCCGGGAACGGCAAGTGGCAGGCGTCGCCGACCACGAACTGCACCCCCGGGGCGCGGATCCTGGCCACCTCAATCATGGCCTCGGTGAGATCCAGACCCACCACCTCCCCGCCCGGCGCGACCCGCTGGCAGAGGAGCCGGGTCAGCGCCCCGGTGCCACTGCACACGTCCAGAACCCGGTCGCCGGACACGGTGCGGGTGAGCTGGGCCGCTCGCCGGCGCCAACGGCGGTCCTGGCCCTGGCTGAGCAGAGAGTTGAGCAGGTCATAGCGGCCGGCCAGTTCCGCAAACATGCCCCTGACCGCCTCCGGCTCCGGCTCCCCGGCCGTGGGCAGAGCCGGCCGAGCCGCTCCTGCCAGGGTCACGCCGTCTCGGCCACCGGGTTCGGGCTGGAAGCCTTCTGGCGGTGCTCGGCGCAGGAGCAGCCCCGCTCACCGGGAAGTGCCACCAGAGCGTCCAGGGCCACCCGGCCCAGCTCCTCGGCGCCCTCGCGGACGATCGCCCGGAGCAGGTCAAAGTCCCACTCCGGGCGCACGCCCTCGGCGTAGTTCAGGACCATCTCCACGGAGGCAAAGCAGGCCCCGATCTCGCGAGCCAGATACACCTCCGGGGTGAGGGTCTGACTGATGACGTCGCCGCCCATCCGGGCCAGTGCGCCCACCTCGGCCGCCGTCTCCAGCCGGGGCCCCTCTACGGTCACGTGGACCGCTCGGTTGAAGACCCGGGTCGCCTTCTCGGCGGCGAACTGCCGGGCCCGATTCCAGAGCGCCTCCCGGATCTCGGGACAGAAGGGGTCCCGCATCACCAGGATCGCCCCGGGCGTCAGCCGGCCGCCGTACTGGCGGGTGAAGTCGATGAAGTCGTGCGGCACCACCAGGTCGCGGGGGTGGAAGTGCTGGGTGATGCTGGCCGCCCCGGACTCCGCCACGATCCGGACCACCCCCGCCCTCTGGAAGAGCCAGAAGAGGGCCAGCGCCTGCCCAGCCCGGCTCTCGCTGGAGCGACCCACCAGCCCCCCGGCCATGGTGGCATGGGGCCTAGCGAAGAGCACCGAGCGCTCCCGGCCGTCTGCCTCGGGCAGCTTGAAGCGAGTAACCGGAGGCGTCTCCCCAAAGGGGGTGGTGAAAACCACGTCGCGGGCCTCGGGACCCACCGACTCCTCCAGCTCGGGGGATCCCTGAGTGCCGGTCCCCGAGCCGCCCAGGAGCGCGTACTCGGCATGGGGAACCGGGGGCAGATCGTCCTCGCTGGCCATGACCCGAGTATATGGGCGGCCGAGAAGCCCTTCGGTGGCTCTCCGGCTAGGCTCGGCCGAAGGCCCGGCGGAAGTCGATCTCGTGCCCGACTATGGCGGCGATCAGCACCAGCGCCCCGGCCAGCTGCAGTGAGCCGAGCCGTTCGCCCGCCAGCACGACCGCGAAGCCGAGCGCAAAGGCCGGCTCGGCGGACAGCACCAGCGCTGCGCTGCTGGCTGACATCTGGCGCTGGGACCAGGTTTGGGCCAGCACCCCCACCGCGCTGGCCAGCACTCCGAGGATGATCAGGCCCATCGCCACCGACCCTGATATGGCGGGATAGGGAATCCCCCCGGTGCTGCCCAGGAGCAGGAAAGTCACGGCACACGCGAGCAACTGGACCAGCCCCAGCTGCCCCACCGACCCCCGGGCGTGGCTGAGCAGCACGGTCTGCCCGGCGAAGGCCACCGCCGAGAGCAGCAGCAGGAGGTCACCCAGCATGAAGCCCCCTCTGGCCCCGGTGAGCATGGCGATCCCGAGCATCGCCGCACCCACGCTGACCAGGGTCCTTCTCGGAAGCCGGGACTTGAACATGAGACGGTCCAGGATCGGGGTGAAGACCACGAAGAGCCCGGTCAGCAGTCCCGCGATCCCCGCACCCACGGTGACCATCCCCTCGGTCTGGACCAGGCACCCCACCGCCAGCATTGCGCCCACCGGAAGGCCCATCCGCCACTCCAGCCGGCCGGGCCAGCGCCGCAGCAGCAGGAACAGGGTGAGAGCGGCGATCGCCCAGCGGAGACCGAGGTAGGGCAGCACCGGGTACTGCGCGATCACGTCCTTGACCACGACGAAGGACCATCCGTAGAGGGCGCTCGCCGCCAGCAGGGTGATGGTGGGGATCCAGCGCCGACCGGTCCTGGGCACCCCCGCCGCCTGCTGCTCAGCCAACTCCGTGGGACCTCCTCTGATGGGGACCGCGGCCCTCGCCGCCGGATCCTGCCTCAGGGGCGGAGACGGCCCAGGCCGAACTCCGCCATTACCGGGAAGTGGTCGCTGGCGCGCCGGGCCAGAGCGGCCAGTTCCCCACTGCGACCCACCACCTCGCACTTGACCAGCCGGGCCGCCAGGTCACGGGTGGCGAAGAGGTAGTCGACCCTCACCGCGGGCTGGTAGGTGGGGCAGGTGAAGCTGCCAGACCGGGGATGAAGCGCTCGCAGGCAGTCGACGTAGCCCGCCTGAACCATGCTTCGCACCGCCGCCCGAGGCAGCAGCGCCGCCAGGACCGCGTCGGTGGTCTCTCCCCGGGGCAGCACCTCGAGCAGGGGATGGACCAGCCAGGGTAGACGCGGCAGCCCGCTGCGCACCGCCTCCGGCAACTCCTCGATGATGGTCTCGGCGTCGGTGTCCTGCCACCAGCGCATGCGGCTCAGCCCGGTCGGGACCGGACCCAGCATCCCGGCCTCGCTCAGCACCCCGGTCCGCCGCCACTGGTTGATCTGGGCGAAGAAGTCGGTGGCCTTGACCGTGTCCCCGGGCGCGAGCGCGTTGAAGTCGCCCAGAACCAGGTGGGATGCCTCCGGCCGGCTGGCGGCGTGGGCCCGGACCGCCGCCAGCTCGCGAACCCGCTCCGGCTCCGCCCGGCCCCGGCGGTGGAAGGCCGCGGTGAGATGGACGGTGTGAAGGCCCAGCTCGCTGGGCTCGCTCCCCGGCGGCAGCTCCACCCAGACCTCGAGGGAGTTCCTGAGGAAGACGGCGGGGTCGGTGTGGTTGGCCCAGTCGGTCACCGGCAGGCGGCTCAGCACCGCCTGGTGCCTCGGGGTCGGCGCCGAGCCGAAGATCACCCGGTGGCCGAGCTCCCGGCCGAGCCGCTGAACCGCCTCCCGGTCATCCGCCTCCTGGAGGGCGATGACATCGGCGTCCACAGCACCGAGCAGGCGCCCGATCTCGGACCAGCGCCCACCACCTCCCAGGAGAACGTTGTAGGTGACGACCCGCACCCGCGGGCCGCGGGCCAGCTCGGGCGCTGGGTGCCGCCCGCCAGGCGTCGAACCCATCCACCCGATTCTAGGCTGAGGCGGGGAGTTCCTCCGGGCTCCACAATCGAGGGCGCCATGCCCTCTCTCATCCGCCCGACCCGCCCTATTCCGCCGGCCATACGGCTCGGGCGGCCCCGAAATGTGCGGCCCCACCCAGCTTGGTCGAAGCACCAGGTCCTCCAGAGCGCCCAGGCGACGGCGCGGCGCTCCGCCGCGCGCTGCCTGGGGTCGCTTGAGCCGAGCTCGACCCGTGGCTGAGCCCCGACCCGCGGGACCCAAAGGCTGGTGGCAAGGGCAGGTCAGCAGGCATCGCCCGGCGGTCATCACCGCCGGGGCCAGCCTGGTGCTGGGTCTGGCGGTGGGGACCGTCTCGTTCGTTCTCCAGAGCCGGTTCGCCAGCTCCTACGACGCTGGTCACCGGCTCGCCGGCTGGCAGAACTTCCTCCGGCTGGGAGCGCCCTGGCAGGCGCTGGTGCCGGTGCTGCTGGCGGGGCTCCTGGCCACGATCGGGGCGGCCAGACTGAGCCGCACCCAGCCGGAGCCCCCGCTCCACCTGGGCGGCCCGGGAGTGAGCAGCGCGGGCCAGCTCCGAGCGGCGATGCGAGCCGAGCGAAGGGTGGTGCGGATCGCCTTCCTGGCCATGTCCGGGCTGGTGGGCATGGTCCTGGTCCGGGTCCTCGTGTACTGCGCCCTGGCCCTGGCGGGCAACTCCCTGGCCCGCTCCACCCTGGTCGGGGTATCCGTCGAGCTGGGGGTGTGGGCTTTGTCCTGGCTCGCCGTCTGGAACTGGAGCCGGGTCTACCGCACCCGCATGGAGGGCTGGGGAGTCCGGGGGGACTGACCGGTCCCGGCGCCCATGCGGCGGCTGCGCCACCTCCACCAGCGCGCCCGCCTCCACCGTCGCCAGCGACGGCTCGGCCTCGAAGTCGCGGGGCCCGATGCCGCTGAGGATCCCCGGCTCGGGAGACGGCGCCCCGACCTGACTCCGGCCGCGCCCCGCCCGGGCCAGATTGCGGCCGAAGGGGAGCGGCGAGCCCCGGCTGCGCCCCCCGGCAATCGGCCGGTGGGGAGGGGCTCAGGCCACTTTCCAATTCGGTAACAGCCCCCGAACCCGGTCCAGATCGAGGTTAGACTGCGGCCGATGCCTGAGTTCGCCGGAGGCGCTGGGGCGACGTCGCCCGAGCTGAGCGTGGTGCTCCCCACGCGCAACGAGGCGGGCAATGTCACCGCCC